>CAXTCO010000301.1:0-3187 GCA_964242255.1 uncultured Caulobacteraceae bacterium | reverse complement strand
GCCCAGCACGCCGCGACCGCCGCGAGCGCCGCGAGCGCCGCCGCCCCCCTCACACGTCCTCCGCAGACACGCGGGTGCGGCGCTCGGCGGCGGGCAGGCCCAGGCGGTCGAGGAGGGCGCGCAGGAGCACGACGAACGGCGGCTCGAAGGCGGGCGGACGGTCGCCGGGCCGAAGCGCACGCACCTGGGCGGCCACGGCGGCGAGGTGGGCGTGCAGCTTGGTGCGCAGGAAGTCGTCCGCCCCGTCGCGGGCGCCTCCGGAGGCGCCTGGGCGCAGGTCCACCTGCAAGCCGGCGAGCTCGCGCAGGGCGCGCAGGAAGCGCTTGAACTCCGCCAGCTCGCCCGGGACGCCCGCGCGCGTCACGCCGGCCAGGGCGGCGGCGTCCGCGTCGGCGGGCAGCTGCGTCGGGCCGTCGGCCGTCTCCACGGCGACCGCCTCGCCGAGGGGCGTCCAGCGGCTGGCGGGCGGCTCGGACAGGAGCTGCAGCTCGTCGAGGTCGGCCGCGCCCTCGCCCGCCATGCCGAGCACCACCTCCGTCTTGGCTTGGCGCGAGAACAGCACCGCGCGGTGCGGATGCGCGGCCGGATCGACGCCGGCGGCGGCGAGGAACAGGCCCAGCAGGTCGTTCAGCGGCGACGGCCGGCCGGACGCGGCGGCCTGGTGGTGGCGGAACAGGGTGGCCCCTCGCCCGCCCATGCCGAAGCTGACGGCGCCCAGCTCCTCCGGCCGGATACGGCCCTCCGCCACCAGCCGCCGCGCGACCAGGCCCACGTACCAGGCGAGCCCGCCCATGAAGACGAAGGCGCTGTGGCGCAGGCCGCGGCCCTCCGCCGTGTCCTTCACCACGTCGTAGCGCTCGGCCATGGCGCGGGCGAAGCGGCTGTCGGAGAACAGGAGTTCGCCGAAGTCCTGCAGGACGTCATCCTCCGCCCCGTAGAGCGTGGACCACTCGGAGGAGAAACTGGCGCGCAGTTCGGCCAGGTCGTCCAGCTGCAGGTGGCGGAAATACTCCGGGTTGTTCATGAGGTAGTGGGTCAGGAAGTCGCCGCCCGCCAAGCGGAACGATCCGCGCCACAGCGGCGCCTCCGACTTCCTCACGATGGCGATGTCCGTGGTGCCGCCGCCGATGTCGAGCACCACGTTGACCACGCCCGAGGCCGCCCCGCCCTCCACGTAGTTCAGGAAGTACTTGGCCGCGGCCGCCGACTCGGGGGTGAGCGGGCGCACGCGGTGGTCGTCGCTCTCGGGCGCGGCGCGGTCGGGGAACAGGTCGTTCCAGGCGCGGATCAGGTCGCGGCGCAGGCCCCGCTCGTTCTGCGCGCCCATGGCCTCCGGGAAGGAGAAGCGCCAGCGGGCGCGCGCCGGGTCCAGGTCGCGGTCGACCAGCTCGGCGGCGGTGAGCAGCATGAACTCGCGCAGGAAGCGGCGGCTGATGTCCTTGGTGGTCGGATCGCCGGACCACTTCAGCTTGAAGCGCAGCGAGCCCTGGCGGCGCTTCAGCTCGCCCACGTCCTGGCGCGTCTGGTGGTTGAGCGGGTCGCCCAGCGGGGGCTGGAAGAAGATCATGTCGCTGAACAGGGGACGCTCGTCGCGCGCCTCGGCCACGGCGCGAAGCGCGGGGTCGGCGCCCGCGTCGATCTCGCGGCGCTTGGCGACGGTGGGGATGGGGCTGGCGTGGTCGGCCAGGGGGAAGAAGTCGACGAAGCTCCACTTGAAGTCGCGCCGGTTCTCCTCCTCGTTGGCCGGCTGGCGGATGGCCATGCGCACGCGGTTCCTGAAGCGCACCGGCTCGCCCTTCAGCGAGGCCACGGTGTTGGTGGTGCCGAAGTCCACGGCCACCACGGCGCTCCCCGGCTGCAGGGCGCGGCTCGGCTCCTGGCGCAGCAGGATCAGGCCGACGGGGCGGGCGGCGCGGTCCGACGCGGAGCGCTTGCGGGCCATGCACACGGCTTCGGGCGCCGCGGCGGAGATCTGCAGCTCCTCCACCAGCACCTCCGAGTCGCGGAAGCGCAGGCGCTCGAAGGCGTTCGGCGCGCCGGTGGAGGCGGGCGGGGTGACGGGGCGGCGGTGCTCCGCCTCCTCCAGCTTCAGGCCGGAGCTGTCGAACCAACTCCGCGCCTTGAGGTCGCGGCGGCCGGCGTCGGGCTCGGCGGCGAGGGCCTCGGCCATGCGCTCGGCGGAGACGCCGAAGCGGCCCTGCAGGCCGGTCATGCCGGGGTTGTAGGACAGGCGCAGGAAGTTCCAGCGCCAGCCGCGCTGGGCGAAGTCCGGCCAGGTGGAGACGGCGCCGAACTGGGCGTTGACGCGCTCGGCGGCGAAGGGCGCGTCGCCCTCCGCGCCGGTGCGGTAGGTGCGCTGGATCGGGTGGGTGAGGCGGCCGGCGGCCAGCGGCAGGGCGAGGCTGACGGTGGAGTCGCCCTCCCCCGTGCTGGCGAGGCGCATGGCGGGAACCACCTCGCGCGGGCGCAGGCTCCAGAGCGCCAGCGGAGAGAGGGGCAGCACGGCCCCGCGGAACGGGTCGTCGTGGCCGTCGACCACGACACCCGGGGCGAGGCGGGCGAACTCCGGTGTGAAGTAGTCCTGCGGCTCGACCAGGAGCCAGCCGGCGTCGGCCGCCTCGCGGCGCACCTGGGCGAGCAGGCCCGGCGCGTCGAGCAGCGACTGCAGGGTGTGCTCGCGCCAGACGTGCACGTCCTGCGGGGCGCGGTTCAGGGTGCGCGCCAACTCGCGGTCGAACAGGATCAGGCCGGCGAAGACGGGGCGTGCGCCGTCGGCTCCGGGCGGCGCGGCGAACTCGCGGCCGAACTCGGGGCGCAGCTCCAAGGCGCAGTCGCTGTGGCCCTCCGGGTAGGCGGCGGGATCGACCACGGGCGCGCGCTGCAGCTCGCGGTAGAGGCGCGCCACGTCGGAGCGGACCAGCGGGGCGTCGTCCAACCGGATCGGGCGGTCGAAGCCCCCCGCCAGGCGCGCGCAGTCGGCGGCGTAGGCGGCGAGCTCGGCGCTGAGGGCGTTGTAGGTGGCCTCGTTCGCCCGCTCGCCGGCGATCTCGGCCAGGGCGCGCTGCAGGCGCTGCAGCCAGTCCGTCAGGAGCGCGTAGTCGCGGCGGCCAAGGCGGCGGTCGGGCGGCAGGGCGGTCGGGTCGGCGAGGCCGTCGCGCAGCCAGGGCGCGGCGGCGATGCGCAGCGA
>CAXTCO010000300.1:0-3196 GCA_964242255.1 uncultured Caulobacteraceae bacterium | reverse complement strand
CGCGACGCCTGGGACGCCGCCGCCGCCGAGGCCGCCGCGGCGACGGCGTTCCACGCGCTGAAGGGCTGCGGCGCGGAGACGCTCACCCTCGCCTTCGACCTGGAGCCGGAGGCCGCCGCCCGGGCCGCCCTGGGCGTGCGCCTGGCCGCCTACCGCTTCGACCGCTACCGCACCAAGGAGAAGCCGGAGGCGAAGCCCACGGTCACGTCGGTGCGGATCGCCACGGTCGATCCGGCCGCGGCCGAGGCCGCCTTCGCACCCTGGGCGGCGCTGGCCGACGGCGTGCTGTTCACCCGCGACCTCGTCTCCGAGCCGCCGAACGTGCTCTTCCCCGAGGAGTTCGCCCGGCGCGTGCAGGAGCGCGCGGGCGCGGTCGGGCTCGAGGTCGAGGTGCTGGACGAGGCGGCCATGGAGGCGCTCGGCATGGGCTCGCTCCTGGCGGTGGGCCACGGCAGCGCGCGGCCGAGCCGGCTGGTGTCCCTGCGATGGAACGGGGCGGACGACGCCTCGGCGGCGCCCGTGGCCTTCGTCGGCAAGGGCCTCACCTTCGACACGGGCGGGATCTCCATCAAGCCGGCCGACGGCATGGAGGACATGAAGTGGGACATGGCCGGCGCCGGGGCCGTGGCCGGGCTCATGCTCGCGCTGGCCGGCCGCAAGGCGAAGGTGAACGCCGTGGGCGTGATGGGGCTCTGCGAGAACATGCCGGACGGCAAGGCCATGCGCCCCGGCGACGTGCTCACCTCCATGAGCGGCCAGACCATCGAAGTGCTCAACACCGACGCCGAAGGCCGGCTGGTGCTGGTCGACGCCCTCTGGTGGACCAAGGAGACGCACAAGCCCCGCTGCATGGTCGACCTCGCCACCCTGACGGGGGCGATCATCGTGGCGCTGGGCCACGACTACGCCGGCCTCTACGCCAGCGACGAGGCGTTGGCGGAGGGGCTCCTCGCCGCCTCCGCCGCCGAGAAGGAGGGGCTGTGGCGGATGCCGCTGGCCGACGCCTACGACAAGCTGCTCGACAGCCCGGTGGCCGACATGAAGAACATCGGCGGCCGCGCGGGCGGCTCGATCCACGCCGCCCTGCTCCTGCGCCGCTTCACCGGCGACACGCCCTGGGCGCACCTGGACATCGCCTCCACCGCCTGGCGCAAGAGCGCGCCGCTCTCGCCGACGATCCCGGAGGGCGCGACCGCCTTCGGCGTGCGCCTGCTCGACCGCTGGGTGCGCGACGTCCACGAGCGTGGCTGACGGCGCGCCCGAGGTCTGGTTCTACCACCTGGAGCGCTCCGGGCCGGAGGAGGTGCTGCCCCTCCTGCTGGATCGCACGCTGGCGCGGGGTTGGCGGGCGCTGGTGCGCTCCGCGGATGCGGCGCGGCTCGCGGCTCTGGACGCCAAGCTGTGGACTCAGCGGCCCGACGTGGTGGTCCCGCACGGGCTGGCCACCGAGCCGCACGCCGAGCGCCAGCCGGTGCTGCTGACCTCCGGCGCCGACGACAATCCGAACGGGGCGCAGGCGCTGTTCCTGCTCGACGGGGCGGCCGCGGGCGACCTCTCCGGCTTCGCCCGCGTGCTGGACCTGTTCGACGGGCGCGACGAGGCGGCGTTGAAGGCGGCCCGCGGGCGTTGGAAAGCGCTCAAGAAGACGGGCGCGGCCCTGTCGTACTGGACGCAGACGGAGGCGGGCCGATGGGAGAAGCGCGCGTGAGGCGTCCGGCCGCGCTGGTGGCGGCGACGCTCGTCCTGGCCGCCTGCGCTGACCGGCTGCCGGTGGACGCCGCCGACCACCGTACGGCGCTTCCCAAGGCGCCGACGTTCACCGCGCCCGCGCCCGCGCCCGCCGGCACGGCGGCGGCGGAGCCCGCTCCATCCCCGGCGGCGGCCGCGCCGGCCGACACCTGCGGCGCGGCCGACCTCGCGTACCTCGTCGGCAAGCCGCGTACGGAGATCCCGATCCCCGTCGACATGTCCCATCGCCGCGTGGTCTGCACCACCTGCCCGGTCACGCCGGAAGTCGAGCCCGACCGTCAGACCATCACCTACGACGGCGCCACCCGCCTCGTGACCAAGGTGAGCTGCGGATGAAGCGGCCTCGCTGGACGCACCCCGTCGGTGAGTGGCGCGGCCCAAGCGCATCGGCTGGGGCGTCACGCCCCCCACCTGGGAAGGCTGGCTTGTGACGCTGCTGGCCGTGGCGGCCGCCGTTGCGCCGGGGATGATCGCCCGTGGCGGCCTGAGCCGTCCCGACCTCGCCGTGCTGACCCGGTTTCAGCCGGCAGGCTAGGTCCTCCCTTGCGGAGCGGGCGAGTGGGACCGGGCGAAGCGGAGGGGCGACGCGGACCGACCGTCTGAGCGCGGAGACGCTCTCCGTCAGTCTCCGTCAGCCGGCTTGGGACCGCGCCGTCTCGTAGGCCTGCGCCGCCTCCATCCACTCCTCCTCCACCGCTGCGAGGGCGTCTGCGGCGTCCGCGCGCGCCTTGCCGAGCTTCACGGCGCGAGGGGCGTCGCGAGTGAACAGGGCGGGGTCGGCGAGCTCCGCGTCGAACTTGGAGAGCTGGGCGGTGAGGGCGTCCATGCGCTTCTCCAAGGCCTCCGCCGCGCGCTTCAGCGGGGCGACGCGGGTGCGGGCCTCGGCCGCCGCCTTGCGCTGGTCTCGCTGCGACGCCCCGCCGGGCTCTGACGACACCGCGCCCGTGCGCGCCGCCAGCCGGGCGCGGTCGAGCACCAGCTT
Organism: uncultured Caulobacteraceae bacterium; assembly: GCA_964242255.1. Lineage (GTDB taxonomy): Bacteria > Pseudomonadota > Alphaproteobacteria > Caulobacterales > Caulobacteraceae > JASLDZ01. The sequence goes on along the minus strand of CAXTCO010000300.1, from coordinate 465 downwards.
GGCGTAGGCCTCCATGTCGCCTTCGTAGGGCTCCACCCGGCCGTCGGCGGCGAGCCACAGGCGGTCGGCCACCAGCTCCATCAGCGAGCGGTCGTGGGTGATCAGCACCACGGCGCCCTCGTAGTCGTTGAGGGCGTCCAGCAGGGCGCGGCGGCTGTCGATGTCCAGGTGGTTGGTGGGCTCGTCGAGGATCAGAACGTGCGGCCGGTCCATGGCCACGAGGTTCAGCAGGAGGCGGGCGCGTTCGCCGCCGGAGAGGTCGGCGGCCGTGGTCTCCTGCTTGGCCGTGGCGAGGCCGAACTGCGACAGGCGCGAGCGCCGCTCCGCCTCACCGAGGTCCGGCAGGCTCCGGCGCAGGATGTCGAGGGGAGTCTCGGCCGGGTCCAGCGCCTCGATCTGGTGCTGGTGGAACCAGGCCACGCGCAGGCGGCGGTCGCGCTCCACCCGGCCGGACAGGGGCTCCAG
>CAXTCO010000299.1:0-3212 GCA_964242255.1 uncultured Caulobacteraceae bacterium | reverse complement strand
GCCCCGCCCACCGCGACGCCTCCCGCGGCCGCCAACGCCGTGGCGCCGGGCGACAGCCGCGTTGCGGCCAACACGGCGAGCGCCGTGGCCGCCGAGCTCAGCACGCCCACGCCCGCGGCGCGAAGGATCACGGGCGACGGGTGGAGACGGGTCATGGCGATCCGAGTCGAAAGGCCCCCGGATCCTAGGCGCCGGGTGTGTGGACACCCTTAACCGGCGGCGCGGCGCCCGCAGGCCGGGCGCGTGCCCGCAGGCACGATGGCGGGCGCGCCCTCGTCCACGTCGCGGGCCGCGCTGCGGCCGTCGCCCGTGCGCGTGACCCGCTCGGGGCGGCCCGGGTGCAGCACGACGTAGCGGGGGGCGAGGGGCGGCCGGCTCATGGCCGCCTCCGTCCCGCGCCAGCGGCGGATCAGGCCGGAGCGGCGCCCCTCGTGCGTCAGCAGCGGCGGGCCGGACAGCCCGCCGGCCCAGCCCTGGGGCGTGACGGCGCGCATGGGCGGCTCCTCGCCGGGGGAGCGGCCGTCCTTACAGGCTCTGCGGCGCGCGGACGGCTGCGGATCTTGCTCCGCACCGCCCGTTCTTGCTGGAATGCGGTCCTCACTCCGCGCCCTTGGGCCAGGCGCGCCAATTGCGCCCAGGTCGGGCGCTAGAGAAGGTGTGATGAGCGCGGACCTTCCTCTCGACCTCGCCCCGCCGGCGCCCCGCCGCCGGCCCCGGCGCGAAGTGATCCACCGGCACTCCGCGCCCGTGCGGCTGGCCCACTGGGTCAACGCGCTGGTGGTCTTCCTCCTGATCGGCACGGGCCTGAACATCTTCAACGCCCACCCGCAGCTCTACTGGGGGCGGTTCGGCAGCGAGCTCGACCCCGCGTTCCTGTCCATCCACACGCTTCCGGGGCCGGGGGGCGCCACCCGCGGCGAGCTGACGGTCGGGCCGCTGCACCTGGACACCACGGGCGTGCTCGGCTGGTCGCGGGTCGGCGAGGGGTGGCAGGCGCGGGCCTGGCCCGCCTGGATCACGATCCCGACCGGCACGGACCTGGCGGATGCGCGCCACTGGCACTTCTTCCTGGCCTGGATCCTGTCGCTCAACGGCCTCGCCTACCTGGCCTGGAGCCTCGCCTCGCGGCACGTGCAGCGCGACCTCTGGCCGACATGGGGCGACCTGAAGGCGATCCCGCGCTCGGTGCTCGACCACGTCCGGCTCCGGCACCCCGTCGGCGAGGCGGCCAAGCGCTACAACGTGCTGCAGCGGCTGGCCTACCTCGGGCTGATCACGGCGGTGGCGGGGATGGTGGCCACGGGCCTGTCCATGTCGCCCGGGATCGACGCCTTCGCGCGCTGGCTGCCCGACCTGTTCGGCGGCCGCCAGTCGGCGCGCACCCTGCACTTCCTGTTCGCCTCGGCCATCGTGCTGTTCATCGTCATCCACCTCGTGGAGGTGGTTTTGGCCGGGCCGTGGAACGAGGTGCGCTCCATGGTCACCGGCCGCTACGCCGTGCCCCCCGACGACGGGCGGCACGCCGGCCCCGTGGGCGAGGACCGCTGACGTGGCGCTCCTGACGCGGCGCCGCGCGCTGCTGGCGGCGGGCGGGGGAGGGCTGGCGCTCTCCGCCTGCTCCAAGGTGTTCGACGCCGACAAGCTGACGGCGGACGGCCACGTGCAGCACGTGCTTGCGCACGGCGAGGCCTGGTCCCTCGCCAGCCAGCGCTTCCTGCTCTCCGGGGGCGCCCTGGCGCGGGAGTACTCGCCCGCCGACCTGTCGCCGCGATTCAAGCCCAACGGCACGCTCCACCCCTCCGGCGATGACTACGCCGGCCACGTGGCGACGGACTTCGCCGACTGGCGGCTGCGGATCGACGGCCTGGTCGCCCGCCCCATGGACCTGTCGCTCGGCGACCTGCGCCGCCTGCCCGCCCGCACCCAGATCACGCGCCACGACTGCGTGGAGGGATGGAGCGCCATCGGCCAGTGGACGGGCGTTCCCCTCGGCCTGCTGCTCAAGGCCGCGGGCATGGCGCCCGGCGCGAAGTACGTCGCCTTCCACTGCGCCGACAACCTGGAGGGCGAGCCCGCCAAGGGCGGAGGCCAGGCGCCAGGCCAGTATTACGAGAGCGTGGACCTGGTCGACGCCTTCCACCCGCAGACGCTGGTCGCCTACGCCATGAACGGCCGACCCCTCGACATCGCCCACGGCGCGCCGCTGCGCGTGCGGGTGGAGCGCCAGCTCGGCTACAAGCACGCCAAGTACGTGCGGCGCGTCGAGGTCCGCTCCACCCTGGCCGGCCTCTACGGCGGCCGCGGCGGCTATTGGGAGGACCGCGGCTACGAATGGTACGCGGGCGTCTGACGCGGATGGCCGACCTCCTCGTCCCGCCCCCGACCGGAGCCCGGCCGTGATCCGCGTCCTCGTCCTGGCCTGCGCCCTCCTGCGGGAGCTGGTGCGCCTGGGCGGCTGGAGCGGCGGCCCCGCGCGCTTCGGCCTGCCCGCCGCGCACGGCCGTGCTGGTGCAGGCGGGCCCGGGCGGCGCGATCCTGGCCGCCGTCCGCGGCTGAGGCCGCGCGTCCGCCGCCCGGCGCGTGTAGGAAGGGCGCCATGCCGGCCCTCCCGCTCCGCTCCGCCCTCATCCTCGCCGCCGCCCTGGCGGGCGCTTCGGCCGCTCACGCCCAGCCGGCGGCGTGCGTCGGGACGCCCGCGGGCGCGCGGCTGCGGCTGGAGGTGACCCACGTGCGCGCCGCCCAGGGCGAGATGGTGCTGACCGTCTACCCCGACGACGCCCGGCGCTTCCTCGCGCCGAAGGGCAAGCTGGCGCGGGTGCGCCTGCCCGCCCGCGCGCCGACCACGGAGGGGTGCTTCGAGCTGCCCGCTCCCGGCCGCTACGCCGCGGCCGTCTACCACGACAGCAACGGCGACGGCCGGTTCGACCGCACCCTGCTCGGCATGCCCGCCGAGGGCTACGGCTTCTCCAACGACGCCCCGGCGGTGACGGGCCTGCCCGCGTTCGACCGGGTGCGCTTCACGGTCGGGCCGGGCGAGACCACGATCCGCATCGCCCTGCGCTACCCCCGCTGAGCGGGCGGCGCGACGGCGTCGAACAGCGCCAGGTAGGCCGCCGCCACGGGTGAGAGGCGGAAGGCGCCGAGCCCGTCCGCCTCCGCCGGCCCTGGCGCGGGCGCGGCCGGCCGCGTCAGCTCCGCCCTGAGCGCCGCCG
>CAXTCO010000298.1:0-3226 GCA_964242255.1 uncultured Caulobacteraceae bacterium | reverse complement strand
TGAAGCTGGGCGCCAACCACCCCATGGGCCCGCTGGAGCTGGGCGACTTCATCGGGCTGGACACGGTGCTGGCCATCATGAACGTGCTTCACGACGGGCTGGCCGACAGCAAGTACCGCCCCTGCCCGCTGCTGGTGAAGTACGTCGAGGCCGGGTGGCTGGGCCGCAAGGCGGGCCGCGGCTTCTACGACTACCGCGGCGAGACGCCGGTCCCCACCCGCTGACCGCCGCCGGCGCGCCCTCAGCCGTGCCGACCGCTCAGGACGCCCCCGTCACCACCGTGATCGTCGGCGGCGGCTACGCCGGCGCCTTGCTGGCGCTGAAGCTGACCCGCGCCCGTCCGCAGGACCGCATCCGCCTGATCGAGGCGCGCCGCCGGGCGGGGCCGGGCCTGGCCTACGGCGCCTGCGCGCCGCAACACCTGCTCAACGTGCCGGTCAGCCGCATGGAATGCGGGCTGGTCCCCGCCTTCGCCGACTGGCTGCGCGCGTCCGGCGCCGACCTGTCGGACGCCCTGGCCGAGAGCGGCGGCCGGCTGGAGGACGCCTACGTCTCGCGCGCCCTGTTCGGCCGGTATGTGGAGGCGCGGCTCGCCGACGCCCTGTGCGCCGGCGGCGCGGAGCACGGCGTGCGGCGCCTGCGCGGCGAGGCCGTCCGTCCGCTCGACGCCCCGCGCCGCGGCGTGGTGCTGGAGGACGGGCGCGAGGTGGAGGGCGACGTCGTGGTGCTGGCCACGGGCAACCCGGCCCCCGGCCCCGGCCCCCTCGCCCGCCTGCGCGCCGCCGAACCCGCCCTGGAGCTCGTGGCCGACCCCTGGGCCGCCGACGCCCTGGACGGCCTGGCCCCGGACGAGGCCGTGCTGCTGGTCGGCGCGGGGCTCACGGCCGTGGACATCGCGCTGCGCTTGGCCGGCTCCGGCCACCGTGGGCCGGTGACCGCCGTGTCGCGCCACGGCTGGCGGCCTCAGAGGCACAGGTCGGGCGGCGCCTGGGGTCCGTTCCTCGGAGACGCCGCGCCCGTCACGCCGCTCGCCGCCCTGCGCCTCGTGCGCGGCGAGATCGCCCGGGCGCAGGCCGCCGGTGTTCCGTGGCAGCGCGTGTTCGACGCGGCGCGGCCCGACGTGGCGCGCGTGTGGCGCGGCTGGAGCCTGCAGGCGCGCCGCCGCTTCCTGCGTCACGGCCGCGCCCTGTGGGACGTGCACCGCCACCGCATGGCGCCCCGCGTGGCCGACGCCCTGGACGCCCTGGTCGCGGACGGGCGGCTCGCCTTCGCCGCCGGCCGCATCGTCGGCGCCGAGCCCGCATCCGCCGACGGCGCGGCAGGCGCGCGGGTCCGCCTGCGCGGCCACGGCGGCGAGGAGGTGCTCGGCCCGTTCACCCGCGTCTTCAACTGCACCGGCCCGCGCAGCGACTACGAGGCCACGGAGGCGCCCCTGTTCGGCCGCCTGCGCCGCGCCGGCCTGATCCAGGGCGACGAGCTGGGGCTCGGCCTCGCCACGCAGCGCTGCGCGGTGATCGGCGCGGACGGCGAGCCCTCCCCCTGGCTCATGGCGGTGGGCGGCCTCACCCGCCCGTCCCTGTGGGAGGTGACCGCCGTGCCCGAGATCACCGCCCAGGTCGACGGGCTGACGGCCCGCATGTCGCAGCAGCCGACCACTCCGCTCGACCGCGTCTTCGCCGACATGGGCGCGGGCATCTGAGCCGCCCGGGCGGCCTCACGTCGTCAGGAACGCCCGCAGTGCGTCGACCACCGCGTCGTTCTGCTCGGGCAAGCCGACGGTGATGCGGATCGAGTCGCCCAGGCCGTAGTTCGCCAGACCTCGCACCAGAACGCCGCGGTCGGCGAGGAACGCCTCGGCGTCGGCGGCGGTGCGGCCCCCGTCGGGATCGAGGCGCATCAGCAGGAAGTTGCCCTGGCCCGGGTAGGTCGCCACTCCGGCGTTGCCGAGGCCGCGGATCGCGGCGTCCAGGCGCGCGCGCCCGCTCCACACCAGCTCCTGCGAGCGGCGCAGGAAGTCGCGGTCGGCGAGCGCCGCGCCCAGGCACGCCTGGGCCGGGACGGTGATGTTGAAGGGCGCGCGGATGCGGTCCATGGCGTCGATCACCGCCTGCGGCCCGTAGGCCCAGCCCGTCCGCACGCCCGCGAGGCCGTAGAGCTTGGAGAAGGTGCGGGTGCAGACCACGTTCGGAGCCCCCCGCGCCAGCTCCAGCCCGTCCGTGTAGGCGGGGTCGTCCACGCACTCGGCGTAGGCGCCGTCCAGCACGAGCAGGCAGTCGGCGGGCAGGCCGCGGTGCAGACGGCGCACCTCGGCCTCGCCGATCCAGGCGCCTGTGGGGTTGCCGGGGTTGTCGAGGAACACCAGGCGCGTGCGGTCGTCCACGCGGGACAGGAGGGCGTCCACGTCGATGCGGCGGCCGGGCTGATCGGCGAAGCGCACCTGCGCCTGCGCCGCGCGGATGTTGATGCGGTAGGCGAAGAAGCCGAACTCCGTCTGCACGGCGTTGTCGCCGGGCTCCAGGAAGGTCTGGCACAGGAGCGCGAACACCTCGTCCGAGCCGCAGCCGAAGATCAGCCGCTCGGGCTCCAGCCCGAAGCGCGCGGCCACGTCGTGGCGCAGGGCGTCCGTGCGCGGGTCGGGGTAGAGGTGCAGCCGCGACGCCGCCTCCACGTAGGCGGCGGTCGCCTGGGGGCTGCAGCCCAGCGCGTTCTCGTTGGCGGAGAGCTTCAGCGGGTGCGCGTGGCCGGCCGCCTTGGCCTTGCCGGGGACGTAGGGGGCGATGTCGAGCAGGCCCGCCTTCGGGTGCGGGGCGTCACGGTGTTCGGGCGCGGGCGTCGTCGTCATGCGGCGCCGCCTAGACGGTTTCCGCCCGTCGCGCGAGGGGCTTAGACGACAGGACCCGGCGCGGCCCCGACCACCCCCGTGAGCCGCCCGGGCGCGTCGGCCAGGCGGACGTCCTGCGGCTGCACGAAGCCGCCCAGCGTCCACAGGCGCAGGCCGGACGCCTCGGCGGCGAGGTCGGCGGCGAAGCCGGCGGCGCCCAGCTGCGCCTCCACGCGCTCGGCGGGGCCGGGAGCGTCGGTGACCCAGAAGGTGCGGTCGCCGCCGGTGGCGTCGAGCTCCACGGCCGCGGCGGCCAGGACGAGGGGCGGCCCGGGCCGCAGCTCAGGCCAGGCGGCGGCGAAGACGCGCAGGGTCGGGCGCGCCAGCAGCCGCGCCCACCAGGCG
>CAXTCO010000297.1:0-3247 GCA_964242255.1 uncultured Caulobacteraceae bacterium | reverse complement strand
TCGCTGATCTCGGCGTCGGAGCCGAAGATCACCACGCCGACGTTGTCGCGCTCGAGGTTCAGGGCCATGCCCTTCACGCCGGCGGAGGGGAACTCCACCATCTCGCCGGCCTGCACGGTCTCCAGGCCGTACACGCGGGCGATGCCGTCGCCGACGCTCAGCACCTGGCCGACGTCGCTGACGGCGGCCTCTTCGCCGAAGCCTTCGATCTGGGACTTCAGGATGGCCGAGATCTCGGCGGCGCGGATGTCCATGTTCGGTCCGTTCTTCCTACGTCTTGGCGTTCAATCAGGCGCGCTTGAGCGCGGTCTTGAGCTGGTCGAGCCGGCCCTTGAGGGAGGCGTCGTACAGCCGGGAGCCCACGCGCACGCGCAGGCCGCCCAGGATGGCGGGGTCCACGCGGATGGTGAGCTCCGGGTCTTTGCCCAGCGCCTGGCGGAGCGAGGACTTCAGGCCGGTCGCCTGCGCGTCGGTGAGCGGCACGGCGCTGGTCACCTCGGCGGCGACCGCGCCCCGCTTCGCGGCTGCGAGCGCGGCGAAGCTCTTGGCCACGGCCGGCAAGGCCGAAGCGCGGCCGTTGCGGGCGAGAAGGCCCAGGAACTTGGCGGTCAGCGGGTCGGCGCCGCCGGCCTTGGCGACGGCGGCCAGGGCGCGGCCCTTGTCCTCGGCGGCGTAGGCGGGCGAGGCGACCAGGCGGCGCAGGTCGGCGTTCTCGCGCCGGGCGGTCTCCAGCGCGGTGAGGTCGCCCTCCACCGCGGCGAGCCGGCCCTGGCCGTCGGCCAGCTCGAACAGAGCCCGCGCGTAGCGGCCGCCCACGTCGGCATGTGTGGAGTCGTCGGCCAATGCGCGCTCTTGATCTCGTATGCGCCGCAGATCCCGCGGACGCGGAGGCGTCCAGGCGGAAGAGACGGCCGGAAGGCGTGGTCAAGCGCCCTAAGCCGGGTCGGAGATCCCACGCGCCTCGGGTGCGCAGGGCGGATAGCACGCAGGCCGGGGCGCCGCAACCGAACCGCGGCCGGCCCGGCCGGCCGAGCCTGGGTCCGTCGCCGGCGCGCACGGCCGGTGATCGGCGCCGGTCCGATGGCGGCGGCGGCCCGGCGGCCCTAGGATCGCACGCGCATGAGCGACGCCGTCCACCTCCTCACCGATCCGACCGCCTGGGCCGCGCTGCTGACGCTGGTGGTGCTGGAGGTGGTGCTGGGGATCGACAACCTGATCTTCGTCGCGCTGCTCTCCAACCGCCTGCCCGAGGCGCACCGCGCACGCACCCGCACGATCGGGCTGGCGCTGGCGCTGCTGATGCGGCTGGCGCTGCTGTCGGCGATCGTCTGGGTCGTCGGCCTGACGCGGCCCGTGTTCGACCTCGGCATCCACGGCCCGGTCGAGAACGGGCGCCCCACCTTCGAGACCGCCTTCTCCTGGCGCGACCTGATCCTGATCGCCGGCGGCGCCTTCCTGCTGTGGAAGGCGTCGGGCGAGATCCACGAGTCCGTGGCGCCCGGCCGCCCCGCCGCGGCGGGCGGGCGGGCGGGCGGGCGGCTCGGCTTCGCTTCCGCCCTCGTGCAGATCGTCGCGCTGGACCTCGTCTTCTCGTTCGACAGCATCCTGACCGCCGTGGGGATGACCGACCGGCTGCCGGTGATGATGGCGGCCGTCGTGGTCGCGGTGGCGCTGATGATGGCGGCGTCGGGCCCGCTGGCCGCCTTCGTGCGGCGCAACCCCTCGATCGTGATGCTGGCGCTGGCCTTCCTGCTGATGATCGGCATGACGCTGATCGCCGACGGCTTCGGCTTCCACGTGCCGAGAGGATACATCTACACGGCCATGGCCTTCTCCGTGGCCGTGGAGCTGCTCAACATGGCCGCCCGCAGCCGGCGGCGGCGCGGGTCGGGACCGTCGGACGACGTCGATCCGGACGCGCGGGGCGAGCGTGTCGTCCCCGGCTGAGACCGGGACCGCCCCGGGATCGGCCGGCCGCCGACGCTAGGCCGCCAGCACCGCCGGGGCGTCGCCCGGGGCGAGATGCGCCGGCTCGGGCAGCGCCTCGAGGCCGGGGCGGGCGAAGTGGTAGCCCTGCTGCAGCTCGACGCCCAGCTCGCGCAGGGCGGCGCTCTCGTCGGCGGTCTCGATGCCCTCGGCCAAGACGGCCACGCCCAACTCCCCGCAGGCCGAGGCGATGGAGCGGACCAGGGCGCGGCGCACGCGGTCGCGGTCGATCCCGCGCACCAGCTCCATGTCGATCTTGACGACGTCCGGCTGGAACTTGGCCAGGCGGGTCAGGCCGGAGAAGCCGGCGCCGAAGTCGTCGATGGCGGTCTTGAAGCCCATCGCCTTGTAGCTGGTGATGATGCGCTGCAGGTGCGCGTCGTCGACCTGCTCGCCCTCGGTGAACTCGAACACGACGTTCTGCACGGGGAAGCCCGTCGCCGCCGTGGCGGCCAGGGTGGCGCGGATGCAGGCCTTGGGCTCGTACACCGCGCTGGGCAGGAAGTTGATGGAGAGCAGCGCACCCCGGTCCGCCACGCCCAGCCGCGCGGCCAGCGTGATCGCCTGCACGCGGCAGGCCTGGTCGAAAGCGTAGCGGTTGGTGGCGTCCACCGCGTCGAGCACGTGGAGCGCTCCCTGGCCCTCGCGACCGCGCACCAGGGCTTCGTAGGCCCACAGCGCGCCGCTCCCCAGGTCCACGATCGGCTGGAACGCCATGGTGAACGGGACGGGGAAGGCTTGACCGTCGCGGCAGCCCTGGCAGGCGGTGGCGGACATGGGGACACGCTCCAGCGGGCAGGCCGCCGCTGACGTCGCGGAGTTCCTGACACGCTTCAGCGTACCGCCGAGCCCGTGAAGAAAGCGTGCCGACCAGGGAGGCTTTACAGGAAGCTGTAGGGGTCCACGTCCACCGTCAGGCGCACGGCGTTGGGCGGCTTGGCGCGGGCGCGCCAGGTGTTGAGGAAGGCCTGGATGTCGACGGAGCGCTCGGCGCGCACCAGCAGGCGCTTGCGCCGCCGCCCGCGCACCAGCGCCAGCGGCGCGTCCGCGGGGCCGTAGACGTCCACGCCCTCCGCGTCGGGCGCCGCGGCGGCCAGGGTGCGCGCGTAGGCCTCCAGCGCCTGCGGATCGGCCGAGGACAGGATCACCGCCGCCAGCCGGCCGTAGGGCGGCAGGCGGGAGAGGCGGCGCATGTCGCGCTCGGCGTCGAGGAAGGCGTCGCGGTCGCCGGCGGCCAGCGCCTGCATGACGGCGTGCTCGG
>CAXTCO010000296.1:0-3252 GCA_964242255.1 uncultured Caulobacteraceae bacterium | reverse complement strand
ACTTGGCGGTGACCCTGTGCCGCTGCATGAACATCCCGGCGCGCTACGTCACGGGATACCTGGGCGACATCGGCGTGGCGCGGATCCACGCGGCCATGGACTTCTCCGCCTGGTTCCAGGTGTGGCTGGGCAGCGCCTGGCGCACCTTCGACGCCCGCCACAACAGGCCGCGCATCGGCCGCGTCCTCATGGCCGTGGGGCGCGACGCGGCGGACGTGGCTATATCCACCACCTTCGGCTCGACCCGCCTCACCGGCTTCAAGGTCATCACGGAGAGGACGGCGGACTGAGCCGCTACAGCCCCAGCCCGCTCAAGCCCGGGTGATCCGCCGGGCGCGGGCCCTGGGGCCAGCGGAACAGGCGGTCGGCCTCGGCGATCGGCAGGTCGTTGATGCTGGCGATGCGGCGCTTCATCCGGCCGTCGTCGGCGAACTCCCAGTTCTCGTCGCCGTAGGCGCGGAACCACGATCCCGCCTCGTCGTGGAACTCGTAGGCGAAGCGCACGGCGATGCGGTCGCCGGTGAACGCCCACAGCTCCTTGACCAGCCGGTAGTCGAGTTCGCGCGCCCACTTGCGGCGCAGGAACGCCTCGATCTCCGCGCGGCCCTGCAGGAACTCCGACCGGTTCCGCCATACGCTGTCCGGCGTGTAGGCGAGCGCCACCTTCTCCGGGTCGCGGCCGTTCCAGGCGTCCTCCGCCGCGCGCGCCTTGCGGCCCGCGGTCTCCGCCGTGAAGGGCGGCAGGGGCGGGCGGGGGTCGTCGGGGTCGGCCATCAGTCGAGCGCCTCCACGCCGGGGCGGCCGCGCAGGCGGCCCGCGTCGTCCATCCCATAGCCCACCAGGAAGCGGCCGGGCGCCTCCCAGGCGACGAAGTCGGGCGTCACCTCCCGCGGGGTCGGCCACGGCTTGGACGCGAATACGGCGATCCTCACCTCCGAGGCCCCCGCCCGCTCGCAGATGCGCCGCGCGGCCAGCAGCGACAGGCCGCTGTCGATCACCTCGTCCACCACCAGCACGCGCCGCCCGGCGACGGGCCGTTGCAGCCCCGCCCGCTCCACGACCCGGCCGGAGGACGACGTCTCGTCCCCGTAGGAGGCGAGCCACAGGGCGTCAAACAGCGGGTCCGCGCCGCGGCGCGAGAGGGCGCGCGTCAGGTCGGCGGCGAACCACAGGCCGCCGGTGAGCAGGCACACCACCACGCTCTCGTCGTCGACGTGCGGGCGCACGGCGTCGGCCAGCGCCTCCACGCGGGCGGCGACCTCGGCGGGGGAGAGCAGGACCTCGGGCATGGCGGAAGCGGCTCGGAGCGGAACGGCGGGCGTGGACATCAGGGCTTCGTAACGCATGCCGACCTCATCCGGACGGCGGCCCGCCGTAGAGATCCTGCGCACGAGGCGGAGCGTTCATGTCCGACAGAAGCGCCGCAGCGCCGTGTCCGCCCTAACGGGTGGCGGACAGGGCGTAAGGGTTCGAGGCGGGCAGCGGCGCAGCGTCCGTGACCGGCCCGCGCGGGGCCTGCGCCTGCGCAGGCGGGAGGGCGGCCGCCTCAGGCGCCGACGCGGGCGCCGTCCGACCCGCCGCCGCCTTCCGCGCCGGGGGGCGTGGCGCGTCCCAGGCGAAGTCGACGCCGAACTCCGCCGCGGAGACCGGCGGGTCGTAGAACACTGCGCGGAAGGCGCGCGTCTCGCCCGGCGCGATCTCGCCCTCGGCGGTGGGGACCACCCGCTGCGACGCTTCCCGGCGGCCGGCCTTGTCGAACAGGGAGACGGTGAGGGCCGCCGGCGCGCGGGGCGTGGCCTCCACGTTGCGGAGCGCTCCGCTGACCAGCAGGATCGGGCGCCCGTTCTCCAGGCCCGCTCCGCCCGACACGCCTTCCAGCGACAGCCCGACGGGGTTCACGGGCATGCGCAGGGCGGCGTAGGCCGCGTTGGCGCGCGGGAAGGCGTGCACCACGTCAACACGGAACACCACGGCCGTCGCCGCCAGCAGCACGACCCCCGCCGACAGCACCGCCCACACCGCGCCGGCGGCCACCGCGTCGCGCGTCTGCTTCCGCGCCTGCACGCGCGCCCGGTAGGCGCGCGGGGCGGAGGCGCTCGGCCCGGCGTCGTCGCCGAGCTTCAACGGCGCGTCCTCGGCCGCGGCGCGCCACGACTCGCCGCAGGAGGCGCAGCGCACGGTGCGGCCGGCGGCGGGCACCGCGTCGTCCTTGACGAAGTATCGCGTGGCGCAGGAGGGGCAGGTCAGTATCATGGACCGCGTCCCCCCTCCCCCGCCCCCGGTCCGCGCCCCCTGACACTCCCCACAGCCCAAGCCGGACCCGTCCCGCCCGCCTCCGCCAGCGAGAGCCGGGCCGGCGAGGCGGGTCCGAGCGTCAGGTTCGAGGGCGTGGGCATGCGCTACGGGCGGGCGCCGGAGGTGTTGAAGGACCTGGACCTGACGTTAACCACGGGCTCCTTCCAATTCCTTACCGGCCCGTCCGGCGCGGGCAAGTCTAGCCTGCTCAAGCTGATCTACCTGGCGCACCGGCCCTCGCGGGGGCTGGTCAGCCTGTTCGGCCGCGACATCGCCTCCGCCCGCCGCGACGAGCTGCCGCTCATGCGCCGGCGCATGGGCGTGGTGTTCCAGGAGTTCCGCCTGCTGGACCACCTCAGCGTGTTCGATAACGCGGCGCTGCCCCTGCGCCTGGCGGGGCTCAAGCCGCGCGACTACCACGACGACGTGGCCGAGCTCCTGGACTGGGTGGGCCTGGGCGCCCGGTCCGAGGCGCAGCCGGCGACGCTCTCCGGCGGCGAGAAGCAGCGCCTCGCCATCGCCCGCGCCGTGGTCGCCCGCCCGGAGCTGATCCTGGCGGACGAGCCGACCGGCAACGTCGATCCCGACATGGGCGCGCGGCTGATGCGCCTGTTCCTCGAGCTGAACCGGCTGGGCGCCACCGTGCTGATCGCCACCCACGACCTCCAGCTGGTGGAGCGGCTCGGCAAGCCGGTGCTCCACCTGGAGGCCGGCCGCCTGAAGGAGGCCGCGTGACGGCCGCCGAGGCGCCCGCCCGCCCCGCCCCCCTGCTGCCCCGCCGCGGCGAAGGCGAGTCGGCCTTGCGCTTCGTCGTGGCCGTGCTCGCCACGCTGGCGTGCCTGGCGGCCGTGATCGCGCTGGCGGGCGCCCGGGCGGCGTCCCTGTGGAGCGCCGACCTGCGCGCCTCGGCCACCGTGCAGGTGCCCGGCCGCGGGATGACGTTCCTCGACGAGACGA
>CAXTCO010000295.1:0-3269 GCA_964242255.1 uncultured Caulobacteraceae bacterium | reverse complement strand
GGCTCGGCCCCGCCGCGGCGCACGCCGGGAAAGGGCGGGCCGCCGCCCGGCGTGCGCCGCGGCAAGCGTCGCTGAGGCGCCCGTCGCCCGTGAGGCGGCCCGGGCGCTTGCCTCCGCCCGCAGCCCGGCCGAAGACCCTCCGGGCATGAGCCGCGGCCCCGTCCTGTTCGACCCGGAAGCCGAGGGACGCGGGCCCCTGCGCGAGCCGGGCGTTCCCGCGCCCCGGCCGCGCCCCGCCGCCACTCTGATCCTGCTCGATCACGACGGCGGCGGCCCGCGCGTGCTCATGGGCCGCCGCCACGGCCGCCACGACTTCATGCCGCACAAATGGGTCTTTCCCGGCGGGCGCGTGGACCCGGACGACCGCCGCCTGCCCGCCGTGTCCGAGTTGCGGCCCGAGGGGGCGGCGGCCCTGGCCCGCGCCTTCCCGCGCCGTCCGGCCTTGCCCCGCGCGCTGGGCGTCGCCGCCGTGCGCGAGACGTGGGAAGAGGCGGGGCTCGCCCTTGGGGCGCCGCGCGAGGGCGGTGCGCCGCCTGCGGCCGACCTCGCCGCCCTGGAGCTGGTGGCGCGGGCGGTGACGCCGCCCTACCGCGGCAAGCGCTTCGACACCGTGTTCTTCTCCGCCGACGCCGGCCGCCTCGCCAGCCGTGAGCGCACGGGCGGCTCCGGCGAGCTGGGCGAGCTGGAGTGGTTCCCCCTGCCCGAGACGGTGCGGCTCGACCTGCCGGCGATCACCCGCGTGGTGCTGGGGCAGCTGGGCGAGCGGCTGGCCGACCCCTCACGCCCGCCCTTGTGCATGACATTCCGCCACGGCCGCCACCGGCAGGAGCCGATGTAGGCGCTCCCCGTCAGCACGGCTTGGCGATCATCACCAGTTCGGGGGCGGGGCGCAGGGTGATGCGCATCACCGCGCGGGGGGTCGTCGCGTCCACGGCGCGCACGCGCAGGCGCTGCAGCAGCACGGCGAGCACCGCCACCGCCTCCTGCAGGGCGAAGGCGTTGCCGATGCACACGCGCGGGCCGCCTCCGAAGGGCATGAAGGCGAAGCGGTGGCGCGCCGCGACCGCCTCCGGCGCGAAGCGCTCGGGGTCGAAGCGCTCGGGGTCGTCCCACAGCCGCCGGTGTCTGTGCAGGGCGTAGATGGGGATGATCACCAGCTCGCCCGCCTTGAGCGTCACCGGCCCGAGCTCACAGTCCTCCATCGGCTGGCGCGAGATCAGGGGCGCGGGCGGGTAGAGCCGCATGGCCTCGTTGAACACCTGCCGGGCGTAGTCGAGGCGCGGCAGGTGCTCGGGGGCCACCTCCGCCCCGCCCGTCACCGCGTCGATCTCCGCCAGGAGCCGCGCCTCCACCTGCGGCGCGCCGGCCAGGAGGTGCAGCGTCCAGGCGAGGCCCAGCGCGGTGGTCTCGTGGCCGGCGGAGATGAAGGTGAGCAGGTTGTCGGCGATCTCCGCGTCGCTCATGGCGCGGCCGGTCTCCGGGTCGGCGCCCGCCTGCAGCAGGGTGAGGAGGTCCTCGCGGCCGCCGCCGCCGCGCCGGCGCTCGGCGGCGATCCGGGCGGCCTCGCCGCGGAGGTAGGCCACGGCGCGGGTCGCGCGCGCCTTGCCGGGATAGGGCGTCCAGGTCGGCAGGCCCAGGATGGCCGACGCCAGCGCCCAGCCCACGGGGGCGAGACTGTCGTTGATCGCCGCCTCGAACCGCGCCGGGTCGCCGCCGCCGCCGTCCGCCCCGCCGTCGCCCGGGCCGGAGAGCATGGTGGCCAGGATGATGTCGAACGTGGTCCGCATCATCTCGTGGTTCACGCGCACGGGCCCGCCCGGCCGCGCGAGCCAGCGGTCGCGCGTCTCGCGGGCGGCGGACAGCATGGCGGGGGCCAGCGCCGCCAGCTTGCCGGGCTGGAAGGCGGGGGCGGCCGCGCGGCGTTGCCAGCGCCAGTGGGCGCCCTCCGCGGTGAGCAGGCCCTCGCCGAGGGCCGGCCCCAGCACGCGCCGGTTCTCCGGCGTCTTTGGAAAGCGGTCGGCGCGGCGGACCAGCACCTCCTGGATCAGCTCGGGGTCGAGCAGGTACCAGCGCTTGGGCGAGCCGCCGACGCCCTCCACCAGCGGCGCGTCGAACACCTCGGGCGGCAGGGCGTCCAGCGGGTTGCGCACCACCGCGCGCAGGGTGCGCAGGTCGAGCCGGCGCGAGCTGCGCGTCGCGACCAGGCGGGGCCCGGCCCGAGCGGCGGTGGCGGCGGGATCGGCCATGCCGCCTTGTGTCACGCCCGCGCGCCCGGGGACAGGCCGCACGCTTGACTTGGCGGCGCACGCCGGTAGAACCGCGCCTCTTCGTTTTTCCGGCCTCGCGCGCGTGCGGCCGCGCATCCCTGCGAGACTTCGCCATGGCCAAGCCGGCATCCATCAAGATCCGCCTCAACTCGACGGCCGACACAGGCTTCTTCTACGTCACCAAGAAGAACGCCCGCACCAAGACCGAGAAGATGGTGCTGAAGAAGTACGACCCAGTGGTGCGCAAGCACGTCGAGTTCCGCGAAGGCAAGATCAAGTAGATCCGTTCGTCAGGTCGATCTTTTCCCGACGCCCGGCCCCATCCGCCGGGCGTTTCCGCGTCCGGTCGAGAGCGGTGGTCGAAGTCGCGCGCACCTTTGATCCGGTCCGGCTGACGTGGCTGCGGGCGGTGCTGGCCGAGGCCGGCGTGCCGTTCGCCGTGTTCGACGCCGCCGCGAGCACCGCGTGGCCCGGGGCCTTCCCCGCCCGGCTGATGGTGGAGCCGCGGCACGCCTGGATCGCGCGCGACGCCCTGAGGGCCGCGGGCGCCGAACCGCCCGAGCCTTGAGGGGCCGGCGTCAGGCGGCGCGCGAGATCACCTGGTTGCGGCCCGCGCGCTTGGCTTCGTAGACGGCGCCGTCGGCGCGCTTGACCAACGCGTCCGGGTGGTCGCCCGGGCCGAGGGTCGCGGCCACGCCGATGGAGACCGTCACCGCCAAAGGCTCGGACGCGCCCTGCACGCGGAACGGCGCCCCTGAGACGTGCAGGCGCAGGCGCTCGGCCACGCGGTGCGCCGCCTCCAGCGTCGTGTCGGGCATCACCACCACGAACTCCTCGCCGCCCAGCCGGCAGGCCAGGTCGATCGCGCGCACGTTGGTGGCCAGCCGCACGGCGAACTCGCGCAGCACCTCGTCACCCACGTCGTGGCCGAAGGTGTCGTTGACGCTCTTGAAGTGGTCGATGTCGATCAAGAGCGCCGAGACCGGGTCGCCGCCCGTCGTC
>CAXTCO010000294.1:0-3289 GCA_964242255.1 uncultured Caulobacteraceae bacterium | reverse complement strand
CGGCGTCGGCGAAGCCGCCCACGATCAGGTCGGCCTCGCGGAAGCCGCGGCGCCACGCGCGGAAGTTCAGCTTGCGCAGGCGCGGGTCTGTAAGCGCGGAGTTCATGGGATACAGGCTCATATAGGCGGCCGGCCGCGGGGGGTCAGGCCCGGGATCACCAGGGCAGGCCGCGGCGGCGCAATTCGGCGCGCACCGCGGCGTCCATGTCGGGGTGCGCGTCGACGAGACGCGTCACGGCGGGGGAGCGGTCGCCTGCGTCGAAGGCGCGGCTCCCGGCCTGGATCACGCGCGAAGTCGCGACCAGCGCCTTCATCCCCTTCGCCTGGGAGGCGAGCACGGCGAGCGCCGACAGGAGCGCGACGGCCGCCGCCGCCATCGGCCTTCTCCGCATCGCCGCGGCGAGCCGGTCGCTCCAGCACAGGAGGGCGCCCAGCTGCAGCAGGGCGGCGAAGGGAAAGTAGCGGGTCGGCACGACGGGCTCGGGCAGCTCGTCCACCCGACCGAGGGTGGCAAGGGCCGCCGTGAGCAGGCCGAAGCTCGCCAGCAGCCGCCCCAGGCGGCGTACCCCGTCGGCTTCCACCTCCGGCCCCCGTCGCAGCAGGCCGGCTCCCGCAGCCGCCAGCACCGCGAGCCCGAGCCCCCGGCTCGGCCCGGCGTGCGCCAGGGCGCCCCACCACAGGCCCGCGAAGCCGAGGAGGTATCGCGCCATCTTCACCAGCTGGGCGGCGGACAGGTCCGGCGCCGCGACGGAGCCGGCCGGCGGGCCCAGCCCCCGCTCCAGCGCCGCGGTCACGGCGAGGGCCGCGGCCCAGAGCGCCAGCTGCTGACGCCGGCCGCGATGCTCGACCGCCGCCCAGAACAGCAGCACGGGCCACACGGCCAGGCCCGCCGCGTTGCCCCCGCTCGCCAGGGCGCCCGACAAGACGGCCACCGCCAGGGCGGGACCGCCCCACCCCTCGCGGCGCGCCAGGGTCATGGCGGCGAACGCCGCCGCGGCGAAGCCGGCCACGACCGGGTAGACGCTGAAGACGGGGAAGGCCAAGTCCTCCGCCACGGACACACCGCCCAGGACCACGGCCGAAGCTGCGGCCAGGGCGGCGGCGGCCGGGGAGTTCAAGCGGCTTCGCGCGACGGCCCCCACCACGGCGGCGAGCCCCGCCAGCTCGGCGACGGCGCCCAGGACAAGGAAGCTCGGCGCTCGCCCGCGGACCGCCTCGACGTCCAGCGCCTGCGTCAGCAGCGCCAGCGGGATGCGCTGCTGGTTGAACGGCCGCCAGACCACGCTCCAGGGCGCGCCCGCATGCTCGGCGTCGAACAGCGCCGCCAGCCAGCCGTGCGGGTCGGAGTACGGCGCCCACAGGCAGGCGCGCACGGCGGCCGCGCCCGTGGTCAGCAGCGTCAGCGCGATGAGGACGGCGGCGGCGCTCCAGCTCCAGGCGGCGTCGCGGCGCACCGGGTCAGGCCCGGCGCGACATGTGCACTTCGCGGCGGGTGCCGGTGGCGGACACCAGCACCAGGGTGTGCGTGTGCACGAGGCCGCCGCGGTAGGCGACGCCCCGCAGCAGCGCGCCGTCCGTGACGCCCGTGGCGGCGAACACGGCGTCGCCCTTCACGAGGTCGTCCAGGTCGTACTTGCGGCCGAAGTCGGCCTCCGCCAGCCCCAGGCGCTTGGCGCGCGCGCGCTCGTCATCGTTGCGGAACACCAGGCGGCCCTGGAACTGGCCCCCGACGCACTTCAGCGCCGCGCAGGCCAGCACGCCCTCCGGCGCGCCGCCCTGGCCGATGTAGATGTCCACGCCCGTGGAAGGGTCGGCCGTGTGGATCACGCCGGCCACGTCGCCGTCGGTGATCAGGTTCACGCGCGCGCCCAGGCCGCGCAGGCCGTCGATGATGTGGGCGTGGCGCGGCCGGTCGAGCACGCAGGCGGTGATGTCCGACGGCTCGACGCCCTTGGCCTTGGCGAGCGCGCGCACGTTGTCGGCGGGGCCGGCGTCCAGGTCGATCACGCCCTTCGGGTAGCCGGGGCCGACGGCGATCTTGTCCATGTAGGTGTCGGGGGCGTTCAGCATGCCGCCGCGCGGTGAGAAGGCGACCACGGCCAGGGCGTTGCTCATGGCCTTGGCCGTGAGGGTGGTGCCCTCCAGCGGATCCAGGGCGATGTCGACCTGCGGCCCGACGCCCGAGCCGACCTCCTCGCCGATGTAAAGCATGGGCGCCTCGTCGCGCTCGCCCTCGCCGATCACGATGCGGCCGCGGATGTCGAGGCGGTTCAGCGCGTTGCGCATGGCGTCGACGGCGGCTTGGTCCGCCGCCTTCTCGTCGCCCCGGCCGACCAGCTTCACGCTGGCGATGGCGGCGGCCTCCGTCACGCGGGCGATGTCGAGGGTCAGGTTGCGGAAGGACAGGTCGGCAGTGACGTCTTCGGGCACGGGCGGGCTCCAGCGGCCTTGCGTCGGCCGTCGTTTCGCGTTCAGGCGGCGGGGTTTAGCGGCTTTGTTCCCCGCGCGCGAGGGTGGGCGCGGAAGAGTGGGCGCGCGGGAGTGGTGCGAAGCGGAGGCGGAGGCGGCCCGCCGCTCAGATCCGCGCGATGCGGATGGCGCGGGGCGGCTCGGCCAGGGCGTCGATCCCGGCCATGTGGACCAGGGCCTCCGCGACCGCGGCCTCCGGCGCGGGCTGGGTGGTGAGCACGATGGGCACGAGCCCCTCCGGCTGCACGGGGCGCTGCAGCAGGCTGTCGACGGAGACGCCCGCCTTGGCCAGCGCCTCCGTCATCGCGGCGAGCACGCCGGGGCGGTCGCGGACCATCAGGCGGATGTAGGCCGCCCCCGTGCGCGCCTGGGCGGCGGCGGGCCTCAGCGGCTCCAGCCTGGCGGCGGGGCGCTGGAACACGGGTCGGCGCACGCCCGCGACCACGTCGGCGATGTCGGCCGCGACGGCCGCGGCGGTCGGCCCCGCGCCCGCGCCCGACCCTTGCAGGAACAGCCGCCCCGTGCGCTCCCCCTCCACGAACAGGGCGTTGAGCGCGCCGCCGGCCTGCGCCAGCGGGTGGGCAAGCGGCACCAGCGCGGGGCCGACGCGCACGCGCGCGCCCTCCCCGCTCCGCTCCGCTTCGGCGATGAGCTTGATGCGATAGCCGAGCACGCCCGCGAGGCGGATGTCGATCAGCTGCACGGCGGCGATCCCGTCGATCTCGGCCGCGGCGAGGTCGGGCGCTGCGTCGAAGGCGAGGGCGGCCAGGATGGCGATCTTGTGCGCCGCGTCGAAGCCGCCGACGTCGGTGGTGGGGTC
>CAXTCO010000293.1:0-3290 GCA_964242255.1 uncultured Caulobacteraceae bacterium | reverse complement strand
GATGACGCCTGCGCACCCCCGGGGCGGAAGTCCGCCGCCGGGCCGCGGCGGCCGAGTCGATCCCGCCCTGCGCCCCGCCGCCCGCGAGTCGCCGCTTCCAGCTTGGCCGTCCACCCGCGGCGCGCCGCCGCGCGGCGCCGGTCCCGCTTGAACCCCCGGCGGGGTGGGCCAATCTATCCGCCTGTGTCGACCGTCGCCCGAGTCCCCATCCCGGGGCGGGGGCGGGGCGGGACAGGTCCAGGCCTCCTCTCCGGCGCAGAAGCGCGGCTGGGGGGCGGTCCCGCGAGGAAGGAGCCGGGCTCGACGATCCGGCCGGCTCCGAGGAGTGACGATATGAGTGACGTCCGAACGCTTCCCGTCCTGCCCCTGCGGGACATCGTGGTGTTCCCCCACCAGGTCGTGCCGCTGTTCGTGGGGCGCGAGAAGTCCGTGCGCGCCCTCGAGGAGGTGATGCGCGGCGACAAGCAGATCCTGCTCGCCACCCAGAAGAACTCGGCCGACGACGAGCCGCAGCCCGGCGCCATCTACGACGTGGGCGTGGTCGCCAGCGTGCTGCAGCTCCTGAAGCTGCCCGACGGCACCGTGAAGGTGCTGGTGGAGGGCAAGTCCCGCGCCGCCGTGCTGAAGTTCACGGCGCGCGAGGAGTTCTTCGAGGCGGAGGCCGCCGACCTGGAGGAGGACGGCGAGAACGCCGAGGAGGCCGCCGCCCTCAGCCGCGCCGTCGTCGAGCAGTTCGAGAGCTACGTGAAGCTCAACAAGAAGGTGCCGCCCGAGGCCCTGGCCAACATCCCGCAGATCACCGACCCGGCGCACCTGGCCGACTCGGTCGCCGCCCACTTGGCCGTGAAGATCAGCGACAAGCAGCAGCTCCTGGAGATCTTCAACGTCGCCAAGCGGCTGGAGCGCGTCTACGCTTTGATGGAGGGCGAGATGAGCGTGCTGCAGGTGGAGAAGAAGATCCGCAGCCGCGTCAAGCGCCAGATGGAGAAGACGCAGCGCGAGTACTACCTCAACGAGCAGATGAAGGCCATCCAGCGCGAGCTGGGCGAGAACGACGACCAGCGCGACGAGATGATGGAGCTCGAGAAGCGCATCAAGAAGACCAAGCTCTCCAAGGAGGCGCGCACCAAGGCCGACTCCGAGCTGAAGAAGCTCAAGAACATGAGCCCGATGTCGGCCGAGAGCACGGTGGTGCGCAACTACCTCGACTGGCTGCTGTCGATCCCGTGGGGCAAGGCGAAGACCAGGCCGATAGACCTCGTGGAGGCCGAGCGCATCCTGGACGCCGACCACTACGGGCTGGAGAAGGTCAAGGAGCGCATCCTGGAGTACCTGGCCGTGCAGGCGCGCACGGGCACCAACAAGGGGCCGATCCTGTGCCTCGTGGGGCCGCCCGGCGTCGGCAAGACCTCCCTCGGCAAGAGCATCGCCAAGGCCACGGGGCGCGAGTTCGCGCGCCTGTCGCTGGGGGGCGTGCGTGACGAGGCCGAGATCCGCGGCCACCGCCGGACCTACATCGGCTCCATGCCCGGCAAGATCATCCAGAACATGAAGAAGGTGAAGTCCACCAACCCCTTCTTCCTGCTGGACGAGATCGACAAGCTGGGCGCCGACTGGCGCGGCGACCCGTCGTCAGCGCTGCTGGAGGTGCTCGACCCGGCGCAGAACAACACCTTCGGCGACCACTACCTGGAGGTCGATTACGACCTCTCGAGCGTGATGTTCGTCACCACCGCCAACAGCCTCAACATGCCCCAGCCGCTGCTGGACCGCATGGAGGTGATCCGCATCGCCGGCTACACGGAGGACGAGAAGGTCGAGATCGCCAAGCGGCACGTGCTGCCCAAGGTGATGAGCGACAACGGCCTGAAGGAAGGCGAGCTGACGGTGCCCGACGCCGCGATCCGCGACCTGATCCGCTACTACACGCGGGAGGCCGGGGTGCGCAGCCTGGAGCGCGAGCTCAACGGCCTGGCGCGCAAGACCGTGCGGGACCTGTCGCGGGAGAACGCGCTCGCCATCACCGTCGACGACGAACGGCTGGCCAAGTACGCGGGCGTGCGGAAGTACCGCTACGGCGAGACGGACCTCGAGGACCAGAAGGGCATCGTCACGGGCCTCGCCTGGACCGAGTTCGGCGGCGACATCCTCACGATCGAGGCGGTCAAGATGCCCGGCAAGGGGCGCATGACCGTCACGGGCAACCTGAAGGAGGTGATGAAGGAGTCCATCTCGGCCGCGCACAGCTATGTGCGGGCCAGGGCGCCCGCCTTCGGGATCAAGCCGACGCTGTTCGACAAGACGGACGTCCACGTCCACGTGCCGGACGGCGCCACGCCCAAGGACGGGCCCTCGGCGGGGGCCGCGATGGCCACCGCCATCGTCTCGGTGCTGACGGGCACGCCCATCCGCAAGGACCTCGCCATGACCGGGGAGGTGACCCTGCGCGGGCGGGTGACGGCCATCGGCGGCCTGAAAGAGAAGCTCCTCGCCGCCCTCCGATCGGGGGTGAAGACGGTGCTGATCCCGCAGGAGAACGAGAAGGACCTCGCCGAGGTGCCGGACAACGTGAAGGGCGAGCTCGAGATCGTGCCCGTCAGCCACATGGACGAGGTGCTCAAGTGGGCCCTCACCGGCCCCATCCAGGCCATCGAGTGGACGGAGGAGGACGAGGCGGCCCACGTGCCGGCCGCCGCCGTGGACGATCTGGGCGGCGACCCCGGCCCGGTGGTGGCGCACTGACGGGCGCCGCCGCCGTTCGTGATCGGTGAAAAGAGGGCGGCCCGGGGCGGAGGACCGCCTTTCCCTTGCCGACCGGCCCCGTCCCGGTCCACTGTGGAGCTTCGCGAGGGCGCGTCGATCCATCCGCCGCGCCCGCGGCAAAAAGGGCCGGGAGACCCCCAGATGACGAAAGCCGAACTCGTCCACGCGATGTCGGAGAAGGCCGGGCTCGACAAGAAGCAGGCCCAGAAGGCGCTGGAGGCCTTCGTCGAGTGCGTCACCGACTCGATGAAGAGCGGCGAGGACGTGCGCATCGTCGGCTTCGGCAACTTCGTGGCGGTGGACCGCCCCGCCGGCACGGCCCGCAACCCGCGCACCGGCGAGACGGTGGAGCGCGCCGCCTCCAAGGCGGTGAAGTTCCGCCCGGGCGAGGGCCTCAAGTCGGCGATCCAGTAGGCTTTGCCGTCGGCGCGGAGCCCTGGCGGCTCCGCGCCGACGCCACCGCCGCATCGGCGCATTCGGGCGGCTAGCTCAGCGGCAGAGCGGCTCCTTTACACGGAGCGGGTCGG
>CAXTCO010000292.1:0-3296 GCA_964242255.1 uncultured Caulobacteraceae bacterium | reverse complement strand
GGCGCGCGCCGGGCGGCCGGAGTCCGCCTCCGCCCCGCGGGCGGCGCGCACCTGCGCCAACGCCTCGCGCAGGAGGGGGCGCACGCCCTCGCCGGAGACGCCCGACACGACCGCCGCCTCCCGCCCCGCAGCCTCGGACAGGGCGCGGCGGCGCGCCTCGCGCGTCTCAGGGTCGAGGGCGTCGGCCTTGTTGAGGGCGAGGAGCTCGGGCTTGCCGGCGAGGTCCGCGCCGTAGGCCGCCAGCTCCCCGCGGATGGTGCGCCAAGCGGCGACGGGGTCTTCGGCTGTCCCGTCCACCAGGTGGATCAGCACGGCGCAGCGCTCCACGTGGCCGAGGAAGCGCGTCCCCAGCCCCGCGCCGTCGCTGGCGCCCTCGATCAGGCCGGGGATGTCCGCCAGGACGAACCGCTCCTCGGCGGAGAGGTCCACCACGCCCAGGTTGGGCGTGAGCGTGGTGAAGGGGTAGTCGGCGATCTTGGGCTTGGCGGCGCTGACGGCGGCGAGGAAGGTCGACTTGCCCGCGTTGGGCAGGCCCACCAGCCCGGCATCGGCGATCAGCTTCAGGCGCAGCCACAGCCAGCGCTCCTGGCCCTCCTGCCCGGGCAGGGCGAAGCGGGGCGCCTGGTTGACGGGGCCCTTGAAGTGGATGTTGCCGAAGCCGCCGTTGCCGCCCTTGGCCAGGCGCACCCGGTCGCCGGCGGCGGACAGGTCGGCGACCAGGGTCTCGTTGTCCTCCTCCAGGATCTCGGTGCCGACGGGCACGCGCAGCACCACGTCGTCGGAGTTGGCGCCGTGCATCTGCCGTCCGCGGCCGCCCTCGCCGGTGCGCGCCTTGAAGTGCTGCTGATAGCGGTAGTCGATCAGGGTGTTCAGCCCCTCGACGGCCTCGGCCCACACGTCGCCGCCGCGGCCGCCGTCGCCGCCGTCCGGCCCGCCGTACTCGATGAACTTCTCGCGCCGGAAGGAGACGGAGCCCGCGCCGCCGTCGCCCGAGCGGACGAAGACCTTGGCTTGGTCCAGGAACTTCATCGCGGTCCTATGGACGAGAGCCGCGCGCCTCGCCAGCCGGACGCGCGTGGCGCCGCCGCGTCAGGCGAGCACGGAGAAGCCGTGCAGGAACACCTCCACCGCCTCCGCCACGTGCGCCTCCAGCGCGCGCGCCGGCATCGGCCCCTCCACGTTCCATACGCGGCGGTGGTGCAGGGTGGACTTGAGGAGGCCGGTGAGGAAGCCCGCGGCGATCTCCGGATCGGCGGCGCGCAGCTTGCCCGCGTCCATCGAATCCTTGAGCAGCGCGCTCAGCCTCTCCACCGTGCGCTGCGGGCCGGCGGCGTAGAACATCGCCCCGAGCTCGGGAAAGCGCGCCGACTCGGCGGCCATCAGCCGGTGGAAGCCCAGCCCCTTGTCCGACATCAGGTAGCGCATGAACCGCAGCCCGAAGCGGCGCAGAGACTCCTCCAGCGCTTCCTGAGGCTCGAAGTCCGTCATGGCCAGGAACTCGGCCTCGCACTCCTCGGTCACCATGGCGGAGAACAGCTCCTCCTTCGACGAGAAGTAGTTGTAGAGCGTGCCCTTGGAGCCTCCGAGGCGGGCGGCCACCTGCGACATGCTGGTGGCCGCGAAGCCCTGGTCGAGGAACATGTCGCGGGCGATGTCGAGGATCGCCTTGCGGCGCGTGTCGCGCGAGGCCGCGCGGGGGCAGCCGGGCTCTACGAGCGGCGGAGCGACGGGCTCGAGGCCGGCGACGGGGAAGGACATGGACGCTGACCGTACCGTACGGTTTTCACTTGACCTCGCTCTAACACGGGCGCATAGCCGCTGCAACTGACCGTACCGTACGGTTTGCCGGCGGCCGGATCGAACTCTGTTTGTGTGTGGGGTCTCGGGATGAGCCTCTTGGACGTGGTGCGGCCGTTCCGGCCCGCGCTCCTTGCGACGCTGATGGGGGCGGGCATCGCCGCGTCGCTGCTCGGCGGCTGCGCGCCTGAGCTCGGCCCCATGCCGCAGGTCAGGCCCATGGGGTCGCTGGCGGCGGCGCAGAGCCTCGCCGCGCCGGCGGCCGACTGGCCGGCCGACCAGTGGTGGCGGGCCTACGGCGACCCGCAGCTCGACGCCCTGGAGACGGAGGCCTTGGCCGGCGCGCCCGACCTCGCCGCCGCCGCCGCGCGCGTGCGCCAGGCCGCGGCGGCCGTGGAGAGCGACCGAGCCTCGCGCCTGCCGCAGCTGGCGGCCAACGCCCAGTCGCAGACCACCAAGCAGAGCCTCAACGAGGGTTTCCCGCCAGCCTTCCAGAGTTTCCTGCCCGCCGGGTACCACACCCAGTCGCGCGCCACCCTCGACCTGGACTGGGAGCTGGACCTGTTCGGGGCGAGCCGGGCGCGCCTCCGCGCCTCCGCCGCCCTGGCCGACGCCCAAGCCGCCGACGCCCAGGCGGCGCGCCTGCAGCTGACCACCTCGGTGGCTGGCGGCTACGCCCAGCTGTCGCGCCTCTACGCCGACCGCGATGCGGCCGTGGCCGCCGTGCGCGTGCGCAGCGACACGGCGGACCTTGTCGACCGCCGACTGCGCAACGGGCTGGAGACGCAAGGGGAACTCGCCACGGCGCAGGGCGGCGTGCCGGAGGCGCAGGCGCAGGTGGACGCCCTCGACCGCCAGATCGTGGTGCAGCGCCACGCCCTGGCCGCCCTGCTGGGGGCGGGCCCGGACCGCGGCCTGAGCCTCGCGCGGCCCACGCCGCTGCAGCTGCGCGGCGTCGGCCTGCCCGCCACGGTCACCACCGACCTGATCGGGCGCCGGCCCGACATCGCCTTCGCCCGCGCCCGCGCCCGCGCCGCGGCCCTGCGGGTGAAGGGCGCAAAGGCGGACTTCTACCCCACCATCGCCATCACCGGCGACTACGGCCTGGCCTCCCTCGGCGCGGACAAGTTCTTCAACACGCCGGGATCGGTCATCGGCGCGCTGGGGCCGTCTCTGCGGCTGCCCATCTTCTCGGCCGGCCGGCTGGAGGGTGCGCTCCGCGCCCGGCGCGGCGAGTACGACGAGGCCGTGGCGCTCTACGACCGCACCCTGGTCAACGCGCTGCGCGACGTGGCCGACGCGGCCGCCCAGCTCCAGTCGCTGGGTGTCGAGCTCGGCGATGCGCAGCGCTCCCTCGCGGCCGCCGAGGGCGCCTACAGGATCTCCCAACTGCGCTACACGGGCGGGCTCTCGCCCTACCTCAACGTGCTCACCGCCGAGGGCGTCCTGCTCAACAACCGCCGCAACGTGGCCGACCTGCAGGCGCAGGCGGCCGGGCT
>CAXTCO010000291.1:0-3303 GCA_964242255.1 uncultured Caulobacteraceae bacterium | reverse complement strand
TGGTGATCCAGGAGATCTTCGGCGTGAACCACACCATGGTCGAGGTGGCCGAGGGCCTCGCCGCGGACGGCTTCTACGCCGTCGTGCCGGACCTTTTCAGCCAGTTCGAGCCGGGGATCGTGCTGGACGACCGCGAGCCGGAAGAGCTCAGGCGCGCCTTCGAGCTGTTCCCGAAGTACGACGTCGACCGCGGGGTGGAGGACGTCGCGGCGACGGTCGCCGCCGTGCGCGGCCTGCCGGGGATCGGCGGCAAGGTGGCGGTGGTGGGCTATTGCCTGGGCGGGCTGCAAGCCTTCCTCACCGCGGCGCGCACGGACGTGGACGCGGCGGTCAGCTACTACGGCGTGAACATCGACGCCTTCCTGGGCGAGGCGGACCGGATCGCGCGTCCTCTGCTGGTGCACATCGCAGGCGAGGATCAGTTCGTGCCGCGGGAGGCGCAGGACCGGATCGTCGCCGGCCTGAAGGACCGGCCCGGCGTCGAGGTGCACCGCTACGAGGGCGCCGACCACGCCTTCGCACGCCGCGCCGGCGACCACTACGATCCCGATCAGGCCCGCCTCGCCGACGGGCGGACGCACGACTTCCTGCGCCAGAACCTGGGTGCGGGCTGGTGAAGGCCGTCCACCTCGGCCGCCACGGCGGGCCGGAGGTGCTGGAGGCCGCCTCCCATCCGCCCGAGGCGCGGCAGGGCCGCCGCACCGCGGGTGCGACCGTCCTCCCGCCCTGAACCGCTACACGTAGCCGAGCAGCACCAGGACGATGATGATCACCACCACCAGACCCAGGCCGCCGCTGGGGAAATAGCCCCACGACCGGCTGTAGCCCCAGCGAGGCAAAGCTCCGATCAGGAGCAGGATGAGGACGATCAGCAGGATCGTGCCGAGCATGGTGGGAGCCTCCCCGTCAGCGAACCGAACAGCCGAGCGTGAGCCGAGTTCCTCGGCGGACGGCGCCGCAACGGGAGCGACACGGGCGCGCCTCCGCGGATGCACGCGACAATCGACTGACGCCGAAGGATTTTTTGAACTCTCCGCGCATTCCGCCGTTGGCGTGGAGGGAGGCGGCGAGCGTCCCCAAATGGAGTGTGCGGACATGGACGGGATCGCAGCCGGGACGGACGCCGTCGAGAACCCCTCTCGCCGGTTCGGCATGAAGAGCGGCCTTGCGCTCGCAGCGGCGATGGCGGCGGCGGGCGTCGCGCCAGGAGCGGCGGAAGCGCAGGGGGCGGCCGTATCGGACGTCGACATCCTGAACTTCGCGCTCAACCTCGAGTATCTCGAAACCGAGTACTACCTGCGCGGGCTGACGGGGTCGGGGCTGACCGACGCCGAGACCAGGGGCACGGGCACGCTGGGCGCGGTGACGGGCGGCCGGCAGGTGCCGTTCACCGACACCGGCGTGCAGCAGGCGCTGATGGAGATCACCAACGACGAGCGCGGCCACACCAACTTCATCCGCGCGGCCCTGGGCTCGCAGGCGATCGCCCGCCCGTCGATCAACTACACCGACGCGTTCAACGCCCTGGGCGCCGCCGCCGGCATCGGCCCGTTCGATCCCTTCGCCAACCAGACCAACTTCATCCTGGGCGGGCTGCTGTTCTGCGAGACCGGGCAGACCGCCTACAAGGGATCGGCGCGCTTCGTCCAGAACAAGTCGATCCTCGACTCGGCGGCCGGGCTTCAGGCGGTGGAGGCCTACCAGTCGGGCATCCTGAAGACCTTGACCTATCAGGCCGGCCCCCAAGCGATCGCCAACTACAACGCCGCCGTGGCCGTCAAGAACCAACTGGGCGGCGTGATGGCCGACCAGCCGCTCGTGGTGAACGGCGCCGCCAACCTCGTTCCGACCGACACCAACAGCATCGCGTTCGGCCGCACGCCGGCGCAGGTGCTGAGCATCGTCTACGAGGGCGGAGCGCCCAACAAGTTCGGCTTCTTCCCGAACCGGGTGAACGGCCGCATCATGTAGCGCGCCCGCCTAACAGGGGCGCCGCCTGCGAGGCGGCGCTCCCGTTCAGGCGAAGTCGCGCGCCTCGGCGAGGTCGCGCAGGTCGTCCACGTCCATCCAGTGGCCGGTGAAGTACTTCACCCGCACCGGGTGCTTGGCGGCGATCCGCGTGAAAAGCAGCGGCATGTCCGCCCCGTCGAGCAGGCCCTCCGCCCGGAGCAGCTCCACCTCCTCGCGCACCCACCGCGCGCCCGTGGGCGAAAGGCGGGCCAGCCCCATCCACTCGCCCGCCACCCCCGCGGCGGGCGAGACGCCCGAGGTCATGGACACCAGGTGCGCCGGGGCGTCGTCCAGGTAGTCGCCGGAGTAGGCGTGGTCGGCGGCGACGAAGTCACGGCCCCGGGCGGCGCCGTCCCCCGTGCGGTCGTTGGCGGCGGGCAGGTTCAGGGCGTCCACCGCCAGCACCACGTCGGCGCGCGAGCTCAAGAGGCTGTCCAGGATGTAGGGGCGGAACAGCACGTCGCCGTAGGCCACCACCACCTCGCCCTCCAGCGCTTCGGCGGCCATGGCGAGGGAGGCGGCCTCGCCCGTCTCGGCGAAGCGGTCGTTGTCCACGAAGCGCGCGCCGGCGGCGGCCACGGCCTCCTTGCGCCAGCCGCGCACCACGGTGACCTCGCGCACGCCGCTCTCGTTGAAGGTGGAGACCAAGCGCTGCAGCAGGGGGCGGCCGCGCACGTCGACCATGCACTTGGGCTTGTCGCGGGTGATCTCGCCCAGCTCGCCGCCGCGGCTGGCGGCCAGCACCACGGCCGAGCGGCGCGTCTCGGCGGGCAGGTAGCGGCGCTCGGCGGCCTCCAGCTCGTCGTTGCCGACCATGCGGAAGATCTCCTTCACCGGCGCGACGCGGCCCTCGACCTCGCGCAGGCTCTGGTCCTCGTGGATGCGGGCCGCCGTCTCGCGCATGGCGGTCAGAGAGGCGCGCAGCAGGTGGTTGGCCCAGATCACCGTCGACACGCCCGCCTGCCGGAACAGGTCGGTGGGCGTGGAGTGGTACATGGTGGGCACGATCACCACCGGGACGCGGGCGGCGAAGCGCTCGCAGAACTCGAACACCTCGCGGGCGTGCGCCTTCTTGCTGTGGATCAGCACGGCGTCGGCCCCCGCGTCGGCGTAGGCGTGGGCGCGGCGCAGGGCCTCCTCCATGGGCCAGCCGGAGATCAGGGCCTCCGTGCGGGCCACGATCACGAAGTCGTCGTCGACCTGGCTGTCCTTGCCCGCCTTGAGGCGCCCGCAGAACTCCTCCACGTCGGCCAGGGGCTGGGCCTCGCCGACGAAGCTGTTGGCCTTGGGGAA
>CAXTCO010000290.1:0-3312 GCA_964242255.1 uncultured Caulobacteraceae bacterium | reverse complement strand
GCGCCGACCGGCGGCGGTGGCGGTGGCGGCGCGCGCGCCTCGGGGGGCGGGGGCGGGACGATTCAGGCGTATGGCGCGGCGGCGACGGTGCGCCAGCCTGCTCCAGCCGAAGCGCCCCGCGCCCAGGCGCCTCCCCAGCCGCAGACCGTGGCGGAGCTGATGGCGCTGGTGGAGGCGCAAGGCGACCTCGCCCTCAAGTTCGACGTGCACAAGTTCGTGCGCCCGCTTTTCGTCAAGCCGGGCGCCTTCGCCTTCGCGCCCGCCCCCCGGGCTCCGGCCGACCTCGGCCCGCGCCTCGCCGCCCGCCTCAAGGCGTGGACGGGACGCACCTGGCTGGTCGACGTCGCCGCCCCCACTCCCGTCGCCGGGCCGGCCGCCGCCGAACCCGCGGCGGTGCGGCCCGAGAGCGCCTCTGAGCGGGCCGTCCGCCTGGAGCGCGAGCGCCACGAGGCCGCCGCGGCCGATCCCTTCGTTCAGGCGCTCATGGCCGCCTTCCCGGGCGCCGAGCTGGTGGCCGTGCGCGACCGCACGCCGGAGCCGCCGCCCGCCCCTCCGCCCGCCTCCGCCGCGCCCGGCGCCGACGACGGGACGGACGCGACCCCCGACGACATGGGCGCGGACGGGGGCGAGTGGGCCCCCTACGACGACCCGGACGACAGCGGCAGGGAGGGCGACGACACGTGAAGGACTTCGGCGAACTGATGAAGCAGGCGCAGGGCGTGCAGGCCAAGCTGGCCGAGGCGCAGGCCCGGCTGCAGGAGGCCGTCGCCGAAGGGCAGGCGGGCGGCGGCCTGGTCTGCGTCACCCTGAAGGGCTCGGGCGAACTCGCCGCCGTGCGGATCGATCCCAGCCTGCTCGCGCCCGCCGAGGCCGAGGTGGTGAGCGACCTCCTGATCGCCGCCCACGCCGACGCGAAGGCGAAGCTGGACGCGGCCGGTCAGAAGGCGATGCAGCAGGCCATGGGGCCGCTCGCGGGCATGGCCGGCGGCCTGCCCGGCTTCGGGCGGTAGACCCCGGAGGGGAGCGGCCTACTTCGCCCCGTCGTCCGGCGAGGGCGGCGCGTCCAGCATGGCGAGTTCGGCGCGCACCTTGGCGAGGTCGGCGTCGCTCATCTGGCCGCGGCTCATCCTCTTGAGGGTGTTCAGGCTCATCCCCTTGAAGAAGACGAATTCCGGCCGCGTGGTCAGGCCCGGCAGGTCGGTGTCGAGCACCGCCTTGGCGCGCGGGTTGGCGCACAGGCGAGAGACGGGCGTGTCGAGGTCCAGCCGGGCCGTCGTCAGGCGCACAGGCGCCGCCGTGGCGGCGGGCGCGGCGGAGACCGGGTCGCCGAGGTCCGGCATCTGGTCGGCCGTGATCTGGTGGGGCGGAACCGCGGGCCCCGCGACGGCCGATCCGGCCACGCACAGGCAGGCCGCGAAGGCGAGGGAGGGGAGCTGCATCGAAGACCGCACGAACATGGCGCTCTCCAGAGGGGTTGCAGGGCTCTAAGTTCGTTTCGTCACGGAAGGTTGCAGTGTGTCACAGCCTCTCGCGGCGGCCTAACGAAATCGTGTAGACGCGGGGCCATGACCGACGCCGCGACGACCTCCCGCAACCCCTTCCGCATCCCCGGGCGCACGGGCGAGTGGGAGGTGGTGATGGGCCTTGAGGTCCACGCCCAGGTGGCCAGCCGCGCCAAGCTGTTCTCCGGCGCGGCCGTGGGCTTCGGCGCCGAGCCCAACACGCAGGTGAGCCTGGTGGACGCGGGCTTCCCCGGCATGCTGCCCGTGATCAACCGCCACTGCGTCGAGCAGGCGGTGAAGACCGGGCTGGGCCTGCGCGCCAAGATCAACACGTGGTCGCGCTTCGACCGCAAGAACTACTTCTACCCCGACCTGCCGCAGGGCTATCAGATCAGCCAGTTCAAGGACCCCATCGTCGGCGAGGGCGTGCTGACGGTGGAGCGCGACGACGGCTCCACCTTCAAGGTGGGCATCGAGCGGCTGCACCTGGAGCAGGACGCCGGCAAGTCGATCCACGACATGGACCCGGACGCCACCTACGTGGACCTGAACCGCGCCGGCACCGCCCTGATGGAGATCGTCAGCCGCCCCGACCTGCGCTCGCCGGAGGATGCGGCGGCCTACGTCCGCACCCTGCGCCAGCTTGTCCGCCACCTCGGCACCAGCGACGGCGACATGGAGAAGGGCAACCTGCGCGCCGACGTGAACGTCTCCGTGCGCCGCCCGGGCGGGCCGCTCGGCACGCGCTGCGAGATCAAGAACATGAACTCCATGCGCTTCATCCAGCAGGCCATCCACTACGAGGCGCGCCGGCAGGTGGAGATCCTGGAGGACGGCGGCGCGATCTCGCAGGAGACGCGGCTCTACGATGTCGCCCGCGGCGAGACTCGCTCCATGCGCTCCAAGGAGGAGGCGCACGACTACCGCTACTTCCCCGACCCCGACCTCCTGCCGCTGGAGCTCGATCCCGCGTGGATCGCGCGCCTGGAGGCGGAGCTGCCGGAGCTGCCGGACGCCAAGCGCGAGCGGATGCAGACGCAGTACGGCCTGTCGGCCTACGACGCCTCCGTGCTGGCGGGCGATCCCGTGCGGGCGGAGTTTTTCGAGACGGCGGCGAAGGGCCGCGACGCCAAGCTGACGGCCAACTGGGTGCTGAACGACCTCAGCGGCCGCTTGTCCGCGGCGGGGCTGGAGTTCGACCGCTCGCCCGTGGGCGCCACCCATGTGGCCGAGCTCGTGGAGCTGATCGAGCGCGGCGTGGTCTCCTCGCGCATCGCCAAGGACGTGTTCGAGCGCATGTGGGAGGGCGAGGGCGCGCCCTCGGCCATCGTGGAGCGCCACGGCCTGGTGCAGGTCACCGACACGGGCGCGATCGAGGCGGCGGTGGATGCGGTGGTCGCCGCCAACCCGGACAAGGCGCAGGCCGCCCGCGCCAAGCCGCAGGCGGTGGGCTGGTTCGTGGGGCAGGTGATGAAGGCGACGGGCGGCAAGGCGAACCCGGCGGCGGTGAACGAGATCCTGAAGGCGAAGCTGGGGCTTTAGAGGCGCGCTTGCGGTGCGGGGATGGCGCGCCACCGTGCTCGGGCGCGTCAAGGCGCGCTCCGCCTCCGGCTGCGCTCTTCGGCCTTGACCCGCCCTGCGCGCGGCGGCTGACGCGGGGGCGTCGGGACGCGGGGCGTCCCTCAGATGGTTCAACGCGGCCTGCGGCGCGTCGAACACAGGGCTGAGGCGCGCCCGCGCTTGGGCCTGCCCGCTGCGCCGCCAGCTCCGGCGAGATCGGCCGCACCCCGGTCGCCGCAGCTCTTGTTCG
>CAXTCO010000289.1:0-3354 GCA_964242255.1 uncultured Caulobacteraceae bacterium | reverse complement strand
GACCACGGTCCGCGTCGTCCGCTATGAGGCGCACGGTCGCGAGCGCCAGGGCCTCGCCGGGCGGCTCGCAGGCGTAGCGCGCCGCCCACTGGGCGAAGGCGAGCGTGCCCGGCGGCAGGGGCGCGTCGTCCAGCCGCCCGGCGAGCGGCTTCAACGGGCGGTTCAGCCCCGGCGCGTCGAACACGGCCGTCACCACGCCGCGCACCGTCCGCGGGCCGAGGGGCGCGGCCACGTGGTCGCCCACGGCCGCCTCCCAGCCCTCGGGCGCGGCGTAGTCGAAGGCTTCGGGGAGCGGCAGCGGCAACAGCACGCGCACGACGCGGGACATGGCGGCCATATAGAGATCCGGCCCCGCCGCCGGTAAGCGCGCCGTCGCGGGCCTGCGTGCGCAACCGACGCGGCGCGCTCACATGGGCGTGCGCCACGCCTCCAGGAGGTCGCGCCAGCCGGTGAGGCTCCGACCGCGCCGCGCCGCCTCCCGCAGCTCGGCGGATGTGGGGAAAGTGTTGTAGCGGCCGGCGGAGGGCGCTTCGCCGCGCTCGGGCGCGGACGCGGCGGCGCGGCCGGCGAGCACGTCCTCCAGCGCCGGCAGGGCGGCCTCGTGCAGCAGGCGCGCGGCCGAAAGGGCGCTGACGCCCGGCGGCAGGGCGACCTCCCGCTCGGCCAGCACCGCGCCGGCGTCGATCCGCGGCGTCAGGGCGTGGATCGTGAAGCCGAAGCGCGGCTGCGGCTCCAAGAGGGCGTGGATCGTAGGCGTCGGGCCCCGCTGGGTGGAGAGCAGGCCGCAGTGGACGTTGATCCCGCCGCGCGGGACGGCCTCCAGCACCGGCGCGCGCAGGATCTGGTCGAAATGGAAGGTGACGATCAGCTCCGCCCCGCTCTCGCGCAGCCGCTCGGCGAAGGCGGGGGCGTTCACATCGTCCACCGTCTCCACCGGCACGCCCAGCCGCGCGCAGGTCTGCGCCAGGGGCGCCTGCTCGGGCGGCGGGCGGGCGCCGAGGGCGCGCCGCACGACGCCTGCGATCCGCGGCGCGGTGAAGTTCAACCCCATGTAGGG
This sequence comes from uncultured Caulobacteraceae bacterium, assembly GCA_964242255.1. Lineage (GTDB taxonomy): Bacteria > Pseudomonadota > Alphaproteobacteria > Caulobacterales > Caulobacteraceae > JASLDZ01. The sequence goes on along the minus strand of CAXTCO010000289.1, from coordinate 2,297 downwards.
CAAGATGCGCGGGCCTGACGCGGCCAGCCGCCGCCGCGTCTGCCCGAGGGAGCCGCCCGCCGAGGCGCGGAACGGGTCGGACAGCGCCGTCAGCGCCAGCCGCGCCGGGTCATGCCGCACGAAGCGGCGCACGGCGGAGGACGCCGCCAGCCCTTCCAGCGTGAGAAGCGCGATGCGCATGTCGCGCCCTAGCCCTCCCGCACGGCCGAAGCGAGGCCGAATGCGAAGCTCGGGCGTTGCGCTCCCATGACGGCCAGGGACCTGCCCAACCTGCTCACCGGCGCACGGCTCGTCCTGTCGGCGCTGGTCTACGCCGGGCTGGCGGGCGCTTGGTTCCTGGCGGCCCCCGACGGGCGGGCGCCTTGGGTGTGGCCCACGCTGGCCGTGTTCGTGGCGGCGGCGGTGACGGACTACTTCGACGGCTGGCTGGCGCGGAAGCTCGACGCGGCGTCGGCCTGGGGCGCCATGCTCGACCCCATCGCCGACAAGATCGCCGTGGCCGCCGCCGTGGTCGGGATCGCGCCGTTCGCGCCGGCCCTGGCGGTCCCGGGCGTGCTGATCCTGTTCCGCGAGGTGTTCGTCTCCGGCCTGCGCGAGACGGGCGCCGCGCGGGGGCTGAGCTTCCCCGTGACGAAGCTCGCCAAGTGGAAGACCACCGTGCAGCTGACGGCGCTGGCCGTCGCGATCGGATCGCTGGCGCTGCCGGGGCTCGCGACAGCGGCGCTGGCGCTGCTGTGGCTCGCGGCGGCGCTGACGTGGTGGACGGGGTGGCAGTACGCCGACGCCGCGAGGCGAGGGCTGCGGGCCGGGTAGGGACCGTGCCGGCCGGCGGCGCCCCGCCTTGCTCCGGCCGCGGCGGAGCGCCATGAGCCGGCCTTCCTCGAATCGCCGCACGTTCGCTCTCCCATGCCCCCCGCCCGACGCAAGCCCGACGCCGACCTGTTCGCCGGCGACGACGCCCTGGACCCGCCCGCGGCCGATCCCGTCGCGCGGCCGCGCGCAGAGCCCGCCCCGGCGGCGGCGTCGGCCACCGGCTACTCGGCCAAGGACATCGAGGTGCTGGAGGGGCTGGAGCCCGTGCGCCGCCGCCCCGGCATGTACATCGGCGGCACCGACGAGCGCGCCCTGCACCACCTGTTCGCCGAGGTGCTCGACAACTCCATGGACGAGGCGGTCGCGGGCCACGCCAAGTGGATCGAGGTGCAGCTCAACGCCGACGGCTCGCTCCTCGTGCGCGACGACGGGCGCGGCATCCCCGTCGATCCCCACCCCAAGCACCCGGGCAAGAGCGCCCTGGAGGTGATCCTCACCGTGCTGCACTCGGGCGGCAAGTTCTCGGGCAAGGCCTACGAGACCTCCGGCGGCCTGCACGGCGTGGGGGTCAGCGTCGTCAACGCCCTGAGCGACCGGCTGGAGATCACCGTCCAGCGCGACGGCTTCGAGTGGCGGCAGGACTTCTCCAGGGGCCACCCGCTCGCCCCCGTGGCCAGGGGCGGCCCCACCCGCAAGCACGGCACCGCCGTGCGGTTCCACCCCGACCCGGAGATCTTCGGCGCGGAGGCGGCCTTCAAGCCCGCCCGCCTGCACCGCATGGCGCGCGCCAAGGCCTACCTCTACCGCGGCGTGGAGATCCGCTGGCGCTGCGATCCGTCGCTGATCCAGGACGCCACGCCCGCCGAGGCCGTGTTCCACTTCCCCAACGGACTCGCGGACTTCCTCAAGGAGCGCGTCGGCGCCATCGAGACCGTGACCCCCGAACCCTTCGCCGGCCGCATCGAGCGGCCCAAGACGGCGAGCGGCGAGGCCGGCGGGGCCGTCGAATGGGCGGTGGCCTGGTCGGGCGCGGGCTTCGGCGAGCACGACGGCTTCGTGCAGAGCTACTGCAACACCGTGCCGACGCCCGAGGGCGGCACGCACGAGGCCGGCTTCCGCGCGGCGCTCACCCGCGGGCTGAAGGCGTTCGCCGAGCTCTCCGGCGAGAAGCGCGCCGGCCTGATCACGGCCGAGGACGTGGCGGCGCAGGCGGGCATGCTGATCTCCGTCTTCGTCCGCAACCCGGAGTTCCAGGGCCAGACGAAGGAGCGCCTCTCCTCCGCCGACGCCCAGCGGCTGGTGGAGGCCGCCCTGCGCGACCCGCTGGACCACTGGCTGACCGCCCAGCCCAAGGCGGCCGGCGCCCTGCTGTCGTTCGTGATCGAGCGCGCCGAGGAGCGGCTGAAGCGGCGCAAGGACAAGGAGGTCGCCCGCGCCTCCGCCACCCGCAAGCTGCGCCTGCCCGGCAAGCTGGCCGACTGCGC
>CAXTCO010000288.1:0-3364 GCA_964242255.1 uncultured Caulobacteraceae bacterium | reverse complement strand
CGGGCAGGGTGGGGTAGGCGATGATCCCGAAGATCGTCACCAGGATGGAGATCACCGCCGCCAGCACCGGGCGGTCGATGAAGATGTGGCCGAACCGCACGCGCGCCGCCTAGCCGCCCGCGCTCTCCGCCGAGGAGGCGGGAGGCAGGATGTAGGGGGCGGTCGCCGCGCCCCTGTCGGGCGGGGTGATCTCGACCTGTTTCAGGCGGACCTTGGCGCCGGGCTTGGCCTTCTGCTGGCCGGCCAGGATCACGAGGTCGTCGGGCCCCAGGCCGGAGCGCACCACGCGCAGCCCGTCCAGCGTCGGTCCCATCTGCACCACGCGCTCGGCCACCTTGCCGTCGCGCCCCACCACGTAGACCAGCTCGCGCGACTGGTCGTTGGAGACGGCCGTGTCGGGCAGCAGCAGGCCCTGGTAGGGCGTGGAGCCCAGGAGGCGCATGTGGCCGAACAGGCCAGGCGTCAGGAAGCGGTCGGGGTTGGCCACCACCGCGCGGCCGCGGATGGTGCCGCTAGATGGGTCCAGGGCGTTGTCCACGAAGTCCATCCGCCCCTTCCAGCGGTACTCCGGCTCGTCCTGCAGGCGGATCTCCACCGGGTTGGCGCGCACGCGGGAGGAGGGGCGGCCGCCCTCGCGGTTCAGGCGCTGGTACTTCAGGTACACGTCCTCGCCGCCCTGGAAGATGAAGCGGATGGGGTCGAGGTCGACGATGCTGGTCAGGATCGTCGTGTCGGCCGTGACGAGGTTGCCCACCGCGTACTTGCGGTCGCTGACACGGCCCGCCAGCGGCGCGGTCACGCGGGTGAAGGCGAGGTTCAGGGCCGCCTGCCGCTCCGCCGCCTGGGCGGCCAGGAGGTCGGCCTTCGACTGCTGCAGGGCGGCCTCGCGGGTGGCGAGCTCCTGCTGGCTCACGGCCTTGGCCTGGAACAGCTGCTCGGCGCGCGCCGCCTCAAGCTGGGCGTCGGCCAGCGTCGCCTGGGCGCGGACCACCTGCGCGCGCGCCTGGTCCAGCAGCGCCTGGTAGGGGCGCGGGTCGATCTGGAACAGCAGCCGGCCGGCCCGCACGTCCTCGCCGTCCTTGAAGGCGATGGCCTGGATGTAGCCGGAGACGCGGGGCCGCACGTCGACCTCGTTCACAGCCTCGAACCGGCCCTCGTAGTCGTCCCAGTCGGCGATCTCGCGCTTGAGCGGGCGCGCGGCCATGACGGTGGGCGGCGGCGGGGGCGGCGGCTTCCTCTTCGCGCACCCCGCGGCCGCCAGGGCGGCGAGGAGGACGAGCGACGGCGCGAGCGCGCCGCCCGCCCGGCGGAAAGGTCCGATGGAGGGGAGGTCCACGGCGTCGTCCTTAACCGCGCCAAGCCCCCGCACCAACAGGGGAAAGATTGCAGCCCGGCGACACGGCACGTCGCTTGCGCGCCCGCCCCTCGAACGGGGAGCGACGACCCAGCATGCTACACGCCGACATCGTCCGTCCCGACGCCCTGGACGCCGACGCCCTCGCCGCATGGCGCGGCTGGATGCGGGCCACCCCGGCGTTCGGCTCGCCCCTGCTGGGGCCCGCCTTCGCCCGGAGCGTGGGCGAGGTGCGCCCCGACCTGTTCGTGGCCGTGTTCCGCGACGGGACGCGCGCGGTCGGCGTGCTGGCCCACCATCGCCGGCCGCTGGGCTTGGCGCGGCCGGTGGGCGCGCCCTGGTCGGACCGCCACGCCCTGCTCACCGCCCCGGGGGTGGCGCTGGACTGGTCGGAGGCGCTGCGCGCGGCGCGGCTGAACGCCTTCCGCTTCACGGCGCTCTTGGACCCCCACGGCGTGTTCGCCGGCGCGGGCGTCGAGGGCGGGGAGGAGGCCTACGCCATCGCCCCCGCCGAGGGGGGCGGGGAGGGCGGCGACGCCTGGTGGGAGCGCCTGCGCGCCGGCAGCCCCAAGCGCTTCAAGAACATCCGCCGCCTGGAGCACAAGCTCGACCGCGAGGAGGGGCCGCTGGAGCTGACGGTGGGCGACCGCTCGTCCGAGGCCCTGCAGCTCCTGATCCGCTGGAAGCGCGAGCAGTTCCGCCGCACGGGGCTGCACGACGTGCTGCACCCCGCCTGGTCCCGCGCCCTGATGGAGGGCCTGTTCGCCTCCCACGATCCGGAGCTGTCGGGCCTGCTCATCACCCTGAGGGCGCGGGGCCGCGTGCTGGCCGCGCACTTCGGCGTGCGGGCCGGCGGCGTCTACCATCCTTGGCTCGCCGCCTACGACCCGGCCTTCGCCGCCATCTCGCCCGGGCTGGTGTTCCTGTCCATGGCCGTACGCGCCATGCCGGAGGCGGGGATCCACCGCTACGAGCTCTCGGGGGGCAGCGCCCACTACAAGACGGTGTTCGCCAGCGGGGCCGAGACCCTGGCCTTCGGCGCGGCCGAGGTGGGCGCGCCGGGCGGCCGGCGCACCGCGCGGCCCGAGCTGCTGACGCGCCTGCGCCGCCGGCTGGACCACATCGCCGCGGCCGAGCCCACCCTCGGCGGCCGCCTCCACGGGGTGGCCGCCGCCCTGTCCGACATCCCCAAGCGCCTGCCCCCCGCAGGCGCGTCCAAGCCCGAGGAGGCCTGAACCGCCATGACCCTCGTCCCCACGTCCTCCGCCTCCGTCGTGCAGTGGGGGGCGGAGAACGCCGCCCGCTTCGGCCGCGCCGAGCTGCGCTTCCGCCACGCCTTGCACGAGCGACCGCTGTTCAGCGACGCGGGGCTGGAGGAGGCCCTCGACCGCTACCCCCGCGACCAGCTCGGCGTCTTCACCATGGGCGACGACCCGGTGGACTGGCGCTCCTGGCGCCGCGGCTCGGCCATGCGCAACATGACCGGCTCGCGCCTGCTGGAGGCGGCCAAGACGGGCCGGCTGTGGCTGAACCTGCGCCAAGCCGACCGCCACCTGGTCGAGTACGCCGTGCTCTCCGACGAGATCTTCGGCGACATGGAGCGGCACGTGCCGGGCCTGCGCACCTTCAAGCGCGACACGGGCCTGCTGATCTCCTCGCCGCGGGCGCAGGTGTTCTACCACTTCGACGTGCCCAACGTGACGCTCTGGGGCCTTCGCGGCGAGAAGACGCTCTACGTCTACCCGCCGCACGCCCCGTTTCTGGACGACGAGGACCTGGAGCGCACCGTGCTGCGCGAAGCGGCCGAGCAGGTCGCCTTCGACCCGGCCTGGGACGCCCGCGCCCAGGTGTTCCCCATGCGGCCGGGGGACATGATCAGTTGGCGCCAGAACGCGCCCCACCGCGTGGTCAACGGCGACAGCCTGAACGTGTCGCTCTCGCTGGAGTACATGACGCCGGAGGCGCTGATGCGCGCCAACATCGTCTACGCCAACGCCATGCTGCGCCGGA
>CAXTCO010000287.1:0-3378 GCA_964242255.1 uncultured Caulobacteraceae bacterium | reverse complement strand
ATGTGCGGCGCAGCCAATAGCGCGCGCCGCCGCTCCGCCTCGCCGGGCCGCAACAGCGGGGCGGGCGCGCCGGCGACGGCGCGCGTCAGCGGATCTCTGCGGCGATGCGCCGGGCCAGCTCCGCGAGTTCGCCGGCGTCGGCCATCCGGGGCGCACCCTCCGCAGAGCGCGTCACGGCCTCCCACCTGTGGCCGGACACCCAGGATCCCTCGTAGGTCGGGATGATGTGGACATGCAAATGGAAGACGCTCTGGCCCGCGTGCGCGCCGTTGAATTGAGTGACGATCACGCCGTTCGGTTCTAAAGCTGTCCGCACGGCCCGCGCCACCCGTTGCACGCCGAGCATGACGGCCTGCAGATGCTCCGGCTCCACGTCCAACAGGTTACGCGCCTGGCCGGCTTTGGACACCACCAGCACGTGGCCGCGCGACTGGGGGAACAGGTCCATGAAGGCCAGCACCTCGCCGCTTTCCCACACCTTGTGCGCGGGCAGCTCGCCGCGGATCACCCTGGCGAAGACGTTGTCGGGATCGTAGGCGCCGTCGAGGCTCATCGGTCGGGGCTCCTCAGGAGGCGGTTGGCCCTGTGCGGGCGAGGGGACCGCCGCGCCGCGCCGGACGGGTCTGGAACGGAAGCGGCCCGGGGATCGCTCCCCGGGCCGCGCCGTCGTCAGCCGCGTCGAGGGCTGCGGCTCAGCGGCGGCCGCCGAACAGCGACAGCAGCAGCTGGAACATGTTGATGAAGTCCAGGTAGAGGCGCAGCGCACCGAAGTTGGTCGCCGTGGCCATGCTCACGGCGTCGCCCTTCACCTGGTAGTAGGTCAGCTTCAGCGACTGGGTGTGGAAGGCCGTCAGCACCGCGAACAGCCCCAGCATCACCACCTGCACGATCAGCTGCAGGCCGCCCTGGTGCAGGAACAGCATGTTCACGAGCGACAGGGCGACCAGGCTCCACACGCCCACGATGGCGAACGAGCCCAGGCCCGAGAGGTCGCGCTTGGTGGTGTAGCCGGCCAGGCTGAGGGCGCCGAAGGCCGTGGCCGAGATCAGGAACGCCGTCGCGATCGAGGTCGAGGTGTAGACCAGCACGTCCACGCCGAGGCCGGCGCCCAGGAGGCTCACCACCAGCCAGTAGTAGGCGCCCGAGTTGCGCACGGTGAGGCCGCGCGCCACGAAGCTGCCCAGCAGCACCACGGCCAGCGGCGCCCACATCAGCGCCGTGCCGAGCGGGGTGGCCGCCACCTGCCCCGTCTCCGCCTGGCGGACGAACAGGTAGTTCAGCACCGGCGCGTGCGAGGTGGTCCACGCCAGCGCGGCGGAGAGAACCAGGCCCAACGCCATCTTGTTGTAGACGCCCAGCATGAAGGCGCGCAGGCCGGCGTCGACCGACATGTCGGCCCCCGCCCGCGGGAAGGTCCCGCCGAAGCCCCGGTTGAAGTCGCTCATGGCGATCAGGTTTCCTCGCTCGGCGCGGCCCGGAGGGGACGGCCTTGTGTGGGAATATCGGCCCGGCTCCGCTCGCGCGCAAGGTCCCGCCCGGCGGCGCAAACCCTGTGTGCGTTGAGGTTCGACCGATTCGCGCTACACCGCGGGCGTGCTCCCGCACCTCGTCGCCCTCCTGCTCGCCGCGCCGCCCGCGCCACCCGTCCCGCCGGCGCCTGCGCCCGTAGTGCTGGTGCTGGGCGACTCGATCACCGCGGGCTTCGGCCTGCCGCCGGGCGCCTCCATGGCCGGGCGGCTGCAGGCGCGGCTGGCGGCGGGGGGCCGACCCGTCGCGGTGCTCGCCGCGGGCGTGTTCGGCGACACGGCGGAGGACGGGCTGCGGCGGGCCGAGACCCTGCCCGCCGCCTCCGTCGCCGTGGTGGCGCTCGGGGCCAACGACCTGCTGATGCACGTTCCGCCCGCGCGCACGGAGGCGGCGCTGCGCGCGGTGGTGGCGCGTCTCAGGGCGCGGCGCGCGCGCGTGGTGCTGGCGGGCGGGCGCTCGCCCTTCGGCCGCACGCCCGCCTTCGACGCCCTGTTCGCCCGGGTGGCGCGTGGAGGGGGCGCGACCCTCGCCGCGGACATCCTGGCCGGCGTGGACGCCCGCCACGGGACCACCCTGGCCGACGGCCTGCACCCCGACGCGCGGAGCGCCGACCTGATCGCCTCGCGCCTCGCCCCGCTCGTGCGCGCCGCCCTGGACGCCGGCTCGGACGCACCGTCGAAGGCCGCCCCGTGATCCGCCTGTTCGCCGCCCTGGCCGTGCCCGAGGAGATCGCCGAGGAGCTGGAGCACCGCCAGGCGGGCCTGGCCGGCGCGCGCTGGCGCCCCGCGGACGCGCTGCACGTCACCCTGCGCTTCTTCGGCGAGCTGCCGGAGGCGACGGCGGGCGAGCTGGACGACCTCCTCGCCGCCGTCGACGCGCCCGGCTTCGACCTGCACCTGCAGGGCGCCGGGTGTTTCGGCGAGGGCGACCACATGCGCGCCGTGTGGGCCGGCGTGGCGGAGGCCGCCCCGCTGCGCCACCTCGCCGCCAAGTGCGAAACGGCCGCCAAGCGGGCCGGCCTGAAGGCGGAGGCGCGGAGCTACCGCCCCCACGTCACCCTGGCCTACCTGAAGCGCGCCGACCCGGTGAAGACCGCGGCCTGGGTGGCGGACCACAACCTGCTGCACACGCGCAGCTGGCGGGCGACGTCGTTCGGCCTCTACTCCTCCTGGTCGGGGCCGGACGGCTCGCGCTACGACTTGGAGCGCACCTACCGCCTGCGCTGACGGAGCCGCCCGCGCCATGACCCCCGCCGCCCGCCCGCGCCGCTCCGTGCTCTACATGCCCGCTTCCAACGCCAAGGCGGTGGCCAAGGCGCGCGAGCTGCCCTGCGACGGGGTGATCCTCGACCTGGAGGACGCCGTCGCCCCCGACATGAAGGCGGCCGCCCGCGAGGCCGCCTGCGCCGCCGTGCGCGAGGGCGGCTGGGGCGGCCGCGAGGTGGTGATCCGCGTCAACGGCCTGGACACCGAGTGGGGCGCCGCCGACCTCTCGGCGGCGCGCACGAGCGAGGACCTCAAGCGACTGCTCCGCGCGCAGGTGGAACGCGCGCGGGATTTCTACCGGCGCGCGGAAACCGGCATCCCCAAGCTGGCCGACGACGGCTCGCAGCTTACCGTCTGGATCATGCGCCACGTTTACGCCGGTATCCTCGAAGAGGTGGAACGGGCGGACTACGAGGTGCTGCACCGCCGCGTCTCGACCTCGTTCGCCCGCAAGCTTCTGCTCGCCGCGAGGGCATGGCGGTCCCACCGGTCCACGGAGGGAAAAAGCGTCGGGATGAAAGCTGCCCGGTGATCCGCGCCAATAAAAAACGGGTCTTCGACCACCTGGCGCGGCGCTGGGTGGTCC
>CAXTCO010000286.1:0-3400 GCA_964242255.1 uncultured Caulobacteraceae bacterium | reverse complement strand
GCGCGGGGGCGGGCGGCCCGGCGGGGATAGGCCCGGCGCCGACGTGCGGGATGGCGGCGGCCATGAACGACCGCCACGCCTCGGCCGGGAAGCTCCCGCCCGTGACGCCGCGCATCGGCCGGCCGTCGTCGCGGCCGAGCCAGACCACCGCCGTCAGACCGCCGGTGAAGCCGGCGAACCAGGCGTCGCGGTAGTCGCTGGTGGTGCCCGTCTTGCCGGCGACGTCGCGGCCGGGCACCGCCGCCCGCGTCCCCGTGCCCCGGGCGACCACGCCGCGGAGCATGCCGGTCATCTCCGACAGGGGCGGGTTGGCGATCGCCTGCGGCGTCTGCGGCGGCGGCGCGCGCCACACCAGCCGGCCGGAGGCGGTCAGCACCCGCGTGACCCCGTAGGGAGACACGCGGCGGCCGCCGTTGGCGAAGGCGTCGTAGGCGGTCGCCAGCTCCAGGGGCGCGACGCCGTAGACGCCCAGCGCCATGGCCGGGACCTCGCCCAGGGGCGAGACGATCCCCAGCCGGCGGGCTGTGGCCACCACGCGGCCGCGGCCCACCTGGTCGGCCGTTCGCGCCGCCACGGTGTTCACCGACTGCGCGAGCGCGGTGGAGAGCGTCGTCGGCCCCAGGAACTCGGGCTCGAAGTTGCGGGGCGACCAGCCGCCGATGGTCACCGGCTCGTCCACGACGGGCGTGTCGGGCGTCAGCCCCGCCTCCATGGCGGCCAGGTAGACGAAGGGCTTCCACGCCGAGCCCGGCTGGCGGCGGGCGAGCACGGCGCGGTCGTAGGGCGCGGCGGCGTAGTCGGTCCCGCCCACCAGCGCGCGCACGGCGCCCTCGCCGTCCAGCGCCACCACCGCACCCTGCTCCACGCCGTGGGATGCGCCGCGCGCCACGGCGGACGCCAGCGCCTCGGACGCGCGCTCCTGCAGGGCGAGGTCGAGGGTGGTCTCCACCACCATGTCCTCACGGAGCGGGCCGGCGCCCATGTGTGGGCGCGCCTGGCCGTCGATCCAGTCGACGAAATACTGCGCCGAAGCGGTGGAGAGGCGGTGAAGCACCTTCAGCGGCTTGGCCAGGGCGCGGGCGCGCTGGGCGGCGGTGATCGCGCCCGTGTCGACCATGGCGTCCAGCACCAGCCGTGTGCGCTCGGCGGAGCGCTCCGGGTGCTCGGCGGGGTCGTAGCCGGCGGGGTTCTTCAGCACGCCGGCCAGCGTCGCCGCCTCGCGCAGGGCGAGGCGGGAGGCGGGGTGGCCGAAGTAGCGGCGCGACGCGGCCTCGATCCCGTAGGCGCCCGAGCCGTAGTAGACGCGCGACAGGTACAGGGCGAGGATCTGCCGCTTGCTGTACTTCCGCTCCAGCTGGATGGCGTAGAGCAGTTCGGTGGCCTTGCGCTCCATCGTCTGGTCCTGCGTCAGGTAGAGGTTGCGCGCCAGCTGTTGGGTGATGGTGCTGGCGCCCTGCGCCGAGCGCCCTTTGCTGAGGTCGGCCACCACCGCGCGGGCGATGCCGACGGGGTCGAAGCCGGCGTGCTCGTAGAAGCGCCGGTCCTCGATGGCGACCAGGGCGGCGGGCACGTAGGCGGGCAGGCGGTCCAGGTCGACGGGCGGGGCGACCTTGCCGCCGCGCACGGCGATCACGTCTCCCGTGCGGTCGAGGTAGGTGACCTGCGGCTCGCGCCGGATCTCCGGCAGCTCCGGCAAGGGCGAGGAGAACAGCTGGGCGGCGGCGAGCAGGGCGGCGGCGGGCAAGGCGGGAGCGCTCCGGGGCGGATGGGGCCCTGTCCGGTGTTAGCGCGGCGACGGCCGCGGCGCGCGTGAGAACGCCGTAACGTCAGGCGCTTGCAAGCTTGGCTGGAACAGCGTCGCGCCTGGCCCATTCCAGGCGCGGGGGTTTCCGGAAGGACGGCGACGGGTGAGCGCGGACGGGGCGGCGGGCGGCCGAAAGGGGCGGCGGTCCGGCCCGCTCGGACTGTGGCGGCGGATCGCCCTCGGCGCGGCGGCGCTGGCCGCGCTCGCCCTCGTGGTCGTCGTCGCGGGCCTCGCCGCCCTGGCGGGCGGGGCGGGCGGCCCGCTGCTGCGGCCGGTGCTGGAGGCGAAGCTCGGCCGCCGCGTGACCTACGCGCACCTGGCCGTCTCCCGGACGCCGGAGGGGGTGCGGCTGGTGTTCGACGACCTGCGGCTCGGCCAGCCGGAGCGCTTCGGCCCCGGCGACCTGGCCCGCGTGCCGCACGCCGACCTCGTGGTGCGCCTCGCGCCGCTGCTGGCGGGGCGGCTGGAGGCGCCGGAGGTGACGCTGGCCTCGCCCGTGCTGCACCTGATCCGCCGCGGGACAGGCGACAGCAACTACGGCTTCGGCCACGGCGGAGGCGCCTCCGGCCTGCTGGGCGCGACGCGCGTGCTGCGCATCACGGACGGGCGGGTGAGCATGGACGACCCGCAGCGTCATCTGAGCCTGGATGCGGCCTTCGCTCACGACGGGTCGGGGGCCCTGCCCCTGCGCCTGGACGGCGGCGGCGTGCTCCAGGGCGAGCCCTACCTCGTCCACGCCCGCGCCGGGCCGCTGAACGCCCGCAAGCCTCACGCGCCGCACGCCGTGCAGGTGGAGCTGCAGGACGGGGCGACGCGCGTGCGGCTGGCCGGCGTGACCCGGGCGCCCTTCGACTTCCGCGGGCTGGACCTGGACGCGGAGGCGGCCGGGCCGAACCTGGCCGACCTGAAGTACCTGTTCAACCTGCTGGCCCCGAACTCGCGGGCCTTCCACCTCACCGGCCACATGCACCGGGAGGACAAGCGGTTCACCCTGACGCGCCTGCAGGCGCGCCTGGGCGACAGCGACCTGGAGGGCGAGGTCGACTCGGAGCACCTGGCGCGCCGCCGCCTCGACGTGCGCCTGAGCTCGCGGCGCATGACGGCGACGGACCTGCGCACGCTGCTGGCCAGCCCGCCCCCGCACGCCGCGGCCCGGGCCGAGCCCGGCGTCGCCGGCCGGGGCGGCGGCGCGGAGTCGAAGGGGCGCGTGTTCTCCGCCACGCCCGTGTCGCTGCGCCGGCTGCAGGGGGTGGACGCCGTCCTGCGCTACCGCGCCGCGCGGGCGGACGGCTTCGGGCCGCCCCTCTCCGACGTGGCGCTGGACCTGAGCGTGAAGAACGGGCGGCTGGCGGCGGCGCCGCTCACCTTCGCCCTGGCGGGCGGCGTGGTGCGCCTCGACTACACGCTCGACACGGAGGCGAGGGCGCCCGCCGCCCGCCTCTCCTTGCGGGTGCGGGGGTTGCAGCTGGGGCGGCTCGCGGGCGGGCGCGGCTTCAGCGGGAGGCTGGACGCGGAGGCGGAGGCCCGCGGGACCGGCCTGTCGCCGGCGCAGCAGGCCGCCACGGCGGGCGGACGGCTGGGCGTGCGCGTCACCGC
>CAXTCO010000285.1:0-3411 GCA_964242255.1 uncultured Caulobacteraceae bacterium | reverse complement strand
GGGATGTAGAACTTGGCCAGGAGGTCGTACTCGCCGCTGGTGGTGTAGACCTCGCTGGTCTCGCTCAGCGTGTCGACGATGGCGTCGGCCACCTGGTAGGCGCGGCCGAGCTCGCACTTGATCTGGACGTAGAGGGGCTGCATCGCGCCCTTCCCTACAGCGCCGCGCGGGCCTCCACCAGTTCGGGGAAGAAGCGCGGCTCCACCACGCCCGCGAGGTAGCCGACGCCCGACGAACCGCCGGCGCCCGTCTTGGGCCCGATGATCCGCTCACCGTCTTCAGGTGGGCGAGGCGGGCGAAGTCCAGGAGGCGGTTCTGCGCCGACTGGAGCCGGAGCTCGTGCCCAGGCCGGGGCGCACGGCCGCGAACTCGTCCGGCGTCATGGTGGCCAACACGTCCCGCCCGCCGATGAGCTGCTGCTGGGCGCGCGCGACGCGGGTGAGCATCTTGCAGGCCTGCGGCGGGGCGTCGTCGCGCAGGGCCGCCGTGGCCGCCGCCAGCTCGTGCAGCACGAGCTTCATCCACAGCTCCATGACGTGGTGGATGACGATGAACAGCGTCTCGTCGTGGGCGCCCGAGCGCGGGCGGTGCGCGTCCAGCACCGCGTCGAGCCCAAGGTACTCGGCGCAGGTCGGTCGGAGGCGGGCGGGTCGGCGGTCATCTGCGGGGCCGCTCAGGTCACCGCCGCGCGCACGGCGAACCGCGGCTCGCGCCAGGCGCCGGAGGCGTGGACGGCCGCCAGGGCGTCCGCCGCGTCCCACACCTGCGCATAGCCCAGGTAGAGCGGCGCGAAGCCGAAGCGCAGCAGGTCGGGCCGGCGGAAGTCGCCCGTCACGCCCGCCTCGATCAGCGCCTGCACCAGGGCGTAGGCGTGCGGGTGGCCGAGCACCACGTGCGCCCCGCGCTCCGCCGCGGGCGGCGGCGCGATGCGGAAGGCGCCGGGCGCCTGCGCCTCCACGCGCGACAGGAACAGGTCGCCGAGGGCGCGGGCCTTGGCGGCGGCGGCGGCCATGTCCACGCCGTCGAAGGCGCGCACGCCCTCCTCCAGCGCGGCGAGGCCGAGGATCGGCGGGGTGGCGCACAGCCAGCGGCGCATGCCCTCGGCCGGCGCATAGGCTTTGTTGAAGGCGAACGGCTCGGCGTGGCCCATCCAGCCGCAGAGCGGAGAGAGCGCCCGCTCCCGCCACCGCGGGGCCACGTAGAGGAAGGCCGGCGCGCCCGGCCCGCCGTTCAGGAACTTGTAGCCGCAGCCGGTGGCGAAGTCGGCGCCCGAGGCGAGCAGCGTCACGGGGACGGCGCCCGCGCTGTGGCTCAGGTCCCACAGCGCCAGGGCGCCGGCGGCGTGGGCGCGGGCCGTCCAGGCGGCCATGTCGCGCAGGTCGCCCCGCGTGTAGTTGACATGGCTCAGCACCAGGAGCGCCGCTTCGCCCCGGTCCAGCTCCGCGCCCAGCTCGCCCAGGGGAAGCGCGCGCAGCTCGGCCCCTGCGAGGCGCGCCAGCCCCTGCAGCATGTAGAGGTCGGTCGGGAACTCCCCTGCGTCGGCCAGGATCGTGCGGCGGCCGGGAACCAGCTCCAGCGCAGCGGCGGCGAGCTTGAACAGGTTGGCGCTGACGGTGTCGGCGACGATCACCCCGTCCGGATCGGCCCCGACCAGCGGCGCGATCGCCCGGCCCACGCGGGCGGGCGCGTCGATCCAGCCCGCGCTGTTCCAGCTGCCGATCAGCCCCCGCCCCCACTCGCGCTCCGCCGTGTCGGCGAGGCGGGCGGGCGTGGTGCGGGGCGCCGCGCCGAGCGAGTTGCCGTCCAGGTAGGCGACGCCCGGCGGCGGGTCGAAACGCGCGCGGGCGAAGGCCAGCGGGTCGGCGGCGTCCAGCGCCTCGCAGGCGGCGCGCGAGGCGGGGATCACGCGGCGGCCTCCGGCGGCGCGGCGTCGAGCGCCAGGAGCGCGAAGGAGGCCAGCCAGTGCTCGCCCATGTAGTCGCCGGTCACGTGCGGCAGGCCGGCGGCGAGGTGGTCCTCCGCGGCGGCCAGGGCGCGGGCGCGCAACGGGTCGGCGGCGTCGAGGCCGGCGGCGACCTCGCGCCAGCACCAGGCGCGGCTGAGGTTCAGGCCGTCCAGGTGGGCGATCTTGCCGTCGGTGCGGTCGCTGACGCGGGCGGGCGTGAACAGGGTCGCGGGCGCGCCGCGCGCCGCCTCGGGCAGGAACGCCGCCAGCCACATGCGGAAGCCTTCCGGGCTGAGGGCGCGGCGCAGGGCTGCGGCCTCCATCAGCACGGGCGAGAGGAAGCTGTCCCCATCGGGCTCCCAGGCCTGCGCCGCCCGGTCCTCCCCGTGCCACAGGCGCAGGCGGCCGCAGGCGAGCTCCGCCAGCGCCCCGTCTCCCGCCGCCTCGGCGTAGTCGAGCGCCAGGCGCAGGGCGAAGGCGGTGTTCAGGTGCGCGCCGGAGCGCACGGGGTGGTCGCAGAGCGGCAGGAAGGTGCGGAAGCGGGCGGCGAACGCCTCCGCCAGGGGCCGCAGCACCTCCGCCCGCCGGCGCCCCGCCGCGTCGTCGCGCCGCCCGAGCTCCTCGCTCAGCTTCAGCAGCCACGCCCAGCCGTAGGGCCGCTCGAAGCCGCGCGACGAGGGCCGGTCGAGGTGGGCGCGCTCGGCCTCCACCGCTTCGGGCGTGAAGGTCTCGTCCAGGCGGCGCTCGATCTCGGCGGCCTCCGGCAGGCGGGGGAAGCGGCGCGCCACGCTCGCCAGCGTCCACCAGCCGTGCACGCAGGAGTGCCAGTCGAAGGAGCCGAAGAACACCGGGTGCAGCTCCCGCGGCGTCCGCGCGTCGGCGGGGCCGTCGAGCACGTGGTCCAGCTTGTGGGGGAACTCACGGCCGACGTGGCCCAGGGCCGCGCGGGCGAAGGCGCCCGCGTGCTCGGCCGTCAGGCGGGCGGTCATGCCCTGCGGCCTAGCGCGGAACGGCCAAGGCGTACAGCAGCCCCGTGTTCACCGCCAGCAGCGCCGCCGCCGTGGGCGCCTGCACGCGGATCACCGCCCAGCGGTCCTCCAGGCCCAGCAGCGCCACGGGCACCAGGTTGAAGTTGGCCGCCAGCGGGCTCACCAGCGTGCCGCAAAAGCCGCTCAGCATGCCGAGCGCGCCCACGACCGCCGGATCCGCCCCGAACCGCCCCACGAGCACGGGCAGCCCCACGGCCGCCGCCATCACCGGGAAGGCGGCGAAGGCGTTGCCCATCACCGCCGTGAACGCCGCCATGCCGAGCGTGTAGGCGCCCACGGCGGCCAGGGGCGAGCCCATGGGCAGCCAGGCCGCGAACAGCTCGCCCGTGGCGCGGCCCACGCCCGCGGCGGTGAACACGGCGCCCAGCGCCGTCAGCGCCAGCGGCAGCGCCGCCGCCCAGCCGATCTGGTCGAGCA
>CAXTCO010000284.1:0-3417 GCA_964242255.1 uncultured Caulobacteraceae bacterium | reverse complement strand
GGCGTCCGCGGCGGCCGGCGGCTCGGCCGTGGTGCTGCTGCCGCGCGGCGGCGAGATCACGCCCGTGGCGGGCGCCCCCGCCCTGGCCGCGCTGAGCACCTCGGAGGCCGCCGCCGCCCGCTGGGCCTGGGAGCGCCGGGAGCCCGCGGGGGCCGGCACCGGCACCCTGCCGCAGATCCCCTGGACCTTCAGGCCGCTGATCGGCGTGCGCGAGCCGGCCGGCGTGGTCGGCTACGAGGCCGGCGCCGGCGCGCCGCCCGAGCAGGAGCGCCTGCTGGCCGCCATGCTGGACCAGGGGGCGGTCGCCATCGAGCGGGCGGACCTGGCGACGGCGCAGGCCAAGGTGCAGGCGCAGCGGCGCTCGGACCAGCTGCGCGGGGCGCTGCTGAACTCCATCAGCCACGACCTGCGCACGCCGCTGGCCACGGTGATGGGCGCGGCCTCCACGCTGATCGAGCTCGGCGCCCACATGCCGGCCGACACCCGGGCCGACCTGCTGCTCTCCATCCGCGAGGAGGCGGAGCGGCTGAACGGCTACGTGGGCAACCTCCTCGACATGACGCGGCTGGAGGGGGACGCGCTGCAGCCGCAGCTGGAGCTCGTGGACGTGCGCGACGTGCTGACCTCCGCCATCTCCCGGCTGCGGCGCAGGCTGGCCGCCCGCGCGCTCACGCGGGACTTCCCCGACCACCTCGCCATGGTCAGGCTCGACCCCGCGCTCCTGGAGCAGGCCGTGGTGAACATCCTGGAGAACGCGGTGGCCTACAGCCCGGACGACACGGCCATCGAGATCGCCGCCTACGAGGACCGCGCCAACGTGGTCGTCTCCATCGAGGACGAGGGCAAGGGCATCCCCTCCGAGCAGCTCAAGCGCGTGTTCGACCGCTTCCGCCGCGTGGAGGAGCCGAGCGACCGCTCGCGCGACCGCGGCAAGGGCGTGGGGCTCGGCCTGTCCATCTCCAAGGGGTTCGTCGAGGCCATGGGCGGCCGCATCGCCGCCGCGAGCCCGATCCACGCCGACCCGGCGGGCGGCATGCGGGGCACGCGCATCCTCATCAGCCTTCCCAAGCCCTCGTCGCCGGCCACGGCGGCCGGGCCGCCGGCGCCGCCGAGGGGTGACGCATGGACGTGAAGCCCCGCGTCCTGGTGGTGGACGACGAGCCGCAGATCCACCGCTTCCTCGGCCCGGCCCTGACCGCCTCGGGCTTCGCGCCCGCCCGCGCCGACACGGGCGAGGAGGCGATGCAGGAGCTGGCCGCCAACCCGCCGGACGCCCTGATCCTCGACCTCGGGCTGCCCGACATGGACGGCAAGACGGTGCTGGAGCGGGCGCGCGCCTTCTACTCCGGCCCGGTGATCGTCTTGTCCGCCCGCGACCGCGGCTCCGAGAAGATCGCCTCGCTCGACCTCGGCGCGGACGACTACGTGCAGAAGCCTTTCGACACGGGCGAGCTGCTCGCGCGCCTGCGGGCCGTGCTGCGCCGCCGGCTCGCGGAGCGGGGGCAGCCCGCGACCCTCAAGGCGGGCGACCTCGACATCGACCTCGTGGGCCACGTCGTCCTGCGCGACGGGGTGCGGCTGCGCCTGACCGGCCGGGAGTTCCAGCTCCTCGCCCTCCTGGCGGAGGGGGGCGGCAAGGTGCTGACGCACCGCAAGCTGGCCGAGGGCGTCTGGGGACCGGCCTACGCCGACAACGTGCAGCACCTGCGCATGCTCATTCAGCAGCTGCGGCAGAAGATCGAGGTCCATCCCTCCGCCCCTCACCACGTGATCACCGAGACCGGGATCGGCTACCGCTTCTCGGCCTGATCGGGCGCCTGCGAGGCGCGCCGGCGATCGTGCTTTGCACGAAGTCTATATGGATAGCTTACGGCCTCCCGGGCTAGATCCTCGTCGTCCTGATGGGAGACGAGAGATGTTGAGCCTTGTCGCCGCCGACGACGCGTCGAAGGCGCCTGTTCCGCAGATGCTGGCCCTGGCGCGTCCCGGGGCGGTCGGCCCCATCGCGGTCCTCGGGCCCGACGCCCTGGACCTGATGCTGCAGCTCTGCGCGCTCGGCTACGACGAGGTGGTCTGCCGCTGCGGCTCCGGCCTGCCGAACTGCAGCGAGAAGAGCCACCTCGTGCTCATCGGCGGATCCGTCCCCGGCCCGAAGCTGGTCCCGCTGCTGCGCGACGCGGCGTCGCTGCTGGGAGACGAGGGCGCGCTCGTCGTCCAGCTCGCCGACGTCGACCAGGACCGCGTCGTGGAGGCGGCCCTGGCGGCGCGCGGGCTGTCGATCCGCTCGACGGTGTTCGACCTTTCGGGAAGCCCGCTCGTCCACCATCGCGTGCGGCGGGCGCACGAGGCCGTCGAAGCCCTCCGACGGGTCGCCTGAGCCGCCCGGCTCCGATCCCGGCCCCGCCCCCGGCCCGGCGGGTCCGCTCCGGCGCGGGCCGCCGCGTCCTGCGCGAGCTGTCCGGCGTCGGCTGGGCGGTCCTGATGGTCGCTGCGGCCGTCGCCGCCGGGGAGGCGGTCGTCGCCCAGGCGCCGCACGCGCAGGTGTCGCTCGTGTTCGCCGTCCCGGTGGTGGCCGCGGCGGCCCGGTTCCGCTTGGCGACCGCCCTCTTGACCGCGGCCCTGGCGGTGGGCGGCTACGACTTCTTCTTCACCAGGCCGCTCTACAGCCTTCAGGTGGACGACGCCGCGGACCTGACGACCCTCGCCGTGCTGGTCGTCGTCGCCGGCGTGGTGAGCGCCGTGGCGGCGCGGGCGCGCCGCGAGGCGCGGAACGCCCACGCCGCCGCGCGCAGGTCGGGCGCGTTGCACGACCTGGCGTCGGCGGTGCTGCGAGGCTCGGACGGCTCCGTCGTGCTCGCGACGGCGGCCTCCACCTTGCGCAGGCTGTCCGGCCGCCCGGCGCTGTTCGCCACGGTCGAGACGGGAGCGGTCCGCACCCTGGCCGAGAGCGGGCTCGTGAAGCTCTCGTTCGACGACCAGGAGGCGTTGCGCTTCGCGGCGAGGGAGCGTCGGCACGTCCCCGCCGGCGCCTACCCCTTCTTCGGCTCGAGCTACGACTTCTGGCCCACGCGCCGCGACGGGCTCGTGGTGGGTGTCCGGCTCTGGCACGCGCAGGACCGCGCCCGGCTGACGCCGGAGGACCTCGACCAGGTGCTGGGGTATGTCGCCGGCGGCGGCCCCGGTCCGATGCACGGGGAGCCGACGGGCGGGCCGCTCCGCAGCTGACCGCGGCGGCCTCGGCTTGCGGCGGGCGTGCGGGTGAGCGAGGTTGGGCGCGAGCCATTACCCTGGGAGTTTCGGACCCTCGCATGACCCCACGCCTCCCAGCCCTCGCCGCCTCCGGCCTCCTCGTCTGGGCGAGCGCCAGCCTCGCCGCCGAGCCTGCGCGGCCCGGCCGCCCGGCGCCCGCCGCGCCGG
>CAXTCO010000283.1:0-3423 GCA_964242255.1 uncultured Caulobacteraceae bacterium | reverse complement strand
CGACCACCTCGTCGATCGGGCCGGCGGCGTCGGCGTACTCGAACACGTACTCCTGGCCCGCGCAGCCGCCGTTCTTCACGCCGACGCGCAGGTAGGGCTTGTCGCCGCGCGCCATGATCTCCCGCACCCGCGCCGCCGCGGCGTCGGTGAGGGTGACGACGGGCGGCCGCGGGCGGCGGAGGCGGGGGGCGGCGACGCCGGCGGGGCTTGGGGCTTCCATGGCGCGCCTCAGAACATGTTGAGCTGGAGCTTGGCCTCGTCGCTCATCTTCGAGGGATCCCACGGCGGATCGAAGGTGAGGTCCACGTGGCAGGAGCGCACGCCGTCGACCTTGACCACGGCGTCCTGCACCCAGCCCGGCATGTCGCCGGCGACCGGGCAGCCCGGAGCGGTCAGCGTCATCTCCACCAGCACGTCGCGGTCGTCGGAGACGTCGACCTTGTAGATCAGCCCCAGCTCGTAGATGTCGACCGGGATCTCGGGGTCGAACACGCTCTTCAGCGCGCCGATCAGATCCTCCGTGAGCCGGTCGAGCTCCTCCTGCGGGATGGCGGACACCTCACCGGCCGCCGGGACGTCGGGCGCGGGATCGATCACGTCGCGGGCTTGGGCGTCGGTCACTGGAAGAACTCGCGGGCCTTGAACAGGGCGTCGGCGAAGGCGTCCGCCTCCTCCAGGGTGTTATATAGGGCGAAGCTGGCGCGGGCCGAGGAGGTGAGGCCGAAGCGGCGCATCAGCGGCTCCGCGCAGTGCGTGCCCGCGCGCACGGCCACGCCGTAGCGGTCCAGCACCTGGGCGACGTCGTGGGCGTGCGCCCCCTCCACGGCGAAGGAGAGCACGGCGCCCTTGCCGGGCGCGTCGCCGATCAGCCGGAACCCGTTCTCGCCGCGCAGGCGCTCGCAGGCGCGGTCGTAGACGGCGTGCTCGTGGGCGGCGACCGCCTCGCGGTCCTGCGCCATGAGCCATTCGGCGGCCGCGCCGAAGCCGATGGCCTCCAGGATGGCGGGGGTGCCGGCCTCGAACTTGCGCGCGCCCTCGCCATAGGTGACCGCGTCGGTGGACACCGACGCGATCATCTCGCCGCCGCCCTGGTAGGGGGGCATGGCGTCCAGCGTCTCATGGCGGGCCCACAGGGCGCCGACGCCCGTCGGGCCGTACAGCTTGTGCGCGCTGAACACGTAGAAGTCGCAGCCGAGCGCCTGCACGTCGATGCGGCGGTGGACGGCCGACTGGCATCCGTCGAGCAGGAACAGCGCTCCCGCCTCGTGCACCAGCCGGGCCGTGGCAGGCGCGTCCACGCCCCAGCCGGTGACGTTGCTCATGTGAGTCAGCGCCACCATCCGGGTGCGCTCGGTCAGGAGGGCCGGCAGCGCATCCATGTCGATGGCGCCGTCGTCGCGCACGGGCAGGAAACGGACGCGCACGCCCCGGCGCTCCTGCAGGAACCACCACGGAACGATGTTGGCGTGGTGCTCCAGCTCGCTGACGACCACTTCGTCGCCCTCGCCCCAAGCCTGGCCGAGGCTGGCGGCCACGAGGTTGATCGCCTCCGTGGCGCCCTTGGTGAAGACCAGCTCGCCCTCGCGGGCGTTGATCAGGCGTGCGACGGATTTACGAGCCGCTTCATAGGCTTCCGTCGTCTCGTTCGCGAGCGTGTGCAGGCCGCGGTGCACGTTGGCGTAGCTGCCTTCCATCGCCTGCGTCATGGCGTCGATCACCGCGCGCGGCTTCTGGGCGGAGGCGGCGCTGTCCAGGTAGACGAGCGGCCGGCCGTTCACCCGCCGCTTCAGGATCGGGAACTGCGCCCGGGCCTCGGCGACGTCGAAGCTCACGCGACCGCCGCCAGCCGCGCGTCGAGCCACGCCGCCAGCGTCTCCCGCGCGCCTTCGTGCTCCACCCGCTCGACGACCTCGCCGAGAAAGGCGCGCATCAACAGGGCCTTGGCTTCCGCGTCTCCGATCCCGCGCGAGCGGATGTAGAACAGCTGCTCGTCGTCGAGCGCGCCGACCGTGTTGCCGTGGGCGCACTGCACGTCGTCGGCGTAGATCTCCAGCTCCGGCTTGCTGTCGACCTCCGCCCCTTCGTTGAGGAGCAGGGAGTCGTGGCGCAGGCGGGCGTCCACGCCGTCGGCGCCCTGGGCGACGACGATGCGGCCCTGGAACACGGCGCGGCCGCGGCCGGCGGCCACGCCCTTGGCCATCTGGCCGGTCACGCCGTTCATCCCACGGTGCTCGACGATGCTGGTCAGGTCCGCATGGCGGTCGCGCAGCACGTAGACGGCGTCCATCCGCGCCGCGGCGCCCTCGCCGGGATGGACCAGCCGCGTCTCGTGCCGCTGCAGGCGCGCGCCGTCGGTGGCGACGGTCTGCGCGAAGCGGGCGCCCGGCGCGAGGCGGACGTCGGCGGTGGAGACGCTGACGCCCTCCGCCGAGTCGGCCTGCACGACGACCCGCTCCAGCGAGGCGCCGTGGCCGAGACCGATCTCCAGGTCGGCGGCGGCGATGTAGGCGCCCCGCCCCTCGTAGCTCTCCAGCAGAACGGCCGACGCGCCCGGCTCCACGCGCACCTGCAGCGAGCAGGCGTGCGCCCCCGCGCCCGACGCCACGAAGCGCAGGGCCAAGACCTCCCCGTCCGCCAGCGTCAGCGCGTCCGCGTCGGCCCGGCCGTTGAGCACGAGCACCTCGCGCACGGCGCCGGCGGCCGCGAACGGCGAGGCGCCCGGAGCTTCCCCCGGCCCGCTCGCCGCCGGGATGGCGCGCACCACGCCGCGCAAGTCGGTCCAACGCCACGCCTCGTCGCGGCGGCCGGGCAGAATCGACACGTCGCCCGCCCGGATCGCCTGACCGAGATGCGCGCGCGTCGGGTGCGCGGCCTCCGGCTCGCGGCCGGAGACGGCGGCGCCGACCTCCGCGTCGTTGGCGGGGCGCGGCGGTTCGCGCAGGGCGGCCGCGCTCACGCCGCCTCCCGCACGCCGTAGCGGTCGTAGCCCTCGCGCTCCAGCTGCAGCGCCAGCTCCGGCCCGCCGCTGTCGACGATGCGGCCGGCCACCAGCACGTGCACGCGGTCGGGGCGGATGTAGTCCAGCAGGCGCTGGTAGTGCGTGATGACCAGCATGGCGCGCTCGGGCGCGCGCATGGCGTTCACCCCGTCGGAGACGATGCGCAAGGCGTCGATGTCCAGCCCCGAATCGGTCTCGTCCAGGATCAGCAGGCGCGGCTGCAGCATGGCCATCTGCAGGATCTCCATCCGCTTCTTCTCGCCGCCGGAGAAGCCGACGTTCAGCCCGCGCTTGAGCATGTCGAAGTCCATCCGCAGGGCGGTGGCCGCGGCGCGCACGCGCTTGAGGAAGTCGGGCGCGGTGATCTCCGCCTCGCCGCGCGCCTTGCGCTGGGCGTTCACCGCCGTGCGCAGGAAGGTGAGCGC
>CAXTCO010000282.1:0-3429 GCA_964242255.1 uncultured Caulobacteraceae bacterium | reverse complement strand
TCGTGCAGGTCGTGCAGGTCGTGCAGGTCGTGCAGGTCGTGCAGGTCGTGCAGGCCGTGCAGGTCGTGCAGGTCGTGCAGGTCGTGCAGGTCGTGCAGGTCGTGCAGGTCGTGCAGGTTCGCCTCCCTCCCCGCCAGGCTCAAGCCTCTCGTTCCCGTCATCCCGGCGGAGGCTGGAACCCAGGCGGCGCGCCGCGCTCCGCGGTCGGCTTCGCGGGCGGGGTCGAACCTGGGTCCCGGGCTCCGCCGGGATGAGAGAAGCAGGAGTGTAACCCTGCTCGGGAGGGCGGGGATGAACCGCGGCGGGCCGCCGACCGGGGCGCAGCCACGGCTAAGCCGTAGCGGACGCCACCTCCGCGCGCAGCTGCGCGAGCCCCGCTCCCGATGACGAAGACGTCACCGCCACGCGCGGGAACGCCGCCGGCCGCTTGGCCAGCGCGCGCAGCGTCTCGCGCTCCACCTGCGCCAGGTCGCTGGCGGGGCGCACCTTGTCCGCCTTGGTCAGCACCACCTGATAGCTCACCGCCGCGAGGTCCAGCGCGTCCAGCGCCTCCTTGTCCGGCGGCTTCAGGCCGTGGCGGGCGTCGATGAGCAGGTAGACGCGCTTCAGGTTGGGGCGGCCGCGCAGGTAGGAACGGCCGAGGTTCTGGAAGCGCGCCACCGACTTCTTGTCCGCCCGGGCGAAGCCGTAGCCGGGCAGGTCGACCAGCCGCAGGCGCTCGGCCAGGAGGAAGAGGTTCACCTCGCGCGTGCGGCCGGGCTCGTTGGAGGCGCGCGCAAGGTCGTGGCGGCCGGTCAGCGCGTTGATGAGCGACGACTTGCCGACGTTGGAGCGGCCGGCGAAGGCCACCTCCGGCAGGTCGGGCGCGGGCAGCTGCTCCAGCTTGGCCGCGCCCAGCAGGAAGCGGCACTCGCCGGCGAACAGCACGCGCGCCGCCTCGACCTCCTCGTCGGACCACTGCGCCCCATGCCCGACCAGCTCCACGGGCGTCAGGCCGGAACGGGCCGCCCGCCCCGCAGCCGCGCCAGGAAGGTGTCGATCGGGTTCTCAGTGCCGTGCCGGTGCATGATCACGTACTGCTGCACGATGGTCAGCATCGTCGACCACACCCAGTAGATCAGCAGGCCCGCGGCCACGTGCGCCATCAGGAAGGTGATGAAGATGGGCATCAGCTGGAAGATCTGCTTCTGCGCAGGATCGATCCCCTGCGTCTGCGGGCTCATGGCCTGGAGCAGGAACTGCGTGCCGCCATAAAAGATGGCGATGATCCCGATGTGCAGCGGCCCGTCGAGGAAGCCGCCGATCCCCGGCGTGGACGCCACGTGCCACGGGATCAGGCCGAACAGGTTCACGAAGCTGTCCGTCTCCTGCGAGGACAGGTCCGGCACGCCCAGGAAACGCGCGTGGCGCATCTCGATCGCGACGGTGAACACCTTGGACAGGGCGAAGAACACCGGGATCGGCACCAGGGCGGGCAGGCAGCCGGCCACAGGGTTCACCTTGCGCGCCTTGTAGAGCTCCATGGTGGCCTGCTGCTGCTTGGCGGCGTCGTCCGGGAACCGCGCCTTGATGGCGTTCACCTCGGGCAGGAGCTTGCGCATCTCCGCCTGGCTCGCGAACGAGCGGTTGTAGAGCGGGAAGGTCAGGATCACCCGCACCACCGTCAGCATCAGGATCGCCACGCCGATGGAGCCCGTCCAACCCTGGAAAGTGGTGAGCAGGGCGAAGATCGGCCGCGTCAGGAACCACAGGCGGCCCCAGTCGATGGCGTCGGAGAACTTGGGCAGGCCCAGCGCCTTCTCGTAGCCGTTGAGCGTCGCGGCCTCCTTGGCGCCGGCGAACAGGCGGCGCGTCTCCACCGTCTTCGCGCCGGGGGCGAGCTCGCGCACCGGGCCGACGTAGTTCGCCTCGTAGACGTCCACGTCGCCGACGGGCGTGTCGCGGTAGACGGCGCGCACCGCCTCGCCCTGCAGCGGGATCACGGCGGCCAGCCAGTACTTGTCGGTGAGGCCGAACCAGCCGCCGTTCCCGGCGGCCTGCACGGCGGGCTTCTCCTTCAGCGCCTTGTAGTCGGCGAGCTGGAGGATGCCGCCCTGCGCGCCGATGGCGCCCTCGAAGATGCCCGTGGTCGGCTGCGGACGGCCCTGGCGCTGAACGCTGGCGTAGGGCGCCAGCTTCACGGGCGCGGCGCCGTGGTTCTCCACCGCGTCCACGACGGTGAACATGTAGCGGTCGTCCACCGCGAGCGTGCGCGTGAAGAGCAGGCCCGCGCCGTTGTCGAAGGTCAGCGTCACGGGCTTTCCGGGGGCGAGAACGTCGCCGGCGGCCTTGGCCCAGACGCTGGCGCCCGTGGGCAAGCCGGCTGCGCCCGACCAGCCGAAGTCGGCGAAATAGGCCTGCTTGGCCCCCTCGGGGCGGAACAGCTCCACCGGGCCGGACTTGGGGTCGGCCGTGGCGCGGTGGGCGGTGATGAAGAGGTCGTCGATCCGTGCGCCGCGCAGGGACACGGAGCCGGAGAGGGCGGGCGTGCGCACGGGAAGGCGCGGGCTCTGCGCCACCGCCGCCTCGCGGCTGATCAGCACGGGCGCGCCGGGCGGGGCCAGCTGCGGCGCGTTCGACTGCGCGGCCACGGCGGTCTGGCGGGCGCGCTCGGCGGCGCGGCGCTTGTCGATCGGGCCCAGGACGAAGACCTGGTAGGCCAGCAGGATCGCCATCGCGATCACCCCGAAGGCGATCGTGTTGCGCGTGGACTCTTTATCCATGGGTGGGCTTCGGACCGGGGGAGCGGGGGCGCTTGTTGCGGGGAGGCGGGCGGCGCGCGTCGCCGCCGGCCTCCAGCGCCTGGAGGGCTTGCCGAACGTCGTCTAGCAGCCGCTCCCAAGGGCGGGAAGGCGTGCCCGCGCGCGCCACGAAGACGTAGGCGCGGCCGGCTTGGCCGTGAAGGGGCAGGAGCGCCCGGGCGGCTTCGCGCAGGCGCCGCTTGGCGCGGTTGCGCGTGACCGCGTCGCCGATCTTCTTGGTCGCGGTGAACCCCACCCATGCATGGCGTGCGGCGAGCGCGGCCGGCGTGGAGCCGCCCGGCTCGCGCGCCTGCACGACCACGGCGCCGCGGGCGGCGCTGATCCCGGCGGCCACATGCAGAAACTCCGCCCGCTTCAGCAGCCGGCGGAGCTTGGCGCGCTCGGGGTCTGGAGGCGCGCCGGCCCCCGCAGGGGCGGGCGCGTCCGGCATCGGATCAGGCGCTGAGGCGCTTGCGGCCCTTGGCGCGGCGGCGGGCGATGACCTTCTGGCCGTTCTTGGTGGCCATGCGGGCGCGGTAACCGTGGCGGCGCTTGCGCACGAGTCGGCTCGGCTGATAGGTGCGCTTCACGGGTGGCTCCGGGGTCTACTCGAGGTGGTCTGGAAAAGAGCGCGCGTGGATAGGCGAAG
>CAXTCO010000281.1:0-3446 GCA_964242255.1 uncultured Caulobacteraceae bacterium | reverse complement strand
GCCGCGAGGATCGCGGCGACCGTCGCGCCGCCGAGCCCCAGGGCCGCCGGCGGCCCGGCGTAGCGCACGGCCAGCAGCACGGCCGTCGACGCCAGCAGGGCCGCGATCGGCGCGTCCACCCGGAACAGCACCGCCGCCGTGACGCCCGCCAAGCCCATCACCGCGGCCAGCACCGGCCAGCTCCGGTCACGCAACGCCAGCGCCAGCGGCCACAGCAGCAACGCGAGCGCGTAGTCGGCGCGGGCCACGTTGCGCTTGGCCAGGTCGGGCCGCGTGGCCTGGTGCGCCGCGCGCTTGATCAGCTGGTAGAGTTCGCCGCCGCCCAGGGCCTCCGCCAGCAGCAGCCCGGCCACAAGGGCGAAGCCGACGCCCAGCACCGCCAGGGCGGCCCGCGCCAAGGGGCGCGGGGCTTCACGCGCGGCGAGCACGAAGCTTCCGTAGAGCGCCGTCTCCAGCAGCAGCTTGAGCCCGGTCAGCGCCTCCACGTCCTTGTAGCGGGGGAAGCCCGCCGGCCGCACGGCACCCCAGCGGTAGCTGAGGCCGGCGTAGAGGGCCGCCGCCAGCAGCACGGCCAGGGCCGCCCACGGCCGCCGCCGCGTGTGCAGCGTCACCGCCGAGACCGCCCCCGCCGCCGCGAGCAACGGCGCGAACCCCAGGTTGCCGACGTAGGCGACCACGGGCGCGAGCGCGGCGACGGCCACCGCGACGACGCCCGCGACCCGCCCCCTCCAGGTCGCGCCCCTCCAGACGTCGGGGGTCACTCCGCGGCCATGAGCTCTTGCGGCACGTACTTCTCGCGCATCGTGACCAGCTCCTCGGCCACGGTGGGGTGGAGCGCGCAGGTGGCGTCCCACTGCGCCTTGGTGAGGCCCGCCTTCACGGCGACGGCGGCCAGCTGCACCAGCTCGGGCCCTTCCGGCGCGACGATGTGGCAGCCGAGCACGCGGTCGGTCTCGCCGTCCACCACCAGCTTCATCAGCACGCGCTCGTCGTTGCCGGCCAGGGCGTTGCGCATGGGGCGGAAGCGCGCGCGGTAGACGTCCACCTTGCGGCGCCCGTGGCGCGCCTGCGCCTCCGTCAGCCCCACCACGCCCACGGGCGGCTGCGAGAAGACGGAGGTCGGCACGTCGGCGTGGTCGAAGACGGTCGGCCGGCCGTGGAACTCGGTCTCGGCGAAGGCCTGCGCCTCGCGGATGGCCACGGGGGTGAGGTTGATCCGGTCGGTGACGTCGCCGACGGCCCAGACCTTGCCGGCGGTGGTCTTGGAGAAGGCGTCGACCTTGACCGCGCCCTTGTCGTCCAGCTCCACGCCCGCGGCCTCCAGGCCCAGGCCCTTCACGTGCGGCTCGCGGCCGGTGGCGAACATCACCACGTCCGTCTCGATCGGCTTGGAGCGGAGCACGTGGTTGCACACGCGCCCGTCGGGAAGCTTCTCGATGCGCTCGTGCTCGCAGGCCAGCGCCACGCGCAGGCCGCGGGCCTTGAGCTCCTCGGCCACGTGGGCGCGCACGTCGTCGTCGAAGCCGCGCAGCAGGTTGGAGCCGCGGTAGGCCAGCGTCAGGTCGACGCCCAGCGCGTGGAAGATGCAGGCGAACTCGATGGCGATGTAGCCGCCGCCGACGATCAGCATGCTTCTCGGCAGCTCCGGCAGGTCGAACACCTCGTCGGAGGTGATGGCGTGCTCGATCCCGGGCACGTCGGCGGGCGTCTTCGGCCGGCCGCCCGTGGCGATCAGCACCTTGTCGGCGGTGACCGTGCGGGGGGGGCCGCCCTCGATGCGCAGGGTGTGCGCGTCTTCGAACACGGCGCGGCCGCGGATCAGGTCGGCGCCCGCCTTGGCGAGGTTGGCCTCGTAGACGCCGGACAGGCGCGCCACCTCCATGTCCCGCCGGGCGCGGAACTCGGGCCAGTCGAAAGTGGGCTGCGGCACCGTCCAGCCG
This sequence comes from uncultured Caulobacteraceae bacterium, assembly GCA_964242255.1. Classification (GTDB taxonomy): domain Bacteria; phylum Pseudomonadota; class Alphaproteobacteria; order Caulobacterales; family Caulobacteraceae; genus JASLDZ01. The sequence goes on along the minus strand of CAXTCO010000281.1, from coordinate 1,506 downwards.
TAGCCGCGGGCGTCCTCGAACTGGCGGGCGAACTCGGAGGCGTAGACCATGAACTTCTTGGGCACGCAACCGCGGATCACGCAGGTGCCGCCCACGCGGCTCTCCTCCGCCACAGCCACGCGGGCGCCCGTCATCGCCGCCATCCGCGCCGCGCGCACGCCGCCGGAGCCCGCGCCGATGACGAACAGGTCGTAGTCGTAGTCAGCCATGGCCGTCCGAGATGCGCGTCAGGGTTGAGGGAAAGATACGGCGTCGCGCGGCGAGAGGGAACGCACGCCTTCGCTTGTCGCCACCAGCGCCTCGTCGGCGAGGCCGGGGAACAGGCCGTGCTCCACCACGCCCGTGAGCCCCTTCAGCGCCGCCGCGAGGGCGACGACGTCGGGGATCGCGCCGCAGGGCAGGTCGTAGATCAGGCCGCCGTTGTCGGTCACGAGCGGCGCGCCGTCCCGCATCCGCAGGGCCGGTTCGGCGTGGACGCCGGCATGGGCCGCCGCGCGGCGCAGGCGCCCCGCCGTGGTGGCGTGGCCGAAGGCGACCACCTCCACCGGCAGGGGGAAGCGGCCGAGCCGCGCGCTGAGCTTGCCCGCGTCCACCACGGCCAGGCAGCGGGCGGACGCCTCCCACACCAGCTTCTCACGCGTCAGCGCCGCGCCGCCGCCCTTGATGATCGCGAGGCCGGGCGCGACCTCGTCCGCGCCGTCCACCGTCAGATCGATGCGGCCGGCGTCGTTCAGGTCGAGCAGCGGGATCCCGAGGGCCTCCGCCTGGGCGCGGGTGGCCTCCGAGGTGCAGACGCCGCCGCGGATCGACAGCCCCTCCCGAACGCGCCGCCCCAGCGCCTCCACGAAGAACGCCGCGGTGGAGCCCGTGCCGAGCCCCACCGTCATGCCGGCCTCGATCCGCTGCGCGGCGGCCTCGCCGACGGCGCGTTTCTGGTCGTCCCTCTTCGGATCGGGGCTCACTTGCGCAGCGCCGACATGGCGGCGCGGAAGCGGGCGGCCCAGCCGGGCTTGACCGCCTGGCGCGCGCGGCCGAGGGCGAGGGCGTCCGGCTCCACGTCGGCGGTGATCACCGAGCCGGAGGCGACGTAGGCCCCCGCCCCCACCGTCACCGGCGCCACGAGCGCGCTGTTGGAGCCGACGAAGGCGCCCTCGCCCACCACGGTGCGCGACTTGTTGAACCCGTCGTAGTTGCAGAAGATCGTCCCCGCGCCGATGTTCGCGCCACGGCCGACCTCGCCGTCGCCGAGGTAGGCCAGGTGGTTGGCCTTGGCGCCCGCGCCCAGCGTCGCCGCCTTGACCTCCACGAAGTTGCCCACGTGCGCCGCCGGACCGATGTCGGCGCCCGGCCGCAGGCGGGCGTAGGGGCCGACGAGCGCGCCTTCGCGCACGGCCGCGCCCTCCAGGTGGCTGAAGCTGCGGATCACCGCACCCGTCGCCACCGACACGCCGGGGCCGAACACCACGAAGGGCTCCACGGTCACGCCGGGGGCGAGGCGCGTGTCGT
>CAXTCO010000280.1:0-3460 GCA_964242255.1 uncultured Caulobacteraceae bacterium | reverse complement strand
GGCGTGCTGCTGGCGGTGCCGCCCGCCGACTTCGTGCTGCACAACTCGCTGTTCCTGGTGGCGCACTTCCACAACGTGATCATCGGCGGCACGTTGTTCGGCGCCTTCGCCGGCTACACCTATTGGTTTCCCAAAGCGTTCGGCTTCCGTCTGCACGAGGGGCTCGGCAAACTGGCGTTCTGGTTCTGGCTGACGGGCTTCTACGTGGCGTTCATGCCGCTCTACTGGCTGGGCTTCCTCGGCATGACCCGGCGGATGCAGCACTACGACGTGGCCGCCTGGAGGCCGTGGCTGCTGGTGGCGGCCTGCGGCGCCCTCCTGGTGCTGTGCGGAATCGCCACCCAGATCGTGCAGCTCGTCACCTCCATCCGCGACCGCGACCAGCTCCGCGACCCGTTCGGCGACCCGTGGGACGGCCGCTCGCTGGAGTGGTCCACGCCCTCCCCTCCACCGGCCTTCAACTTCCCGGTCCTGCCGGACGTCTCGGGCGAGGAGGCCTACTGGAGCATGAAGTCCGCCGCGCGCGACCAGCAGCACTTGGCGGAGGAGCCGAAGTACGAAGCCATCGAGACGCCGCGGAACTCGCCGGCGGGCTTCGTCTGCGCCTTCTTCGCCACCTCCATCGGCTTCGCCATGATCTGGCACATCTGGTGGCTGGCGATCCTCGGGCTCGTCGGAGCCTACGCCACCTTCGTGGTCGCCGCTTGGCGCGACGTGGCGGAGGAGGAGGTGCCGGCCGAGGAGGTGGCGCGGATCGCCCGCGAGAACCGCCGGCGCCGGGCCGACGCCTTGAAGGCGCGGCCCGGTGGCGAGGCGGTGCGCGCGTGAGCACCGCCCACCCCGCCGACCGGCCGCACGACCCCTACCGCCTGGGCCACGGCGCGCCCGCCGCGCACGGCGGCGGCCATCCGACCGGCCACGGCGAGGGCGGGCCCGCGCCGCAGCGCATCGTGGTCGGCTACGGCTTCTGGATCTTCCTGCTGTCCGACATCATCATGTTCGCGGCCTTCTTCGCCGCCTACGCGGTGCTGGCCGGGTCCACGGCCGGAGGGCCGGACGGGCGGCGGCTGTTCGACCTCGGGAACGTGGCCTGGGAGACGGGGCTTCTGCTGCTCAGCTCCTTCGCCTGCGGCGTGGCCTCCATAGGCGCGTCCGTGTGCAACCAGGCGGTGTTCCAGGCGGCCATGGCGGTGACCTTCCTGCTCGGCGCCGGCTTCCTGGCGCTGGAGGTCAAGGAGTTCGCCGGCCTGATCGCGCAGGGGGCAGGGCCGCAGCGCTCGGCCTTCCTGTCGGCCTTCTTCACGCTCGTGGGCTGCCATGGCGTGCACGTGACGGTGGGGCTGCTGTGGCTCCTGACCATGATGGCTCAGGTATGGGCCAAGGGGTTCCGCGCCGACGTGCAGCACCGCATCCTCACCTTCAGCCTGTTCTGGCACGCCCTGGACATCATCTGGGTGGCCCTGTTCACCACCGTCTACCTGCTGGGGGCGGCCGTATGAGCGCCACCGACGCCGACGACCTCACCGACACTCCCGAGCCCACGCCGGCGGGCGACGTCGCGCCCGGCGACCAGGACGTGGCCGCCGGCGGCGTCCGCGGCGCGCTGATCGGCTACGCGGTCGGCTTGGTGCTGGCGGGGGCGCTGACTGCGGGCGCCTTCATCCTGCCCGCGACGGAGCTCGTCTATCCGCCGGCCCTGCCCGTCGCGCTGGTGGTGATCGCCATCGCGCAGATGGGCGTGCACCTGGTCTTCTTCCTGCACATCACCACCGGGCCGGACAACACGAACAACGTGCTGGCGCTGGCGTTCGGCGTGCTGATCGTGTTCCTGATCATGGCCGGGTCGCTGTGGATCATGGCGCACCTGAACCACAACATGCCGGGCATGACGCAGGTCATGCGGATGCAGCGGTGAGCGTCGCCGACCTGCTCGCCCCTCCCGCGCCGCCGCGGGCGGCCGCAAGCCGTCGCGCGGAGGCGGGCGAGGAGCTGGTGCGCGCCGCCGCGGCCCTGACCCGCGACCTGCAGCGCGCCAAGCCCGCCGTCTACCGGGCCGACCTGCTGGTCACCGTCGCCGCCGGCTACGCCGCCCTCGCGCTCGCGGCGTCGGCGGCGGACTGGCGGGTGGCGCTGGCCGCGGGCGCGGCCGCCGTGCTGGCGCTGTACCGCGCCGTGAGCTTCATCCATGAGCTGACGCACCTGAAGCCGGGTGCGGTCCGCGGCTTCCATGCGACATGGAACCTGCTGGTGGGGGCCCCGCTGCTCGTCCCTTCTTTCCTCTACGAGGGCGTGCATCCGCTGCACCACGCGCGCACCCGCTACGGCACGGCGGAAGACCCGGAGTATCTCCCGCCCGCTCTGCTCCGTCCCGGCGCGCTCGGGCTCGCCACCGCCGCCTCCGCGCTGGCTCTCCCGGCGCTGCTGCTGCGCTTCGCCCTGCTGGCGCCCCTGTCGGCGGTGACCCCCCGCCTGCGGCTCTGGCTGGTGGAGCGCGGTTCGGCCCTGTGCGTGAACCCCGCCTTCCGCCGCCGGCCGCCCGGCCCGGCCCTGGCGCGCAGCTGGCGCGCGTGGGAGACGGCGACCAGCATCTGGGCCCTGGCCCTGCTCGCGGCGACGGCGTGCGGCCTCGTCTCCCTCCGCGGGTTCGCGACCTTCCTCGCCGTCGCCTCGGCGGTGGCCGTGCTGAACCAGGTCCGCACCCTCGCCGCCCACCTGTGGGAGGGGAACGGCGAGCCCGTCGGCGTCACCGAACAGTTCCTGGACAGCGTGGACGTGCCGCCCCCCGCGCTCCTGCCCGTGCTGTGGGCGCCCGTGGGCCTGCGCTACCACGCCCTGCACCACCTGCTGCCCGGCCTGCCCTACCACGCCCTCGGCGAGGCGCACCGGCGGTTGCGCCGAGCGCTGCCGGGCGACTCCGACTTTCATCGCGCCCAGCACCGCAGCCTCGCCGTCCTGCTGCACAGGCTGTTCGCCGCACGCGCCGCCTGACGCGCGCCCCAGACGCCTCGGGCGCTTGCCATTCCGGCATGGGCGTCGGAGAAGCGCCCGTGCCCGTCACGCCGACCGCTCCCGACCGGCGGCCGTCCCTCCCCGCCGCCACCCTGGTCCAGGCGCTGGACGCCGCCGCCGCCGCGCCCACGGGCGTCACCCTGCGCGACGCCAGGGGCGAGCCCGCGCGCGCCCTGCCCTACGCCGAGCTGCGCGACGCCGCGCGGGACCTTTCCGGCCGCCTGCTCGCCGCCGGCCTGCAGCGCGGCGACCGGCTGGGCCTCGTCGCGGAGACCTCGGCCGACTTCATCACCCTGTTCTTCGCCTGCCAGTTCGCGGGCCTGATCCCCGCCCCCATGCCGCTGCCCCAGCCGCTGGGCGGCCGCGAGGCGTATGTGGACGCCCTGGCCCGCCTGCTGGAGGCCGCCGCCGCCGCCGCCGCCTGGGCGCCCGAGGCGCTGCGCCCGCAGCT
>CAXTCO010000279.1:0-3460 GCA_964242255.1 uncultured Caulobacteraceae bacterium | reverse complement strand
GGCGCGGTGGGGACGGCCTCGGCGGCCAGGGCGAAGGCGGGGTCGCGGCCGAAGCGGCGGATGCGGCGCGGGCCGTCCTCCACCTCGCGCACGCCGCCGGGGTCGGTCGCGGCCACGCGGTCGAAGGCGTCCTCGATCCGCTCGTACCAGCCGCCGCGGGTCGGGCCCCTGTCGCGGGCGGAGATGCGGCCGGCCACGATCACCCGGTCGCGGGCGCGGGTCAGGGCCACGTAGAGCAGGCGCAGCTGCTCGTCGGCCTCGCGGGCTTTCCGCGCCGCGCGGGCGTCGGCGCTGGCGGGCGTGTCGTCCTTCTCACGGGGCGCCCACAGGAACCCGCCGTCGGGCCGCCAGGCGCCGTCGGCGTCGAAGGCGCCGGTGGGGAGCAGGGCGTCGCGGGCGCGGGCGAGGCCGCCGTTGGTGTCCGGCAGGATCACGACGGGCGCCTCCAAGCCCTTGGCGCCGTGGACGGTCATCACGCGCACGGCGCCCCCGCCTTTCGGATCTGGCCCATCCGCGTCCGCCCCTTCCAGCTCGCGCTTGACCTCCACCTCGGCCAGGGCGAGCTCGCCGGCGAAGCGCTCCAGGTCGGTGACGCCGCGGGCCTCGGCGGCCAGGGCGTGGGCCAGGAGCTCGTCCAGCGCCTCGCCCGCCTCCACGCCGAGGCGCGTCACCATGCGCTGGCGCACGGTGCGGCCCTTGGCGTCCAGCCAGCCGAGCACCCGGCCGAGGAAGTCGAACGGGCCGCGGCCGTGGGCCGCCTCGCGCATGGCGCCCAGGAAGCGGCGCGCCTCCCCCCACTCCGGCCGGGCGTCCCCCCGGCGGCTCAGCTCGGCGAACAGGCTGCCCTCGCGGCCGTGGGCCAGCTCGAACAGCGCCTCCTCGCCCACGCCGCAGAAGGGCGAACGCAGAAGGGCGGCGAGGGTCAGGTCGTCCCAGGGGAACAGGACGAAGCGGATCAGCGCCGCCACGTCGTGGAAGGCGACGTGGTCGGAAAGCTTCAGCCGGTCGGCCCCGGCCACGGGCACCTCCGCCCGCTTCAGCTCGCGCAGGACCTCCTCGAACAGGGCGCCGCGTCGGCGCACCAGGATCAGCACGTCGCCGGGCCGCACCGGGCGCAGCGCGCCGCGTCCTTCGGCCAGCGAGCGATCCCACACGGCCTCGCCGCGCACGCCCATGTCGCGCACGGTCTCGGCGATCGCGCGGGCGAGGCGCTTGACCGCGCTCTCGTCGGCGCGGGCGTCCACCGGCGCGTCCCAGGCGGAGGGCTCCTCGCGCGGCGTGTCCTGGACCAGGGGCCACAGGTCCACCTGGCCGGGGGCGTCGTCGCGGCGGCCGAGCTCGTGGCGGAACGCGTCGGAGGCGGCGGGCTGCACGCCGTCGCGGAAGGCGGGGTCGTCGCCCAGCGCGTCCACGAAGCCCAGCACCTCGGCGGTGGAGCGCCAGCTCTCCAGCAGGGCGGGAGCGGCGAAGGCGCGGCCGGCGGCCTGGGCCAGGGCGTCGTAGCGGCGGCCCTCCCCGCCCAGGAGCTCGGGCGCGGCGCCCTGGAAGCCGTAGATGCTCTGCTTCTCGTCCCCCACGGCGAAGACGGTGCGCTCCAGCCGCCGCCCGCCCCCGTTTCCGCCGCGCACGCCCGCGCCGGCGAAGAAGTCGGCGGTGAGCGCGCGCACGATCTCCCACTGGGCTGGCGCGGTGTCCTGCGCCTCGTCGACCAGCACGTGGTCGACGCCGCCGTCGAGCTTGTAGAGCACCCACGCGGCGTCCGCCGTCTCCGTCAGCAGCGTCTTCGTGCGCGCCACGAGGTCGGCGAAGTCCAGGGCGCCGCGGTCGGCCTTCGCCCCGGCGTAGAGGCCCAGGTAGGCGGCGGCCAGCGTCAGGGCGTGCACGGTGTCCACCGCCTGGCGCGCGGCCGTGGCGCGGTCGCAGGCGAGGTGCAGCCGGTCCTGCTCCTCCACCAGCCAGTCGCGCTGGCGGGGGTCCAGGCCCTTGGTGCCGAGCGCCTTGCTGCGCTCGCCCTCGGCGGTGGAGAACACGCGCAGGCAGTCGGAGAAGCCGCCGGGCTGGGTGGCCGCGCACTCCACCAGCGACAGCAGCCGGCGGGCGAGCTTCTCGTCGCTGGACATGCCGGTGGCGAGCAGCGCCTCGCCCGCCGCGCGCCACCGCGCCCAGTCGCAGGCGGCGATGGCCGCCGCCTCGACCTCGGCGGGGTCGGCGGGCTCGCCGGACGGGAAGCCGCAGCGCCGCCATACGCCGCCGGCCGGGTCGCCGCCCTCCAGCAGGGCGGCCAGGCCCTCGCGCTCCCGCGCAAAGGCGCGGAGCATGGCGTCGAAGCCGCCGGGGTCCAGCTCCACGGCGAAGTGGGCGTAGGCCTCGCCGATCACCGGCGAGGCCAGGGCCGCCTCCGCCAGCCGCTCGCGCGACAGGGCCTGCACCTCCAGCTCGGCCGCGCCCTCCAGCACGGTGAAGCCGGGGGAGACGCCGGCCTCCAGGGGGAAGCGGCGCAGCAGCTTCTCGCAGAAGGCGTGGATGGTCTGGATCTTGAGGCCGCCGGGCGTCTCCAACGCGCGGGCGAACAGGGTGCGGGCGCGGGCCAGGTCCTCGCGCCGGCCCTCGCCGATGCGGTCGAGCGCGGTGGCCAGGGCGGCGTCGTCCAGGACCGACCAGCCGCCGAGCGTCTCGAACAGGCGGCGCTGCATCTCGGCGGCGGCGGCCTTGGTGTAGGTGAGGCACAGGATCGCCTCCGGCTCCGCCCCGCGCAGCAAGAGGCGGGCGACGCGGTTCACCAGGGTGGTGGTCTTGCCCGACCCGGCGTTGGCCGCGACGAAGGCGCTGACCCGTGGGTCGCTGGCCTGGAGCTGAGGCGAGGCGCTCACTCCTCGCCCCCCTCGCCCTGCACGTGCCACTCCCACAAGCGCGCCAGGTGGTCGTAGTCGCCGCCGCGCTGGGAGATGAACTGCGGGGCCGTCCAGGCGCGGTAGGGCGTGTCCGGGTCGTCGTAGCGGGCGACGTGGCCTTTGAGGCCGGCCAGCGCCGCCTCCGCCAGCTCGGCGCTCTCGCCGCCGGGGCCGGCGACGTGGGTCTCCTCCACGGGCGGGCGGCGGCCGCTGACGCGCAGGTAGGTGAGGCGGCCGGGCGCCTGCGCGCCCAGGTCGGCGAAGCCGCCGGCCTGCAGGATCGCGGCGGTGAGCGTCAGCTGCGGCGCGAAGCCGACCTTGACCTGCTTGGGCCGGGGCGGAGAGCCCGTCTTGAAGTCGAGCACGTCCACGCCGCCGTCCCGCAGCTCCAGCCGGTCGGCCTTGGCCGTGACGGTGAAGGCGCCGCCTGCGCCCGCGAACTCCAGCCGGCCGCGGGCCTCGGACACGGTCGCCTCGCCCGCGCCCCGCTCGGCGCTCCAGCCCGCGACCCACTCGGCGAGGCGGCGGGCGAGGGGGCCCTCGCGCGCCATGGCGTGCCGGCGCAGGCC
>CAXTCO010000278.1:0-3482 GCA_964242255.1 uncultured Caulobacteraceae bacterium | reverse complement strand
TCCGCATCGGCCAGGGCGACAGCTGGCTGGAGATCCTGGGCTGCGGGATGGTGCATCCCAACGTGCTGCGCAACTGCGGCGTCGATCCGGCGGAGTGGACCGGCTTCGCCTTCGGCATGGGCGTGGATCGTCTGGCGATGCTGAAGTACGGCATGCCCGACCTGCGCGACATGTTCGCGTCCGACACGCGCTGGCTGCAGCACTACGGCTTCAGCGCCTTCCAGGCCCCCAGCGCGGCCGCCGGCCTGAGCTGACCGACCTCCCGCCGCGGCGGGGCGGCGACGGGAGGCGGCGGGAGCGCGTCAGCCTAAGGAGTTGGCGCGCCTGTCTTCCAGGAGCCGACCTCCCGCGGCTCCCACCCTAGGCCGCGCGTGTTTTGGCGCTGGAGGCCGGGATGTCGGCGTCCACGAACATGCTGCGTGCGCCGGCGCGCGGCGGGCGGTCCGAAGGCGGACGGATCCAGCCGCGCGCGCCGGTCCTTCAGGAAGGCGCCGGGGCCGGAAGATGGCGGCCCCGTCACCCGCCGGCGCCGGCCGCGACCGGCGGTGCGTCGTCGTGCAGGTCGCGCGGGGCAAGGGCGGCCAGGGCGGCAAGCGCGGCCAGCGCGGAAACCGATACATAGACGCCGGGGGCCAGCTTGGAGCCTGTCTGCGAGATCAGCCAGGTCACGATGAACGGCGAGAACCCGCCGAACAGCACCACGGCGGCGTTGTAGGCGATCGAGAACCCGGAACTCCGGGTGCCCGCAGGGAACAGCTCACCGACGATGGTCATGGCTGCGCCGCTATAGAGCCCCGCCAGCGCGCACAGCCCCAGCTGAACCGCGGCCAGCACGGGCAAGGGCGGCCGGGCCGTCGCCACGGCGAAGGCGGCCGCCGGGGTGATGAGCAAGCCCAGCGCACCGACCGTCGCGGGCAGCCGCCTTCCCGACCGGTCCGACCATTCGCCGGAGAGCCAGGCGGCCACTGGGAAGACGGCGAGGCCGCCCGAGTTGATCCACAGCGCCGTCGTGGAGGGCGTCCCGAGCTCCCGTGCGGTGAAAGTCGGCATGTAGACCATCAGCACGTAGAGGGCGACGGTGGCTGTGGTCACGAGCCCTGCGCCCTTGAGGACCGGGCCGGCGCTGCGGCGCAGCGGCGCGCCCGCGGGCCGGACCGCGGGTCCGTCCGGCCCGTCGCCGCGCGACGCCGGCGGCAGGGCGGTGCGGAGCCACAGGCCCACGGGCGCGATGAGCAGCCCGATCAGGAAAGGCAGCCTCCAGCCCCAAGCGGCCATGTCGGCTTTGGAGAGCAGCGCGCTCACCGTCGCCACCGTGACGGATCCGAGCAGCAGCGACAGCCCTTGCGCCACCACCAGCAGGCCGCCGCCGCGGCCGCGCCGTCCGGGCGCGGACTGCTCGAGCAGCAGCGCCATGGCCGCGCCGAACTCGCCGCCTGCGGAGAAGCCCTGCACCAGCCGTCCGGCCACGATGATGAGAGGGGCGAGGAGGCCCAGAATGCGATAACCGGGCGTCAGCGCCATGGCCGCAGTGCCCGCCGCCATGAGTCCGAGGGTGAGCATCAGCCCCGCTCGCCGCCCGGCCCGATCCGCATACCCGCCCAGCACCACACCACCGAGCGGCCGCATGACGAAGCCCGCTCCGAAGGTGGCGGCCGCAGCCAGCAGGCCGGCAAGGTCGTCGCCCTTGGGAAAGAAGGTGTTTGCGATGTGGCTCAGCATGAAGCCGTAGACGGTGAAGTCGTAGCCCTCGAGCAAGGTGCCGGCCATCGCGGCCACCATGGCGAGGCGAGGTGAGGAACGGGCGGGGGCGATGGCGGTCACGGGCGTCTCCAGGCGGCGTCCGCACGCGGACCGGCGCCGAGTAGTAGGCCGGCGACGCCCCCGCCCTCAACGCTCCTGCTCGAATTCGCCGCGGACGGGCCGGGCCGCCCGGAACGGTCGGGCTTCGGGCGGCGCGCGTCAGGCCGCGGCGGCGCGGCGCAGGGGAACGGCGCGGGCGGGCAGCAGCACGGAGGCGGTGGTGCCCACGCCCGGCGCGCTCTCCAGCCGGAACTCGCCCTCGTGCAGCGCGGTCAGCGCCTTGACGAGCGCCAAGCCCAGCCCCGTGCCTTGCACCGTCTTGGACTGCTGGCTCTCCGCCTGCTCGAAGGGGCGGCCCAGGCGCGCGAGGTCCTCCTCGGAGATGCCGATCCCCGTGTCGGACACCCAAAGCCGCACGCGCTCGCCCTCCGTCTCGGCCCCCACGGTGACGCGGCCGCCGGCCGGAGTGAACTTCACCGCGTTGGAGAGCAGGTTCAGCAGCACCTGCTTGATGGCGCGCTCGTCGGCCACCAGGTCGGGCAGGCCGGGCCGCAGGTCGAGCACCAGCTTGATGGCGCCGGCCTCCATGCGCGTGCGCACCAGCCGCAACGCGTCCTCCACCAGCTCGGCGACGTCGAGGCGCTCGGGGTGGAGCGTCACCTTGCCGGCCTCGATCTTGGCCATGTCGAGGATGTCGTTGATCAGCGCCAGCAGGTGCTGGCCCGAGGCGTGGATGTCGCGGGCGTACTCGTCGTAGCGGCGGTCGCCCAGCGGGCCGAAGATCTCGGCCGTCATCATCTCGCTGAACCCGATGATGGCGTTGAGCGGGGTGCGCAGCTCATGGCTCATGTTGGCCAGGAACTCGCTCTTGGCGGCGTTGGCGCCCTCCGCCTTGACCTTGGCCTCGTGGTACTTGCCGGCGAGGTCGCGCAGCTCCTCGCGGCTCACCTCCAGGCGGGCCACGGCCTCGCGCATGGCGGCCTCGCTGGTGCGCAGCTGGCCCTGGTGGCGCTTCAGGGAGGTGATGTCGGTGGCGGTCATCACCAGGCCCCCGTCCGCGGTGGGGCGCTGGTTGATCTGCACCCAGCGCCCGTCGGCCAGCTGGTGCTCGCGGCGGCTGACGGCGCGGCGCTCCACGGCGGGGGGGCGGGCGTCCTTGAAGGCGAGCACGGCGATGCGCTCCACCGTCTCGCGAAGGGCGCCGGGCTTCAGCAGCCGCGCCTCCAGGTTGAAGAAGTCGCGGTAGGCCCCGTTGCACAGCACCAGCCGGCCGCGGCGATCCCACAGGACGAAGGCCTCCGTGACGCTCTCGATGGCGTCCTGCAGGCGGTTCTCGGCCGCCTGGGCGCGGGTCTGGGCGGCGCGCTCGTGGGTGACGTCCACCGCCACGCCGATCAGGGTGCGGTAGCTGCGGCCCTCGCTCTCGGCGGCTTGGCCGCGCACGTCCAGCCAGGCGGAGGCGCCGTTGGGCCGGGGCACGGCGAAGGACACGTCCAGGGCGCCGAAGGCTTCCGCGGCGGTCAGGGCCTGGCGGACGCGCTCGCGGTGCTCGGGGGCGATGCGGGCCAGCACCTCGGCGCCCGTCGCCACGCCCGCGCCGCCCCAGCCGAGCATGGCGCCCGTGACCTCCGACAGGAACACGCGGTCGGCGGCGAGGTCCCACTCCCAGATGCCGGCGCGCG
>CAXTCO010000277.1:0-3487 GCA_964242255.1 uncultured Caulobacteraceae bacterium | reverse complement strand
GACGCCGGCCGTGGCCTGGGGCGGCCGGCCGGCGCGCCCGGCCGCGGTGGACGGCGCGCCCGATCCGCGTCAGCCTCCGCATCGCGGACGGCCCAGGAGCGACCCATGGCGAGCATCTCCCCCTCGGACCCGGCGCAGGCGGCCGACGCGCCCAGCGGCCGGCGCTACACGCAGGTCGCCCAGCACCTGCACTGGGTCACGGCGCTGCTGGCCTTCGCCGCCATCCCCGTCGCCTGGGTGATGACGCACCTGCCCGAGCACAGCCCGCTGCAGGAGCCGCTGTTCGACCTCCACAAGTCGCTGGGCCTGACCATCTGGCTGCTCGTCGTGTCGCGGCTGGTCTGGCGGGCGACGCACCCGGCCCCCGCCCTGGGCCCGCACACCCCCGCCTGGATCGCCTGGGCCTCCAGGGCGAGCCACTGGCTGATCTACCTTCTGTTCTTCCTGATGCCGATCTCCGGCTTCACGACCTCGTCGGCGGGCGGCTACGGCGTGAAGTTCTGGGGGATCCCGCTGCCGAACCTGCCGCACGCCCCCGGGCTGGCCAAGGTGGCGGGCGCGGCCCACGTGCTCAGCTCCTACGCCGTCTACGCGTTGATCGTGCTGCACGTCGCGGCCACCGTGTGGCACGTGGCGTTCCGGCGCGACGGCGTGCTGGAGCGGATGATCCCCGCCCAGACGCACGCCGACCCGGCGCCCTGAACGGGATCGGGCGCGCGGGCGGACCTTCTCGATCACGCCCTTGAAGCTCAAGGCGGGGCGGCGCTCGACGTGCGGGACGGGCGGTCAGCGTCTCCGAGGGCTCGCGCCGCCCGGCTGCGCGAGCCCTTCCGCCTCCGCTCGACCCTGCGCCGGGGCGGGTTCATAAACGCCCGTGAGGAACACGGCCGGGAACGGGACAGACACGATGGCCTTCGACGCCGAGCTCCGCGACCAGTTGATCGACGCCGTGCGCCGCTTCGTCACCCAGCGCCTGCGCCCCGAGGAGGCGCGCACCGCCGAGGCCGACGAGGTCGCCCCCGAGCTCGTGGAGGAGATGAAGGCGCTGGGCCTGTTCGGCCTCAGCGTTCCCGAGGCGTACGGCGGCCTCGAGCTGTCGATGGAGGACGAGTGCCTGGTGGCCGTGGAGCTCGGCCGCGCCAGCCCCGCCTTCCGCTCCGTGTTCGGCACCAACGTGGGCATCGGCAGCCAGGGGCTGGTGATGTTCGGCACGCCCGAACAGAAGGCGCGTTGGCTGCCCGGCATCGCGAGCGGCGAGACGATCACCTCCTTCGCCCTCACCGAGCCGGAGGCGGGGTCGGACTCCGCCAGCGTGCGCACCACCGCCCGGCGCGAGGGCGACGGCTACGTGCTGAACGGCGCCAAGCGCTACATCACCAACGCCGGCAAGGCGCAGCTCTTCACCGTGATGGCCCGCACCGACCCGGAGCGGGCGGGCTCGGGCGGCGTCTCCGCCTTCCTGGTGCCGCGCGGCCTGCCGGGCGTCTGCGTCGGCAAGGCGGAGAAGAAGATGGGCCAGCAGGGCGCCCACGTTCACGACGTGCACTTCGACGACGTGCGCGTGCCGGCGGAGAACCGGCTGGGCGCGGAGGGCGAGGGCTTCAAGGTGGCCATGCGCGTGCTGGACCGCGGGCGGCTGCACATCTCCGCGGTGTGCGTGGGCGTGGCCGAGCGCCTGATCGCCGACTGCGTGGCCTACGCCGCCGAGCGCAAGCAGTTCGGCCAGCCGATCGGCTCGTTCCAGATGATCCAGGCCATGCTCGCCGACAGCAAGACGGAGGCGCTGGCCGGCCGCGCCCTCACCCTGGAGACCGCCCGCCGCAAGGACCGGGGCGAGGACGTCGTGCTGGAGAGCGCAGCGGCCAAGCTCTTCGCCAGCGAGATGGTGGGCCGGGTGGCCGACCGCGCGGTGCAGATCTTCGGCGGCGCCGGCTACCTGGCGGAGTACGGCGTGGAGCGCCTCTACCGCGACGTGCGCATCTTCCGCATCTACGAGGGCACCAGCGAAGTGCAGCGGCTGATCGTGGCGCGGGAGACGCAGAAGCGCGGAGGGTGAGGGGGAGCGGGCGATGTGGACGCCAGCTTCGGGTGGAAGTCGGACGCGCCTGGCTTTAGGCTCGTCCGAGAGGAAACAGGGAAGATGATGATGCGTCGACGAGCGTTTCTCTGGTCCGGAATGGCTTTCGGCGCAACGCGGGCCGTCGCCGCAGAGGCTGCGCCTCAGGCGATACAGATATTTGAGACGAAGAGCGGAGGACATTTCGGCTTTTACGCTGAGAACACACGAGACGGTCGCAAGCTGGCTTGGCGGCCGGATGACCGCTTTGTCATGTGCAGCAGCTTCAAGGCTTCACTGGCCGCCTTGGTTCTTCGACGTGTCGATCAGCGGCGGGACGCGTTGGATGACCGCATCGCCTTGCGGCCGGAGGACATGCAGGATTGGCATGCCCCGATCGCGGCGGCCAACCTCGCCAAGGGTTGGATGTCCGTAGGCGACATGTGCGCCGCGGCGGTTGAGCACAGCGACAACACCTGCGCGAACCTGCTTCTGACTCGGGTCGGCGGTCCGCAAGCCCTGACGGCTTTCTGGCGGAGCATCGGCGACAGCGTAAGCCGGCTGGACGACGCGGAGCCGATCCTCAACCGCACGCCGCTCGGCGGCGTCCGGGATACGACGACACCGCGAGCCATGGCCGCCACATTGAAGAAGCTGACGCTTGGAGACGCCCTGTCGCCCGCGGCGCGCAGCACTCTCAACGGCTGGCTCATCTCCAACACCACCGGTGACGACCGACTTCGCGCCGGGTTGCCGCGAGCTTGGGTGACCGGGGACAAGACCGGAAACAACGGAGGCGACGCGGCGATCGACATCGCCGTCACCTGGTCTGCGAGCGCGCCCATCATCATCTCCGCCTTCACCCGCGGCGGCTCGCCCACGTCGGCCCAGTTCGAGGACGTCTTCCGAGCCGTAGGAGAGCTTGCGGCGTCCCGGCTGGCCTAAGCGGTCGGGCTTGGCCGTTCGACCCAGCTCGGCGACCGCTTGCACCCGGCAGGTCCGCTCACGGTCCTAAGCGGACATCCGTGTTCCTCCTGGGCGCGGCGGCTGACGCTTGGAGTCGGGACGCGGGGCGTTCCTCCTAAGTTCAACGCGGCCTGCGGCGCGTCGAACACAGGGCTGAGGCGCGCCCGCGCTTGGATCCGACCGCTGCGCCAGACCTCCCGGCCCGAGCGGCCGCACTCCGGTCGCCGCAGCTCTTGTTGTCATAGCCCTGTGCTCGACGCGCCGCAGGCCGTTGAACACATCTGCGGGACGCCCCGCGTCCCGACGCGACCGAGCACGGTGGCCCCCACCTCCGCTCAATCCCCGCCCTCCCGAGCAGGGTTACACTCCTCATCCTCCGCGTGGATGACGCAGGAGACGCTTGAGCCCGGAGCCGAGGGAGACGAACCTGCACGACCTGCACGACCTGCACGACCTGCACGACCT
>CAXTCO010000276.1:0-3505 GCA_964242255.1 uncultured Caulobacteraceae bacterium | reverse complement strand
CCTCCGTCCAGCCGGCGCACTCGTTCACCAGCACCAGGGCGCCGTGGTCGAAGCGCGCGCCGGTGGCGGCGGAGTGCTGGGCCAGGGTCACGTGGCGGAAGGAGAAGAACGGCCGCTTGATCCCCACCGCGGCCTTGACGCCGCACACGCCGACCACCTCGCCGGGGCCGCCGTCCGGCGCGGCGTCCTCCAGCATGAGGGTGTACCAGGCCTCCCCGCGCGCGGCGGCGCCGGAGAAGCTGGCGGCCGAAGTCTCCAGCCGGGTGCGCAGGGTGGCCTCGTCCTCCGGCAGGCTGGTGAAGCCGCGGCCGGAGAGCACCGCCAGTTCATGCAGCGCATCGAAATCGTCAGGCCCCGCGGGCCGCACCAGCAGCATGCGTGCGTGAGTAGCCGAAGCGGTCCGCAGCCGTAACCCCGGCCCGTGACCCCGGCCCGTGACCACCTCCGCGTCAACCGCCGACCAAGAACCGCCCCGGGGCGCCGCCCCTCATGACAACTGCGACCACGAACGAGTGAAACGGTCGTCGAACGGCGCGGCGGCCCGTCAAGCCCTGGCGATGAACGGCTTTTTAAGCGGCTCACGCGCAAATGACGGGCTTCGTCCAGAAAGAAGACCCGCTTGATGACCTGCCTGGGCCTCGACCACGACCTGCGCTTTCTGGTGGCGGCGACGGCCGTGTGCTTCGTGGGGGCCGTGACCGTGTTCCGCATCCGTTCGCGCATGCAAGGCGTGCGAGGCGCGGCTTGGCACGTCTGGGTGTTCCTGGCCGCAAGCGCCGTGGGCTCGGGTGTGTGGAGCGCGCACATGCTGGCCATGCTGGCGGGCGACCCGTCCATGCACATGGGTTACGATCCCATGGGCGCGCTGAGCGCGCTGATGGTGGCGGTGCTGGGTGCACATCTGTCCTTCGTCATGGCCTGGAGCAGCCGCGAGCGCCTGCGTACGGCCATGGGGGGGGTGCTGTTCGCCTTCACCGTCGCGGCCATGCACTACATCGGGTTGGCGGCTCAGCGGCTGGACGCCACCCTGACGTGGGAACCCATCCTCGTGTGGGTGTCGACGGCGAGCGGCGCCCTGCTCGCCGCGGCGGCGGTCACGGTCGCCGACCGGGCAGACCGCCTCGTCCGCCAGGTCGCCGCCGCCGTGCTGCTCACGGCGTCGGTGCTGTCGCTGCACTTCATCAGCATGGGCGCCGCCAGCATCCACTTCGACCCGTCGCTGGAGCTGCCCGACGGCCTGCTGGACCGAACGGCCATGCTGTTCATCGCCTGCCTGATTCCCGGGCTGATGATCTCCATCGGGCTGGGCGCAGCCTACCTCGACGACATGGCCAGCCAGCGCGCCCAGGCGCGCGCGCAGCGGCTGGCGGACGCGACGCGGGAGGGCATCGCCCTGCTTACGCCCGACCGCCGCATCTCCGATTGCAACGGCGCCTTCTGCAGCCTGTCCGGCCTGACGGTTGAGGAGGTCCGCGGCCGCGAGCTGTGGGATCTGATGGAGGCGCCGGGCGGGGAGTCGCGCCTGGGCGAGCGGCAAGACGCCTTCATGCTGGCCGCCGACGGCGAGCGCATCCCCGTGGCGGTCAAGTTGAGCTGCGCCGCCGAACTGGGAGAGGACGGCGGCCCCGGCCTGATCGCCGCCGTGACCGACCTGCGCGAGCAGCGCGCGGCCGAAGCGCGCATCCGCTTCCTCAACGAGCACGACACGGTCACCGGCCTGCCGAACCGCACCGCCCTGGTCGGCCGCATGGAGGCCGCGCGCGAGCGGGTCGCCGCCAGCGACGGCGGCGAGATGCTGAGCCTGATCGACGTGCGCGTGTCCAACAGCCGCGCGGTGAACGCGCAGCACGGCCATGCCGCCGGCGACGCCCTGCTCGCCAAGATCGGCGAGCGCCTGAAGCGGCTCGCGGGCGGGGCCGAGTCCACCGCCCGCCTGAGCGGCAACGCCTTCGCCTTCTTCCTCGTGACGCCCGCCGACGCGGCCGACGACGCGCAGATCACCCTGTTCTTCACCCAGGCGATGAAGGTGCTGCGCCGGCCCTTCGTCTGGAACGCCCAGGTGATCGAGCCGCAGATCCGCCTGGGCGTGGCCTCGATCCCCCACGACTGCCACACGGTCGCCGACCTGATCACGCACGCCGACTCGGCCCTGCAGTCCCCCGAGGAGGAGGGACGCGACGGCGTGTTCTTCTTCCGCCGCGAGCTGCACGAGGCGCAGAAGGCGCAGCGCGAGCTGGCGCACGACCTGCGCCGCGCCATCGCCGAAGACGAGCTCACCGTCTACTACCAGCCGCAGGCCCGGTCGGAGGACGGCTCGCTCTGCGGCTTCGAGGCGCTGGTGCGCTGGGTCCACCCCGAACGCGGATTCCTGCCGCCCGACAGCTTCATCAGCGTGGCCGAGTCGTCCGGCCTGATCGGCCAGCTGGGCGAGTGGGTGCTGCGCCGCGCCTGCCTGGACGCCATGAGCTGGCCCAAGCCCGTGCCCGTCGCCGTGAACCTGTCGCCCCTGCAGGTGGGCGAGCCCGGCCTGCCCACCCGCGTGCACGAGATCCTGCTCGAGACCGGCCTGCCCCCCAGCCGCCTGGAGCTGGAGGTGACGGAGAGCGCCCTGTTCCGCGACTACCAGCGCGCCCTGGACACCCTGCGCCGCCTCAAGGCGCTGGGGATCAAGATCGCCATGGACGACTTCGGCACCGGCTTCTCCTCCCTGTCGACGCTGCAGTCCTTCCCCTTCGACAAGATCAAGATCGACAAGAGCTTCGTGCAGGGCGTGGGCGCCCTCGAGCGCTCCACGGTGATCGTGAAGGCGGTGCTGGGCATCGGCCGCGGCCTGGCCATCCCCGTGGTGGCCGAGGGCGTGGAGACGGAGGAGCAGATGACCTTCCTGCGCAACGAGATGTGCTACTCCATCCAGGGTTACCTGCTCGGCAAGCCCGGCCCGGTGGAGCTGCACGCCCACCTGTTCGCCACCGCGCCCGAGGGCCGTCCGCGCCGCCGCACCGCGGCCTGACGCCGCCGCGCCTCGGCGCGAGGCCGCCGTCCACGACGCGCGAGGAACGCTCCCCCTCCCCGGACCGGCCCGCCGCGGGAGGCCGTACGCGAGAGCGGCCCGCGAAGCTGAGCCGCGACGTCCCCGCGACCGGATTCCCGCTTCCGCGCGACGGGACTCCGTGCCTAATTCCCCTCAGGCGCGAGTGTTGGAGGATCCCGCGCGCCCCACGTGCACCTGTTCTCCTCCGCTGGACCGTTCATGGGCGACAAGCGCAAGCCGCTGATCCTGACCCTCGACCCCGTCGAGGCGCCCGAGGCCGACGCCCCGCCGGCGTGGGCCGCCCCGGCCGAGCCGGCGCCGCGCGACCCCGCCCCGTCCGCGTCACCGGGGGGGGAGGAGGGATCGCGCGCGGCGGCCATGGCCTTCCGCCGCCGCCGCGAGGCGGCGGAAGCGGCCGAGGCCGCGCCCGCCGAAGCTCCCGCCGAGCCGCTTCGCGTCGCATCCGAGCCGCCC
>CAXTCO010000275.1:0-3517 GCA_964242255.1 uncultured Caulobacteraceae bacterium | reverse complement strand
CCCATCTGGAAGCCCCAGTCGCCGAAGTGGGCGTCGCCGACCACCTCGTCGCCGCGGGCGCGGAACAGGCGCTTGAGGCTCTCGCCGATGATGGACGAGCGCAGGTGGCCCACGTGCATGGGCTTGGCCACGTTCGGCCCGGCGTAGTCGACCAGCACGCGCCGGGGCGCCTCGACGGGCGGCAGGCCGGCGTGGGGGTCGGCCGCGACCTCCGCGGCGCGGGCGGCGAGCGCCGCGTCACCGACGCGCAGGTTGATGAAGCCCGGTCCCGCCACCTCGACCGCGGCGAGGCCCGGGTGGCCGCCCAGGCGGGCGGCGACCCGGGCGGCCACCTCGCGCGGGTTCGCGCGGGCCGCCTTCGCGGCCGCGAGGGCGCCGTTGCTCTGGAAGTCGGCGAGGTCCGGCCGGTCGGAGGCGGTGACGCGGCCGAGGTCGCGCGGCAGGCCCTCGGCCGCGAAGGCGTCGGCGACCGCCTCGCCCAGGCGGGCCTTCAGGTCGGTCATGATGAGAGGCGGAGCGGCGTCAGTTCGAGGCGGCCGAGGCCGTGTCCACGCCCGAGTTCACGCGGAAGCGTTTCCCGTCGCGGTTGAACTCCGCCATCTTGGGCGTGACGTCGAAGCCGACCAGCACCTCGAAGTTGGAGCCGCTGATGCTCTTGCCGGCCCGCGGGATGGTGATCGTGTCGATCAGCTGGCTCATCTGCATGCGGTCCTGCCCCGGCTGGAACCGGACGGGCATGTCGAAGTAGGACTTGGCCAGCACGAGGTTGCGCGGCCCTGTCACCGCGACCCAATAGCGGTAGTCGTGCGTGTCGCCCTGCGCCTGGGGGCCGCGCCCGAAGGCGAAGTTCAGGTTCATCTTCACCGAGATCGGCTCGATGACCTTGTCGTTCTTGTAGCGGCAGTCGCTGTTCAGGTTCTGGATCTCGCCCGTGAAGCCGACGGCGCCGGCCGCCTCGCGGTCGCCCTTCAGCTCGACGTAGCGGCTCGCGTCGTAAAGCACCTTCACATAGGGGCACGGGCCGGCGTTCTTGACGTCGGGCAGCGGCGCCGTGGCGAGGTTCCAGTCCTTCTCCTTCTTTTTCTTCTTCTTGTCGGCGTCGTCCTGCGCGGCGCGCTTGGCGTCGTCCTCGCGCTGTGCGGAAGACTGGGCGTAGGCGCCGAGCGCCGTGGACGACGCCATCAGGCCGACGCCGAAGGCCGCGAGGAGGAGAGGACGACGCATGGCGGGGTGACCGGGTGAGGAGCGCGGGGGCGGAGTCCGCAAGATACGCCCCGGCCGCCGGGCGGGCAACGCATGCGCTCTCGGCGTGCGCCCCCGCTCTGGCCCGCCGCCCGTGGGGCGCCTTAGAACGGCGCCATGCACCAGAGCTTCGACGAGAACGCCGACCCGTCGTTCGGCGCGCGCCACCTGCCGCGCCTGCGCGCCGAGCTGGCGCGCCAGGGGCTCGACGGCGTCCTGATCCCGCACGAGGACGAGCACGGCAACGAGTACCTGCCGGCCGCCAACGAGCGCCTGGCCTGGGCTACGGGCTTCACCGGCTCGGCGGGCGCGGCGGTGGTCATGGCGGAGAAGGCGGCCGTGTTCGTCGACGGCCGCTACACGCTGCAGGTGCGCGCCCAGACGGATCCCCGCCTGTTCGAGGTGCGCGACTTCGTGGAGGGCGGGGTGGCGGCCTACCTGGAGACGGCGGTGCCCCGCGGCCGGGTGGTCGGCTACGACCCCCGCCTGCACAGCCCCGACGCCCTGGACCGGCTGCGGGCCGCCGCCGCCAAGGCGGGCGTGGAGCTGCGCGCCGTCGACGCCAACCCGGTCGACCTCGCCTGGGGCGACGAGCGGCCCCCCCAGCCGCAGGCCGCCGTGGTCCCGCACCCGGCCGAGGTCTCCGGCGAGGACGCGGCCGACAAGCGCGCGCGGATCGGCGAGGCCGTGGCCGCGGCGGGGGCGGACGCGGCGGTGCTGACGGCCCCCTCCTCGCTCGCCTGGCTGTTCAACGTGCGCGGCGGCGACGTCATCCGCTCGCCCCTGCCCCTGGGCCAGGCGCTGGTGCGCGCCGACGGCACGGCGCGAGTGTTCCTCGACCCGGCCAAGGGGTCACCCGAGCTGCGCGCGTGGCTGGGCAACCAGGTGACGCTGGAGCCCTCCGCCGGCCTCGCGCCCGCCCTGGGCGACCTCGCGGGCCAGCGCGTGCTGCTCGATCCCGGCCAGACCTCCGCCTGGTACGTGGAGGCGCTGGAGCGCGCGGGCGCGACGGTGGTGCGCGCGCCCGACCCGACGCTGCTGCCCCGCGCGGTCAAGAACGCCGCGGAGGTCGCCGGCGCCCGCACCGCCCACGAGCGCGACGCCGCCGCCCTCGCGCGCTTCCTGCACTGGATGGGCGGCGAGGCGCAGCAAAGCCTGCCCGACGAGATCGAAGTGGCCACGCGCCTGGAGGGCTTCCGCGAGGCCACGGGCGCGCTGCGCGACCTCAGCTTCGACACCATCGCCGGCGCGGGGCCGAACGGCGCGATCGTCCACTACCGGCCGACGCACGCCAGCAACCGGCGCATCGCGCCCGGCGAGCTGTTCCTGGTGGACTCGGGCGCCCAGTACCGGGACGGCACCACCGACATCACGCGCACGGTGGCCTTCGGCGCGCCCTCCGCCGAACAGCGCGACCGCTTCACCCGCGTGCTGCGCGGCCACATCGCCCTCGGCCGCGCCCGCTTCGTCCCCGGCGTCTCGGGCATGGCGCTGGACGCCCTGGCCCGGGCGCCCCTGTGGGAGGCGGGGCTCGACTATGACCATGGCACCGGCCACGGCGTCGGCAGCTACCTGGGCGTGCACGAAGGGCCCCAGCGGATCGCCCGCCAGTCGAGCCCGGTGGCGCTGCTGCCGGGCATGGTCCTCTCCAACGAGCCCGGCTTCTACAAGGCGGGAGAGTATGGGATCCGCATCGAGAACCTGGTCGTGGTCACCCCGCCCGAGATGGTGGAGGGCGGCGACCGCGCCACGCTGGGGTTCGAGACGCTGACGCTGGCCCCCGTCGACCGCCGCCTGATCGCGGCGGAGATGCTGAGCGTAACGGAGCGCGCCTGGGTCGACGCCTACCACGCCCGCGTGCTGGCCACCGTCGCGCCGCGGGTCGAGCCGGAGGTCGCGGCGTGGCTCGAGGAGGTCTGCGCGCCGCTGTGATCCCCGGCCTTCCGCCGGCTTCAGGGCGTCGACGGTCGGGGCAGGTCACCAGAGCCGCCATCACGGCCGCTTCGGCGGCGGCGCGGGCCTGAGCGCCGCCGCCTCCGCATCGAGGAGCGCCACGGCGGCGTCCTTCCTCGCTTCGCAGGTGGAGAGGGCCGCCTCCTGCCGGACGCTGAACACCGCCAGCGCGCCCAGGTCAGGCGCTCCCGGACGGTCCGGGCGGGGGCAAGGGTCGCGCAGGCTCTGCGCCACCGGCGGGAGAGGCGGCGGGACGGGCGCCGGCGGCCTCGTCGCGCAGGCCGTCGACAGCGCGGCCCCACTCAGCAAGCACGGCAGGGTC
>CAXTCO010000274.1:0-3527 GCA_964242255.1 uncultured Caulobacteraceae bacterium | reverse complement strand
GCCTCCAACGACTTCGACAGCATCTTCGCCATGAACCGCATCATCGCGGCCATCCGCGCCAAGGCGAAGACCTACGACGTGCGCCTGGGCGGCATGATCGCCAACCGCAGCGAGGCCACCGACGAGATCGACCGCTTCAACGCCGCCATCGGCCTGGAACGCCTGGCGCACTTCCCCAACCTGGACGCCATCCGCCGCTCGCGCCTGAAGAAGTCCACCCTGTTTGAGATGGACTCCACACCCGAGGTCGACCTCGCCTGCGCGGAGTACATGAAGCTCGCGGCGGCGCTCTGGGCGGGAGGCGAGACCTATGACTGCGCGCCCATGAAGGACCGCGACGTTTTCGACTTCCTGGGCTTCGAGTGATGACGCTCACCGGGTACGACGAGCGCCGGGGTCGATTGGAGACCTACTTCGACTCCACCGCGCGCGAAGCCTGGGCGCAGCTCACCAGTGACGCGCCGGTCAGCAAGATCCGTGAGACGGTGCGCGCCGGCCGCGACCGGATGCGCCGCACGTTGCTGTCCTGGCTCCCGGCCGACCTTGTGGGCGCGCGCATGCTCGACGCCGGCTGCGGCACCGGCGCCCTGGCGGTGGAGGCGGCGCGGCGCGGCGCGCAGGTGCTCGCGGTGGACGTGGCCGGCGGCCTCGTGGCGCTCGCCCGCAAGCGCACGCCCGACGACCTTCCGGGCGCGGTCGATTACCGCGTCGGCGACATGCTCGCCGCCGGCCTCGGCCGCTTCGACCACCTTGTGGCGATGGATTCGCTGATCCATTATCCGGCGGCGGAGATCGTCGGCGTGCTCGCGACGCTGGCCCCGCGCATCGGCCGCTCGATGGCCTTCACCTTCGCCCCGCGCACGCCGGCGCTGTCCGTGATGCACGCGGCGGGCAAGCTGTTCCCCCGCGCCGACCGCGCCCCGGCCATCGAGCCGGTCACCGAGGCCCGGCTGCGCGCCGGCCTCGCCGCGCACCCGGGCCTCGCCGCCTGGACGGTCGGCCGCACGCAGCGCGTGGCGAGCGGCTTCTACACCTCGCAAGCGCTGGAGCTCGTCCGGCGATGAGCGACGCGCGCGCAGAGGCCCTGGCGCTGGGCCGGGCGAGGTGGATGAAGTTCCTGCCCTTCGCCGAGGCGGCGACGGCGGAGCTGCCGCTGGGCCGCCTGCTGCGCCTGTCGCTGTTCCAGCTGACGGTGGGGATGGCGGCGGTGCTGCTGATCGGCACGCTGAACCGCGTCATGATCGTGGAGCTGGGCCTGCCCGCCTGGCTGGTGGCCGCCATGATCTCGCTGCCGCTGCTGTTCGCGCCGTTCCGCATGCTGGTCGGCCACCGATCGGACACGCACCGCTCCGTGCTCGGTTGGCGCCGCACGCCTTACCTGTGGTTCGGCACGCTGCTGCAGTTCGGCGGCCTGGCGATCATGCCCTTCGCCCTGATCCTGCTCTCCGGCGACAGCCATGGACCGCCGATCGTCGGGCAGGCGGGCGCGGCCCTCGCCTTCCTGCTGACGGGGGCCGGGCTGCACACCGTGCAGACGAGCGGCTTGGCGCTGGCGACCGACCTCGCGCCAGATGCCGCCCGGCCCAAGGTGGTGGCGCTGCTGTGCGCCATGCTGCTGGTGGGGTCCATCGGGGCGGCGGCGGGCTTCGGCCTGCTGCTGCACCCGTTCAGCGAGCTGCGGCTGATCCAGGTGGTGCAGGGGGCGGCGCTGTTCACCCTGGTCGTCAACGGGATCGCGCTCTGGAAGCAGGAGGCGCGCGACCGCACCCGCGGGGCCGGCGCCTCGGCGGCCGGGCCGCCGCGGTTCGCCGTGCGCTGGGCCGCCTACGCCTCCACCGGCCGGGCGGGGCGGCGGCTGCTGGCCATCGGCCTCGGCACCACCGCCTTCTCCATGCAGGACGTGCTGCTGGAGCCCTACGGCGGCCGGGTGCTGCACCTGCCCGTGGCGGCCACCACCGGCCTGACCGCGTTGCTGGCCGTCGGCGGCGGCGCGGGTCTGTGGCTCGCCGCGCGCGCCTTGGCGCGGGGTGCGGACCCCTACCGCGTCGCCGGCTTCGGCGCGCTGGCGGGGCTGGCGGCCTTCGCTTGCGTGATCCTGGCCGCGCCGACCGGCTCGCCCGCCCTGTTCGCCGCGGGCGTGGGGTTGGTGGGGCTCGGTGCGGGCCTGTTCGCCCACGGCACGCTGACGGCCTCCATGGCCATGGCGCAAAAGGACGCCACCGGCCTCGCCCTCGGCGCCTGGGGGGCCGTGCAGGCCCTCGCGGCCGGCCTGGCCATCGCGGGCGGCGGCCTGCTCAGCGACGCCGTGGGCGCCGCCGCACGGGCCGGGCGGCTCGGCCCGGTGCTGGACGCGCCGGCCACCGGATACTCCGCCGTCTACGCGATGGAGCTCGTGCTGCTGTTCGGCGCGCTGGTCGCGCTCGGGCCTCTGGCCGGGCGCGGCCGCCCGGCCGCCCTCGCCGCTGCTTCCGGTGGCGCTTTCGTCCCAACCTCCGTCCTAGGCTCCTGAGGAGGGCCCGCCATGCACAATGTGGAATTCTTCGGAGCCTTCGACATCGTCTCGCTGATCCTGACGCTGTTCGTGCTCTTCTTCGCCGGCCTGATGATCTACATCCGCCGGGAGGACCGGCGCGAAGGCTACCCGATCGAGGACGACGTCACCGGCCGGCTGGAGCCCGCGCAGGGGATGTTCTTCGTCGCCAAGCCCAAGGCGTTCCGGCTGGCCGGCGGCGAGGGGATCGTCTTCAAGCCCGACGCCCGGCGCGACGCCCCCGAGATCACGGGCGCCCGCCGCTCGCGCGTGTCGGGCGCGCCGTTCGACCCCGTGGGCGACCCCATGCTCGCGGGCGTCGGCCCGGGCGCCTACGCCCTGCGCGCGCAGACGCCCGACCGGACGGACCACGGCGCGCTGAAGATCACCCCCCTGCGCGCCGCGCCCGACTTCTTCATCGACCGGCGCGATCCCGACCCCCGCGGCATGACGGTGCTCGGCGTCGACGGCGTCGCCGCGGGCGTGGTCTGCGACGTGTGGATCGACCGCGGGGAGATCCTGCTGCGCTACCTGGAGGTGGAGCTCGCCGCACCCGCTCCGGCCGGTCCGCGGGCGGTGGGCGCGGCGGCGCCGGCCGGCCGCCGCGTGCTCCTGCCCATGACCATGGCGGTGGTCTCGCGCAGCTCCCGCACGGTGAAGACCGACACCGTCCTGGCGCGCCAGTTCGCCGCCGCGCCGGCGCTGGCGAGCCCCGACGAGGTCACCCGCGACGAGGAGGAGCGGATCGCCGCCTACTACGGAGCCGGCTACCTCTACGCCACGCCGGCGCGCACGGAGCCGCTGCTGTGAGCGGCGCCGGCGAACCGGTGCGCGGCCTGCCCGGCCCCCTGCCGGCGGGCGAACGGCTGCTCTGGCAGGGCTCGCCCTGCTGGCGGCGGCTGGCGTGCGAGGCGTTCCACGTGCGGGCGGTGTCGGCCTACCTCGTCGGCATGCTCGCCTGGCGGGCGGCGGCGGCGGTCGGCGCGGGCGTGGAGCC
>CAXTCO010000273.1:0-3529 GCA_964242255.1 uncultured Caulobacteraceae bacterium | reverse complement strand
CGATCGGCCGGAGCGGCGGCGCGGGGCGGCGCCGCTCCGGCGTCGGGGTCAGGGCGCGTAGACCGGGCGGCCGCCGGCGGCGATCTCCCGCCAGCTGCGGCGCACCATCGCCTTCACGCCCGCGGGCAGCGGCACGTAGTCGAGCGCCTGCGCCTGGGCGTCGCCGTTCGTGTAGCACCAGTCCCAGAACTTCAGGACGGCGGCGCTGGCGGCCGGGTTCTTCGCGTTCCTGTACATCAGGATGAAGGTCGCGCCCGAGATGGGCCACGCGCTCGGCCCGGGCTGGTCGAGCATCAGCAGGTAGTAGCCGGGCGCGTGGGCCCAGTCGGCGCGCTGCGCGGCGGCGGCGAAGTTGGCGGCCGAGGGGTCCACGAAGCGCCCGTCGTGGTTCTTCATGGCGACCGAGGCCAGCTTGCCCTGCTTCAGGAACACGAACTCCACGTAGCCGATGGCGCCGGGAGTCTGGCGCACGATGGCGGCGACGCCGTCGTTGCCCTTGCCGCCCTGGCCCGCCGGCCATTCCACCGAGTCGTTGGCCCCCACGCGGCCGGCCCAGCCCGCCGACACCTTGGACAGGTAGGAGGTGAACAGGAACGAGGTGCCCGAGCCGTCCGACCGGTGGGCCACGGTGATCGGCAGGCCGGGCAGGGCGCGGCCGGGGTTCAGGGCGGCGATGCGCGGGTCGTTCCAGCGCTTGATCTCGCCCAGGAAGATGGCGGCCAGGGTCGGGCCGTCCAGCCGCAGCTGGTTGGAGGCGACGCCCGGCAGGTTCACCACCGGCACCACGCCGCCGATCACCGTCGGGAACTGCGTCAGGCCGGCGGACTGCTGCTCGTCGGGCTTCAGCGGCTTGTCGGTGGCGCCGAAGTCGACGGTGGCGGCCTTGATCTGGCGGATGCCCGCACCGGAGCCCACGCCCTGGTAGTTCAGCTGGTCGCCCCTCTTCGCCTTATACGTCTCCGCCCACTTGGCGTAGAGCGGCTGCGGAAAGGTCGCCCCTGCGCCGTTGAGGACGGCCGCGTGCGCCGCGCCCGTCATGGAGAGGGCGGCCAGCGCCGCCGCGAGTTGCTTGATCATCATCGCCCCCAGGTGATGCCGCCGCACTAGCGGGCCGCCGCTACGGTTTTGTGACGTTGCGCCTTGGACACACGGGGGCGGCGAGAGGGCGGGCGTCATCATGGCTTCGTCGTTTTGTCGCTGATCTGTCGCACACCGGCCTTAGCTCGTCGCCCTGCGTACCGGCCAAATCGCCGAAAGCGGGGGGAAGACATGCGATCGCCGACACTTTGCACGGGCGCGTCCGCGCTCGCCGTCCTGCTTGCGCTCGGGGCCGCTCCGGGCGTCTCCGCCGCCCGGCAGCAGAACCAAGGCTCGAGCCAGAGCTCGGCTCCGTATGCGCCGCCGTCGTCCGGCTACGTCCCGCAGGCGGCGGGCGCCCAGCAGAACCAGGCCTCCAGCCAGAGCGCCGCACCCGACGCGCCGACCATGACCGCCCCCGCCGCCGGCGGCGGGGCGGACTACGCGCCGTCCTACATCGCGCCCGCGCCGTCTTCGCCGGCCATGACCATGGCGGAGATGCAGGAGAAGATCGAAGAGCTGCAGCGCCAGCTCGACTTCATGAAGCAGGTCGGCGCCGAGCAGACCGCCGGCGTCGCCGCCGTGCAGGCGCGCCCCGCCCTGTCGCTGCCCAACGGCCGCCCGACTTTCGCGACCGCCGACGGCGCCTTCACCGCCACCCTGAACGGCGTGATGCAGTTCGACGCCGGCAACTACTTCCAGAACAACAACCTGCCCCCTGCCATCACCGGCGCCGCGCGCGACCTGAACGGCGGCACCAACGCCCGCCGCGCCCGCCTGGGCTTCGGCGGCAAGGCGTTCGGCGACTTCGACTACAACTTCCTCTACGAGTTCGGCGGCTCCGGCACCGAGCAGGCCGGCGCCATCCAGGAGCTGTGGTTCCAGTACACGGGCTTCCTGAAGCCCTTCCACGTGCGCGTGGGCTACTTCGAGCCGCTGGTGGGCATGGAGGCCAACGTCTCCACCAACTCCATCGCCCTGATGGAGCGCGCCTCGCCCGCCGAGGTGGGCCGCAACATCGCGGCCGGCGACGCCCGCGCCGCCCTGCAGCTCTTCGGCAACGACACCTTCAAGCGCTTCAACTTCGACGACGGCAAGGGCGGGATCCGCTGGTTGGCCTCGGCCGCCCTCACCGGCAACAGCGTCAGCCTGGTGAACTCGGCGGGCGGCTTCGCCACCCAGCCGTTCGACGAGCAGCTGGCCGGCGTGGGCCGCGTGGGCCTCGCCGCCTTCCACGGCGACGACTACACCGTGCACATCGGCGCCAACGGCGAATACGTCGAGCACCCGAACGACACCACGGGCCGCGGCTCGTCCATCGTGGGCCGCTACACCGTGCAGCTGCGCGACCGTCCCGAGCTGCGCATCGACGGCGCCCGGCTGGTCGACACCGGCCCCCTGAACGCCAATCACGTCTACGAGGCGGGCGCCGAGTTCGGCTTCCAGTTCAAGAACTTCTGGGGTCAGGCGGAATACTTCCACTACGCGGTCGACGGCGACCACGCCGTGGCCACGCCGCTGAGCCCGCAGTTCGACGGCTTCTACGTCGAGGGGTCATACATCTTCACCGGCGAGCACCGGGTCTACAACCCGGCCAACGGCGCCTTCAACGGGCCGGCCGTGGCGCACCCCTTCAGCTGGGCCGACCACACCTGGGGCGCCCTGGAGCTGGCGGGCCGCTACTCCGACCTGGACCTCGACTATCATGCGGGCAACCGCGGCCCGACCCCGCTCACCGGCGTGCGCGGCGGCGAGCAGAAGGTCTACAGCGTGAGCGTGAACTGGTACCTGAACCCGATCGTGCGCTTCATGCTGGAGGGCCAGCACGTGGACATCCAGCGCCTGACCGCCGCCGGCCTGCCGCTCGGCCAGGACTACAACACCATCGCGGTCCGCAGCCAGCTGGCCTTCTGATCCGGTCCGGGTCCTCGCTTCTGCAGCTCTCTGCCGCGGGAGCGTGCCTCCTCTCCTGCGCCGCCGGCCTTCGCCGGCGGCGCAGTGCGTTCATGCCGGGCGGCGTCTCACCAGGCCGTCAGGCGGCCGGCGCCGATCCGCAGGGCAGCGCCAGGGCGCAGGCCGTGACGGGGCCGTCCGTGCGGAAAGCCGCGCCCACCGAGACGCCGACGCCGCCGTCCGTGTCGTCCAGTCCGCGGCCATGCGCCTTGGCCCACGCCTCACGATGGAGCCAGGTGCGCAGCTCGGCGGCCGGCAGGGCGCCCGCCGCCTCCACATCGACGCCGACCGGCCGCAGCCCCGCCGCCACCGCCGACCATCCGAGCCGCCCCGCCGCGCCGACGAAGGCGCCCGCGGGCGCCTCCACCCGCACCGCGCCGGACTCGCTGCGGCGGAAGACCACCTCGCGCGGGTGCAGGCCGGACGCCTGCGCGAGGATCGCCCTCAGCACGCGCCGGCGCAGCAGCCGCGGCGCGCCGCCGTCCGCGCGGGCCGCGGC
>CAXTCO010000272.1:0-3541 GCA_964242255.1 uncultured Caulobacteraceae bacterium | reverse complement strand
CACCACCCCGTCGAGATCGCCGCCGTGCTCAAGGCGGCGCGCGAGGTGCAGTCCGGCACGGAGGGACGCGTGGTCGCCGTGGTGCAGCCGCACCGCTACACGCGCCTGCGCGACCTCTTCAACGAGTTCTCCGCCGCCTTCCACGACGCCGACACCGTGGTCGTGGCCGACGTCTACGCCGCCGGCGAGGCCCCCATCGAGGGCGCCAGCCGGGACGCCCTGGTGGAGGGCCTGCGCCGCTACGGCCACCGCCACGTGCTGCCGCTGGAGAGCGCGCCGGCGCTTCCCCGCCTGATCGCGACGGTGGCCCGGCCGGGCGACCTCGTCGTCTGCCTGGGCGCGGGCGACATCACGAGTTGGGCGTACGCGCTGCCCGGCCAGCTGGAAGCGCTCGCGGCGTGAGCGCCGTCGCGGCGGGAGACTGGCGCGACCGCCTGCCGCCCGTGCGGGGCCGCGTGCAGCGCGACGCCGTGCTCGCGCCGTTCACTTGGCTGCGCGTGGGCGGCCCGGCCGACGTGTTGTTCCTGCCGGCGGACGAGGACGACCTCGCGGGCTTCCTCGCCGCCCTCGACCCGGGCGTGCCGCTGACCGTTCTGGGCGTCGGCTCCAACACGCTGGTGCGCGACGGCGGGGTAGAGGGCGTGGTCGTGCGCCTCGGCAAGGGCTTCGCCGCCGTGGAGGCGGGCGAGGGCGCGCGTCTCACGGCGGGCGCCGCCACCCTCGACTCCGCCCTGGCGCGCGCAGCGGCGCAGGCGGGGATCGCGGGGCTGGAGTTCTACGTCGGCGTGCCGGGCGCGGTGGGCGGGGCGGTGGCGATGAACGCCGGCTGCTACGGCGCCGAGACCCGCGAGGTGTGCGTCGCCGCCCACGGCCTCGACCGCGCCGGCCGCCGGGTGACCTGCGGCGACCCGTCCGCCTGGACCTACCGCCACGGCTGGGGCGCGGAGGAGGGCGTGGTGATCACGCGCGCCGACTTCGCCGGCCGCCCCGACGATCCCGCGGCCGTCACGCGCCGCATGGACGAGATCACCGCCCGCCGCGAGAAGACCCAGCCCGTGCGCGAGAAGACCGGCGGCTCCACCTTCAGGAACCCCCCCGGCCACAGCGCCTGGCGGCTGGTGGACGAGGCCGGCTGGCGCGGCCGCCCCCACGGCGGCGCGATGTTCTCGCCGCTGCACAGCAACTTCCTGATCAACACGGGCGAGGCCAGCGCCGCCGACCTGGAGGGCCTGGGCGAGACCGTCCGCACCGAGGTCCTCGCCCGCACGGGCGTGGACCTGCAGTGGGAGGTCAAGCGCCTCGGGCGGCCGTCGGCCTGACGCGGCGCCCGCCGGCGGGGATGCGCCGCGCCCGCCGCCGCCGCTCCGCCACCGCGCCCGCCGCGAGCGTCGCCAGGGCGGCGAAGTTCAGGCTGTTCACGGCGATCGCGAAGGTGCGCGTCGGGAACGGCGCCTCCGCCATGGAGGCGTGCACCACCAGGAGCGCGATCAGGATCAGGCTGATCCCCGCCAGCCACGTGCGGCGGTGGCGGTAGCTCAGCACGATGAACCCCGCCGTGAGCCCGATGTCGGCGAGCAGGATCGGCAGCTGGCGATGGAAGCCCAGCGTCGCCTGCAGCGCCAGCGCCAGGCCCAGGCCCGCCAGCACCAGCACGGCGGCGGAGCGCTCGGGCGCGCGGCCGAGCGCGATGATCGCCGCGCAGACGACCAGGGTGACGGAGGAGCCGATCAGGACCATGGCGTGGCGGAGCCTACCCGCCGAGGCGGCCCGCCGCGCGGGGCCTTTCGTCGCGTCGGAGCCTGATCGCTGCGGCGGACCGCCTCAGCCCGCCTGCACCTCGCGCAGCACCGCGACGAAGGCGCGCAGCGCCGCGGGCGTGTGGCGCTGGCGCGGATGGTGGAGCTGCAGGCCCTCCACGGGCGGCGACCACGCCTCCCGCACGATCTCCAGGCGACCGTCGTCCAGCGCCTCGCGCGCCCAGCTTTCCGCGACGAAGGCGATCCCCAGCCCGGCGCAGGCGGCCTCCGCCATGAGCCCGCTGTGGTTCAGGGTGAGGGCGGCGCTGGGCGCGTCCACCGCCGTGTCCTGGCCGTGACGGGCGAACTCCCAGGCGTAGCGCCGCCCGCCCGGCAGGCGCTGGCGCAGGCAGCGGTGGGCGTGGAGGTCGTCCGGCGAGGCGGGGCGGCCGTGCGTCGTCCTGGGCGGGACGGCCTACGAGAACCTGTCGCGGGAGCTCGCCAAGCGGCTGGAGGAGGTGCGCGGCCAGCGCGACGGCGCCTGCGCCGCCGACCGTGACTGACGCGGCGCCCGGCCGCGGCGGCGCCGGAGGCGGGGGTGATGGCGGCGGGCGAAGCGCGCTAAGCGGCTCCGTCGCTTCCCGGAGCCCGCCCATGCCCGACGCCGCCCCGCCCTCCGGGCCGCCCCTCGCCGGGCGGCACGTCGCCGTCCTCATGGGCGGGATCTCCTCCGAGCGGGAGATCAGCCTCTCCACGGGCGCGGGCTGCGTGGCGGCCTGCGAGCGGCTGGGCGCGCGGGTCACGCCCGTGGACGCCGGGCGCGACCTCGCCGCGGTTCTGGCGCGCGTGCGGCCCGACGTGGCGCTGAACGTGCTCCACGGCGTCTGGGGCGAGGACGGGTGCGTGCAGGGCGTGCTGGAGACGCTCGCCGTCCCCTACACCCACTCGGGCGTGCTGGCCTCCGCGCTGGCCAGCGACAAGACCAAGGCCAAGGCGGTGCTGGCCGCTGCGGGCGTCACCGTTCCGGGCGGCGGCCTCTACGACCGCCACCTCGTGGCCCGCGGGCACGTGCTGCCGGTCCCCTACGTGGTGAAGCCGAACGCCGAGGGCTCCTCCGTCGGCGTGTTCCTGGTGCGCGAGGGGGCGAACGGGCCGCCTGCCGACGTGGGCGCGCCGGACTGGGCGTACGGCGAGCAGGTCGTCGTCGAGCCCTACGTCGCCGGGCGGGAGCTGGCCGTCTCCGTGCTGGGCGAGGCGTCCGGCCCCCGCGCCCTGGCGGTGACCGACATCGT
This sequence comes from uncultured Caulobacteraceae bacterium, assembly GCA_964242255.1. Taxonomy (GTDB): domain Bacteria; phylum Pseudomonadota; class Alphaproteobacteria; order Caulobacterales; family Caulobacteraceae; genus JASLDZ01. The sequence goes on along the minus strand of CAXTCO010000272.1, from coordinate 513 downwards.
CTCCGCCACCGGCTGGTACGACTACGAGGCCAAGTACGGAGACGGCGGGTCGCGCCACATCCTGCCCGCCGACCTGCCGCCCGCCGTCACCGGGCGAGCCCTGCGTCAGGCGGAGCTCGCCCACTCAGCCCTGGGTTGCAGGGGCGTGAGTCGGGCGGACTTCCGTTACGACGATCTTAAGGATGAGCTGGTGTTGTTGGAGGTGAACAACCAGCCGGGCATGACGCCCACCTCCCTCGTCCCCGAACAGGCGCTGCACACCGGCATGACTTACGACGACCTGGTGCTGTGGCTGATCGAGGACGCGTCGTGCCGGCGGTGAGCGGCGCGGGCCGCCGCGCCGCGGCGCCGAGGCGTCCGGCCGTCCCGCGTCAGGCCGCGCCGCCGCCGCGCCGCGGCTTGGCGCTCGACCGCAGGTGGGCCGTGGGCGGGGCCGGAGGCGTGCTGCTGCTGGCCGCCGTCGCGACCCTCGCCACGGGCGGCCGCGGGCGGGCGATCGCCTCAACCCTGAGC
>CAXTCO010000271.1:0-3542 GCA_964242255.1 uncultured Caulobacteraceae bacterium | reverse complement strand
TACTGGGACGCCAAGGGCCGCGCCAAGCTCGAGATCGCCGTCGCCAAGGGCAAGAAGGCCCACGACAAGCGCGCCGCGGAGGCCGAGCGCGACTGGCAGCGCGACAAGGCCCGCCTGATGCGCGACCTGGGCTGAGGCTCAGGCCGCGGTCGCCGCGTCGGCCGGGTCGTCCGCCGCCTCCCGCCGGGTCGACCATGCGCCGACCGCCGCCGCCGCCGCCAGCAGCGCCGCGCCGAGCAGGAAGGGCGCGCCCGCCGCCCAGTGCGGCTGGCCCGCCTTCACGCCGTAGGCGAACACGAGGCTGAACACCGTCGGGCCCAGGAGTTCGCTGATGCCCGTCAGCGAGGCGTTGGCCCCCTGCAGCTGGCCCTGCTCGCTGTGGCTGACGTGGCGGGTCATCAGCCCTTGCACCGCCGGGCCGGAGAGGCCCCACAGGGCCAGGAGCGGGATCGCCGCCCACACCGCCCAGGTCGCGCCGGCCAGGCCCGTCGCCAGCAGGCCCGCCGCCCCGAACAGCAGCCCCGCCACCACCGCGCTCGGCTTGCCGAAGCGCTGGACGTAGCGGCCGAGCACGCCCACCTGCACCGCCGCCAGCGCCACGCCCGTCACCGCCAGCGTCACGCCCACCTGTCCCGTGCCCCAGCCGAAGCGGTGGATCACGTAGAGCACCACCGTGGTCGGCAGGCTCACCTGCGCGAGGTTGGACAGGAAGGCGACGGCCGCGAGCCCCGTCAGCTCCGGGTGCCGCTTGAGCAGCCCCAGCGCGCCCACCGGGTTGGCGCGCTTCCAGGAGAAGGCGGAACGGTGCTCGCGCCCCAGGGACTCGGGCAGCACGAATAGGCCGTAGGCGGCGTTGGCCAGGGAGAACACCGCGGCCACCACGAAGGGGGCGCGAGGGCCTGAGAACTCGCCGATCAGCCCTCCCACCGCCGGCCCGATGATCAGCCCCAGGCCGAAGGCGGCGCCCAAAAGGCCGAAGGCGCCCGCGCGCTTCTCCACCGTTGTGGAGTCGGCGATGTAGGCGCTGGCGGTGCCGAAGCTCGCCCCTGTGATCCCGCTCACCAGCCGGCCCAGGAACAGCCACTGCAGGTTCGGCGCCCACCACATCAGGAGATAGTTGAGCCCGAGCCCGATGTTGCTCGCCAGGATCAGCGGCCGCCGGCCGAACCGGTCCGACAGGCTGCCGATCACCGGCGAGAAGAAGAACTGCATCAGGGCGAAGACGGTGTTGAACAGGCCGTAGACCGCCGCCGCCAGCGCCACCGTGTTGCGCGGCAGGTGGCGCATCAGCCGCGGCGACAGGTGCTCTCCGGCCAGCAGCGTCGCCACGAGCTTGGGCAGCACGGGCGTCACCATGCCGAGCGCCAGGGCGTCGAGCATCACGGTGATGAAGATGAAGGCCAGCGCCCCCTTGGCCGGGCCGCCGTCCGCCGATGCGCCCGCGTTCTGGCGCGCGCTCCCGGGCGCGTCCTCGCAGACGTCCCGGGGGGAGGGGGGGGCGGCGCTCACGCGGGCGACCCTAGGCCGGCCGGAGCGGCTTGCGGAAGCGGCGACGCGTCACGCGCCGCCGCCGGGACCATCCCGGGACGCGTCCAGGTGGGCGCGCACGCGGGCGAACACGGCCTCGAACATGGCCGTGGTCAGCCGTCCGGTGTTCGTGTTGAGGCGCGAGCAGTGGTAGCTGGAGAAGACCCGCAGCGGCCCGTGGGGGCCGGGCAGGTCGGTCTCCACGCCGTGCCCGGCGGCGATCGCGTCCGGCCGCAGCTTCAGCGCGCGCAGCAGGTTGCGGCGGCTCACGTCGCCCAGGGTCACCACCGCGCGCAGGCGGGGCAGGGCGTCCAGACGGGCGGCGAGGAAGGGGCGGCAGGCCGCCTCCTCCGCGCCGGTGGGCTTGTTCTCCGGCGGGGCGCAGCGCACGGCGTTGGAGACCATCGCGTCCGCGAGCTCCAGCCCGTCGTCGGGCCGCGCCTCGTAGCGGCCACTCGCGAAGCCGCACTTCAGAAGCGTCTCGTAGAGCAGCACCCCCGCGTAGTCGCCGGTGAACGGCCGGCCCGTGCGGTTGGCCCCCATGCGCCCGGGCGCGAGGCCCAGCACCAGCAGGCGCGCGTCGGGGGAGCCGAACGAGGGGGGCGGACCGTTCCACCAGTCCGGATGCGCCGCGCGGTTCGCCTCCCGGTAGGCGACCAGCCGGGGGCACAGGGGGCAGTCGCGTGCGGGCTCCGGCCCCCAGGCGGTGTAGAGGCTCTGCGCGTCGGGCGTCATGCGGCGGGAGGACGGACCTGGGAGACCGAGGGGACGGGGACGAAAGGGATGGGGACGAAGCGGTGTTCGTCGGCTTGGGAGCCAGCACGCCCGGCCCCTGGGGATCACCGGTGCAGACGCTGGAGCGGGCGCTCGCCCGCTTGTCCGACGCGGGCTTGCGCGTCGTCAAGCGCTCGCGCCTGTGGCGCTCCTCGGCTTGGCCCGACCCCGCCGACCCGCCGTTCCTCAACGCCGCGGCGCAGGTGGAGGCCGCGTGCACTCCCGCCCAGGTCCTGGCCGTGCTGCACGCCCTGGAGGCGCAGGCGGGCCGCGTCCGCTCCGCGCGCAACGCGCCGCGCCCGCTCGACCTCGACCTCCTCGCCTGGGGAGGGCGGGTGGAGGCGGGGCCGCCTGTCCTGCCGCACCCCCGCCTGCACGAGCGCCGGTTCGCCGTCGGCCCGCTCGCGGAGATCGCCCCGGAGTGGCGTCATCCCGTGAGCGGGAAGGCGGCGGAGGCCCTCGCCGCCGCGGCGCCGGTCGGCGCGGACGCCGAGCCGCTGGCGGACGCCCTTCGTTGCGCCGCAGCACGCGAAGGGCTATCTTGAGCGGCTTCCGCATCCCGAGACATCCGTATGGCCCGCGTCACCGTCGAAGACTGCGTCGAGAAGGTCCCCAACCGCTTCAGCCTCGTGCTGCTGGCCGCGCACCGGGCTCGCGCCATCTCGACGGGCGCGCCGCTGCAGATCGACCGCGACAACGACAAGAACCCCGTCGTGTCCCTGCGCGAGATCGCCGACGACGCCGTCAACGCGGACGACCTGCGCGAGGCGCTGATCGGCACCCTGCAGCGCGTCGACGAGCGCACGGAGGCCGAGGAGGAGGCCGAGACCCTGGCCCTCCTCGCCGACCCGCAGCACATGCACATGAGCGAGCAGGAGCTCGTCCGCGCCCTTCAGAGCGACCGCGAGGGCGCGCAGGAGGACCGGTACTGACGCCGGAGGGCGTCAGCACCCTCGCCCCCCCGCCGGCGTCCGCCGACGCCGGCGTCCCTCCGGCCGTTCCCTCTCAGGACAGGCCCAAGCTGCGCTACCTGCGGCAGTGGGAGCTGATCGACCGGGTCAAGACCTACGACCCGACGGCTGACGAGGACATCCTCAACCGCGCCTACGTCTACGCCACCAAGATGCACGGCGCGCAGCTGCGCGCCTCCGGCGATCCCTACTTCGCGCATCCGATCGAAGTGGCGGGCATCCTGACCGAGTACAGGATGGACACGCCCACCATCGTCACCGCGCTGCTCC
>CAXTCO010000270.1:0-3564 GCA_964242255.1 uncultured Caulobacteraceae bacterium | reverse complement strand
CACCACCAAGGCGGTCACCAAGGGCTACGCCATCGGCTCGGCGGGCCTCGGCGCCCTGGTGCTGTTCTCGGCCTACACGCAGGACCTGCACTTCTTCTCGGAGAACGCCGCGCCCGGCACCTTCTTCTACGGGCTGGCGGGCAAGGTGACCTTCGACCTCTCCAACCCCTTCGTGATCGTGGGCCTGCTGTTCGGAGGTCTGCTGCCCTTCCTGTTCGGCGGCCTGTCGATGACCGCCGTCGGGCGCGCCGCGGGTGCGGTGGTGGAGGAGGTGCGCCGCCAGTTCCGCGAGAACCCGGGCATCATGACGTACGAGACCCGCCCGGACTACGCGCGGGCGGTGGACATCCTCACCTCGGCGGCGATCAAGGAGATGATCGTTCCCTCGCTGCTGCCGGTGCTGTCGCCGATCGTGCTGTTCGTGGCGGTGCTGGCGCTTCCGGGCGGCGGCAAGTCCAACGCCTTCGCGGCGCTGGGCGCCATGCTGATCGGCGTGATCGTGACCGGCCTGTTCGTGGCCATCTCGATGACCTCGGGCGGCGGCGCCTGGGACAACGCCAAGAAGTACATCGAGGAGGGGAACTACGGCGGCAAGGGATCGGAGGCCCACAAGGCGGCCGTGACCGGGGACACCGTCGGCGACCCCTACAAGGACACCTCGGGGCCGGCGGTGAACCCGATGATCAAGATCACCAACATCGTGGCGCTGCTGCTGCTGGCGGTCTTGGCGCGGGGGCTGGTGGGCTGACCGCCCGCCGATCCCGCACCTGAAACGCGCAAGGGGCGCTCCGGCCGGAGCGCCCCTTCTTCGTCCGGCCTCGCCGAAGGCGCGTCAGCGGCCGGCCCCGCGGGTCTGGCCCGGGTCGTTCTCCTGCGGGAGCATGCCGCCGCGGCCGATGGTGCCGAGGATCTGCTCCAGCCAGTTCAACTCGCGGCCGCGCGTGGGCGTGGCGCGGTCGTCGTAGGCGATGCGGTAGCCGTCCTTCAGCTTGTAGCCCTTTACGGCCGTGACGTGCTCGTCCTTGTCGAAGGCGATGGCGGTCACGTCGCGGGTGGTCACGCGCGGCTTGAGGAAGGCCTCCCGCTGCATGGTCTGGCTGATGTAGTAGAACACGGGGTCGCCGAACGACGAGCGCGCCGAGGGCGAGCCCAGCTTCGCCAGCACCGTGGAGCGCGTGTCGGTCCCCGGCTTGATGTCGGCCGGCTTCTCGTCGCGCGCCTGGAAGCCGTTGTAGCTGGTGGTGGGCGCGCACGCCGCCGATCCGGCGAGGAGCGCGGAGCACAGCAGCAGGCCGGGGACGCGGGTCATGGGGGCAACGCTCGCCGATGGGCGCGCCGGGAGGGGCGCGCGGGGCAGGGGCGGACCTAGCGCGCCTCCGCTCCCCTCACAACAGAACGGCCTTGTGGCTTGGCGTCGCGGCGGAAATAAGGGCCCATGCTCAACCCGTTCCGCCAGCGGCCCGCGTTCGCGGCGGGCCAGGCGCTCTACCGCGCCGCGGCCGACAAGGCGCGCGACCCCGCCTTCTACCGCGACGCCCACGCCCCCGACACGGTGGAGGGGCGTTTCGAGCTCTACATGATCCACGTGATCCTCCTGGCCTTGCGCCTGCGTGGGCAGGGGCGCCCGGCGGCCGAGACCAGCCAGGTGATGTTCGACGCCTTCCTGCGCGGGCTGGACGACTCCATGCGCGAGATGGGCGTGGGCGATCTCTCCGTCGGCAAGAAGATGCGCCGCCTGGGCGAAGCCTTCTACGGACGCGCCAAGCGCTACGACGAGGCGATCGACCAACCCGACGCCGTCCGCGCGCTGGTGCGGCGCACGCTCTACGCCGACCTGGAGGGGCCCGAGGCGGACGTAGGGGCCGCGGCGGTGGGCGCCTACGCCGCACGGGCGCACGCCGCCCTGGCCGGACAGCCGCTCGACCGCCTGCTGGCGGGAGAGGCGCACTTCCCACCGCTCACCCCCACATCGGCCGCATGATCCCCGACGCCCCGCCCTGGTCCGTCCCCCTTCGCCTGTCCGAGGTGCAGCGCGGCGGCCGCACGCTGCATCTCGCCGCCGACGCCGACGCGCGGGCGCGCATCGCCTCGCTGCTGGAGCTGCCCGCGCTCATGAGGCTGGAGGGCGAGGTCACCGTGTCGCCCTGGCTCGACGGCGCCGAGGTGCGCGCCCGCTGGTCGGCGGACCTCCAGCAGACCTGCAGCATCACCGCCGAATCCTTCGACTCGCCGTTGACAGGCGATTTCCACGTCCGGGTCGTCCCCTCCGACAGCCGCGCCGCGCCGGCCGCCGACGCCGAGGTGTCCGTCGATCCCGAGGCGGAGGACCCGCCCGACGTGCTGGACGGCGACACGCTCGACCTGGGCGCCTACCTGGTCGAGGCCCTGGCCCTGGAGCTCGATCCCTTCCCCCGGGCGCCCGGCGCCGAGTTCCAGCCGCCCGGGGAGCCGCCGGAGCCTTCGCCCTTCGCCGCCCTGGCCGCGCTGAAGCCCCGCGACGACTGATGCGGCCCGGCGGTCACGGCCGCCGGGTGCAGCGGACCGCATACGGTTGCGCGCAGGGCGCCGCCGGGTAAGGTCCGCCGCCTTCCGGGGCCCCCGCCCCGCCGCCCCGTGCGCGCCCCCGCCTTGACCGAGTCCTCCCTCACCGGGCGCGAGCGCCCCCTCGTGATCTCCGTCGACGCCATGGGCGGCGATCACGGGCCCTCCGTCTTCGTGGCCGGCGTGGCCCTGGCGCTGCGGCGGATGCGGGGACGGCCCGTGCGCTTCCTGCTGCATGGCGACCGGGCCGCGATCGAGGCCGAGCTCGCCCGCCGCAGCCTGGCCGCCCAGGCGTGCGAGGTGCGGCCGGCCGACAAGGTGATCGCCGCCGATGAGAAGCCCGCCCAGGCGCTGCGCCGCGGCAAGGGCTCCAGCCTGTGGAACGCCGTGGAGGCGGTGAAGCGGGGCGAGGCGCAGGCGGCCGTCAGCGGCGGCAACACGGGCGCGCTGATGGCCATCGGCAAGCTGCAGCTGCGCACCCTGGGCGGCGTCGACCGGCCGGCGATCGTCGCGAGCTGGCCCACGCTGACGGGCGTGACCGCGGTGCTCGACGTCGGGGCCAACATCGATTGCGACGCCAAGATGCTGGTGGAGTTCGCGATCCTCGGCGCCGCCTTCCATGGCGCGGTGCACGCGCGCGACGGCCGCAAGCCCTCCGTCGGCGTGCTCAACGTCGGTTCGGAGGAGGCCAAGGGGCACGAGGAGGTGCGCGAGGCCAACCGCCTGCTGCGGCGGCTGAAGCTGGACCTCGACTACCGCGGTTTCGTGGAGGGCAACGACATCGGGGTCGGCTCCGTCGACGTGGTGGTCACCGACGGCTTCACCGGCAACGTGGCGTTGAAGACCGCCGAGGGCATGGCGCGGTTCTTCAGCCGCACGCTCCGCGCCACGCTCACCAGCGGGCCGCTGGCCACGGCGGGCGCCCTGGTGGCGTCGGGCGCGCTGGGCCGCATGCGCGCGCGGCTGGACCCGTCGTCGGTCAACGGCGGCCCGCTGCTGGGGCTCACCGGCACGGTGGTGAAG
>CAXTCO010000269.1:0-3564 GCA_964242255.1 uncultured Caulobacteraceae bacterium | reverse complement strand
ATCGGCTGGTTCGAGGCGGTGCCCGCCATGGGGCTCGACGGCCTGGGCTCCTCCTCCTACGGGCCGGAGGCGGCGCTGGCCGTGCTGATCCCCCTGGGCGCGGCGGGCCTCCGTTACATCGGACCGCTGACGGCGCTGATCGTCGCTCTGCTGCTGTTCCTCTACCTGTCCTATCGCCAGACGGTGGTCGCCTACCCGAACAGCGGCGGCGCCTACACGGTGGCCAAGGAGAACTTGGGGCGGAACGCGAGCCTGCTGGCCGCGGCCGCGATCATGATCGACTACGTCCTGAACGTGGCGGTGGGCATCTCGGCGGGGGTGGGGGCGCTGACGTCGTCGCTGCCGTCGCTGCAGCCCTACACCCTGGCCATCGCCCTGGGCGTGCTGGTGGTCGTGACCCTGGCCAACCTGCGCGGCACGGGGGAGGCGGGGTGGCTCTTCTCCGTCCCGACGTACGTCTTCCTGGCCAGCTTCATCCTGCTGATCGGCGTGGGGCTGTTCCGCCAGGCGACCGGCCACGCCGCGCCCGCGGTCGCCCCGCCGCATCCGCGGTCCGCCGTCCGCGCCGCGAACGGGTGGCTGCTGCTGCGCGCCTTCGCCGCCGGCTGCACGGCCATGACGGGGGTGGAGGCCGTGTCCAACGGCGTAGGCGCCTTCAAGGCGCCGCGCACGCGGCAGGCGCACATCACCCTGACGGTGATCTGCCTGCTGCTGGGCCTGCTGCTGGCCGGGGTGGCCGCCCTGGCGCACGGCTACGGCGTCACGGCCATGGATCAGACCAAGCCGGGCTATCAGAGCGTGATGAGCCAGCTGGCGGCGGCGGTGGCCGGGCGGGGGCCCGCCTACGGCGTGGCCATGGCGTCACTGCTGGCGGTGTTGTGCCTGTCGGCCAACACGAGCTTCGTCGGCTTCCCGCGCGTGTGCCGCCTGGTGGCGCAGGACGGCTTCCTGCCCAAGCCGTTCGCCGTCGCCGACCGGCGCCTGGTCTTCTCCGTGGGCGTGCTGTTCCTGACGGTGACGGCGGGCGCCCTGCTGGTCGCCTTCGGCGGCGTCACCGACCGGCTGATCCCCCTGTTCGCCGTCGGGGCCTTCCTGACCTTCACCCTGAGCCAGCTCGGCATGGTGGCGCACTGGCGCAGGCAGGAGGGCGGCAACCACGGGCGGCTGCTGATCAACGGTGTGGGCGCGGCCGTCACCGCCGCGGCCCTGGCCGTCATCGTCCTGGCCAAGTTCACGGAGGGCGCCTGGATCGTGGTGCTGGCCCTGCCGGCCACCGTGGCCCTGCTGCTCGGCATCCGCCGCTACTACGACGGGCTGGAGGCCGCCCTGCGCCCCGACGGGGGCTTCGACCTGCCCGAGACGGAGCCGCCCACCGTGCTGGTCGCGCTGGAGGAGCGCAACCGCATGAGCGACCGCGCCCTGCAGTTCGCCATGACGCTCTCGCCCGACGTGCTGGCCGTCCACCTGCTGCGCCTGGACGGCCCCGACGGCGAGGAGGACGGCCGCCGCCTCAAGCGTGAGTGGGCCGAGCAGGTCGAGGCGCCGCTGAAGGCGCAGGGCCGCCGCGCGCCGCGCCTGGTGCTGCTGCCCGCGCCCTTCCGGCGCATCCACGAGCCGCTGCTGAAGTTCGTCGAGAAGCTTGACGCGGAGACGCCGGGCCGCTCCGTGGCGGTGATGATCCCCGAGATCGTGCTGACCCGTCCTTGGGAGCGCCTGCTGCACGCGCGGCGCGCCGAGCGCCTGCGGGCCGCCCTGCTGGCGCACGGCGGCCCGCGCCTGAACGTGGTGATCACCCCCTGGCGCCATTGACCCTGCGCGTCGCCGAAGCCGAGGCGCGCCCGCCCTCGCTGGACGGGCTGCACGGCGCGACGCCCACGCCCGGCCCGGGCGCCGGCGCCTGGCGCAACTGGCGCGCCTTCGCCGGCCCCGCCGTGCTGGTCAGCGTGGGCTACATGGACCCGGGCAACTGGGCCACCGACCTGCAGGGCGGCGCGCAGTTCCGCTACGGCCTCCTGTGGGTGGTCGCGCTCGCCAGCGCCATGGCCGTCGTGCTGCAGGTGCTCGCCGCCCGCCTGGGCGTGGCCACCGGGCGCGACCTCGCCCAGGCCTGCCGCGAGTGGGCCCCGCGCTGGACGCGCCTGCCCAACTGGATCGCGGCCGAGACCGCGATCGTGGCCTGCGACCTGGCCGAGGTGCTGGGCAGCGCGGTGGCGCTCAACCTGCTGTTCCACATCCCGCTGCTGTGGGCGACGGCGATGACGGCCGCCGACGTGCTCCTGCTGCTGGCGCTGCAGCGCATGGGCATGCGGCCCATCGAGGCGCTGGTGGGGACGCTGGTGGCGGTGATCGCCGCCTGCTTCGTCGTGGAGCTGTTCGTGCTGCCCCGCACCGCGCCCGACTTCGCGGAGATGGGGGCGGCCCTGCTGCATCCGGGCCTCGGCCGGGCGGGCATGGCGGCGGTGGCGGTCGGGATCATCGGCGCCACCGTGATGCCCCACAACCTCTACCTGCACTCCGCCCTGGTGCAGACGCGGGCGGTCGGCCCGGGGGACGAGGCCCGCGGCCGCGCCGTGCGCTGGAACACGGTGGACACCGTGGTCGCGCTCGCGGCGGCCTTCTTCGTCAACGCCGCCATCCTGGTGCTGGCCGCGACCGTGTTCCACGGCCGCTCGGGCGTGGTGGCGGGCGGGGTCCGGTACGTCTTCGAGCCGGACGCGGACTGGATCCGCGTCGCGTTCCTGACCCTGTCGCCCCTCCTGGGCGCGGGGGCGGCGAGCCTGCTGTTCGCCCTGGCGCTGCTGGCCAGCGGGCAGTCCTCGACCCTGACGGGCACCCTGGCGGGGCAGGTGGTGATGGAGGGTTTCGTCGCCCTGCGCGTGCGGCCCTGGGTGCGCCGGCTGGCGACGCGGCTCCTGGCCGTCGTTCCCGCCGTGGCGGTGATCGGCCTGCGCGGCGGCGGCGGTGTGAACGACCTCCTGGTGCTGAGCCAGGTGGTGCTGGCGCTGCAGCTGCCCTTCGCCATGTTCCCGCTCCTGGTGTTCACCGGCCGGCGGTCGCTGATGGGCCGGTGGGCGAGCGGGCCGTGGCTGCAGGCCGCCGGATGGGCGAGCGCGCTCCTGATCACGGCCATGGACCTCTACGGCCTGCCCGACGCCCTGCGCGAGGCGGCCCACGCCTTCGGCGGTTGAGGGCGGAACACGGTTCAAGGTCTCCGGAGCGGGCGACGCCTGCGGGCGGCCGGCGGGTTCAGCAGGACGCCGCCGTGGGTGGACCCGCCGGCTTCCGCGCGCCCGTGACGATCCGCGCCAGCGAGTGCAGCACGTCCGACGTCCCGGCCGCGGGGGAGGGCGCCTTCCCCGCCACGCGCGGGTGCGACAGGGGGCCGTCCACCGTGATCGGCACGCGCAGCTGCACGGGCGGAGCGGTCCCCTGCGACGACGCCTCCAGGCGCAGCGCCAGCCGCTCGTCCCGCAGGTCGATGCGGCCGCCGCCGGTCGCCCGTCCCGCGTCGGTGGCCGCCGTCAGCCGCACGGCCGTGGCCACGCCGCCCGCCACCGCGAAGTC
>CAXTCO010000268.1:0-3575 GCA_964242255.1 uncultured Caulobacteraceae bacterium | reverse complement strand
GCTCGCGCCTGGTGCGCACCTGGACCCACCTGGAGCGCCAGCGCGGCGGCACGGGGGGCACCGGCGGCCCCGGCGAGCGGCAGATCGAGCTCGACCGTCGCCAGATCGCCGACCGCATCGTGCAGCTGAAGAAGCAGTTGGAGGAGGTGCGCCGCACCCGCACCCTGCACCGCGCCCAGCGCCGCAAGACGCCGTTCCCGGTGGTGGCGCTGGTCGGCTACACCAACGCGGGCAAGTCCACGCTCTTCAACCGCATCACCGAGGGCGGTGTGCTGGCGAAGGACATGCTGTTCGCCACCCTCGACCCGACCCTGCGCGAGGTGCGCCTGCCCGGCGGGCGCCCGGCCATCCTGTCCGACACGGTGGGCTTCATCAGCGACCTGCCGCACGAACTCGTCGCCGCCTTTCGGGCGACGCTCGAGGAGGTGGAGGAAGCCGACCTGGTGCTCCACGTCCGCGACATCGCCGGCGAGGACAGCGAGGCACAGGCCGCCGACGTGGCCGAGGTGCTGGGCCGCATGGGCACCGGCGAGGACCTCGGCGGACGCACGCTGGAGGTGTGGAACAAGGCCGACCAACTCGACGCCGAGGCGCGGGAGGGCCTGCCGGCGCGGGCGGGCAGGGCTAAGGCGGTGGTGGTCTCCGCGCTCACCGGCGAGGGCTGCGACGCGCTCCTGCGCGAGATCGCCGTCCGCATCGACGAGGCCCCGCCCGTGTCCGCCCGCCTGCGTGCCGACGAGGGCGAGGCCCTGGCCTGGCTCTACCGCCACGGCCGCGTGCTCTCCCGCGAGGACGCCGACGACGGCGAGGTGCGGCTGGACGTGCGCCTCGACCCGCAGGCGCTGGGCCAGTTCGAGCGCCGCTTCCCGGCGGCGCGGCTTGGCGCTGCACCGGAGCTGTCGTCCGCGGCGGAGTAGCCGCCGGCCGGAGATTTCACGCGCCTCAGATGCGGAAGTGGATCGCCCGCCGGTGGAGCGGCCAAAGCATCAGCGTCACCAGGCCGAGAACGCCGAGCGCGCAGAGCAGCGACGCGACCTGGGGGTCGGGTGCGATCGCCGAGGCCAGGTGGAAGCCCCAGGTCTGCGGGTCCACGCGCCGTCCGCCGCCGTCCGGCACGAGCGCGAAACCCGCGACGCGGCTGAACAGCGTCGACAGCAGGAACGCCAGGATGGCGTTGCCGCCCAGCACCTGGAACGGCTTCAGCAGCGCCTCCGCCCGCGGCAGGCGCAGCGCCGCCATGAGCGCCGCCAGCACGAGCGCGGACACGCCCCCGGCCAGCAGGGCGAAGCTGCTCGTCCACAGGCGCTTGTTGATCACCAGCACGGGGTCCAGCGCGAGCCCCGCCGCGACCGCCGCCGCCCCGGCGAGGGCGATGCGCCAGGGCGCCGCGTCGAGGTCGCGCCGCCACACCCAGGCCGCGAGCGCCCCCAGCAGCACGTTCACCGTCGCCGGCAGCGACGCCAGGAGGCCCTCCGGGTCGTAGGTCGCGGGCCGGGCGCCCGTGGCGGAGCCGAGGGGCCACAGGTGCGGCTCCGTGAACAGGGCCCGGTCCACGAAGCCGGGGAGGCTGCCGTCGGGGGTCAGCCGGCCCGCGCCGTGCCCAGGCACGGGCGTGAACGTGATCAGGAGCGCGTAGCCGATGAGGATCGCCGCTCCCGCCGCGGCGACGCGGAGCGGGTCCAGCGCGCTTCGTCCGTCCGGCCCGCGCCGAGCCGTCGCCGCCAGCAGGGCGCCGGCCGCCGCGTAGCAGAGCCCGATGCGCTGCAGGATCCCGGGCAGGCGCAGGTGCGCCAGCCCCGGTCCGCCAGGGTAGGGGGCTCCGGCCCAGATGGCCCAGACGTAGGTCGCCTCCACGAACAGCCCGAGCACCACCAGCACGGCCGCCCGCCGAAGCAGCAGCGTCCAGAACCGCCGCGCCTCCGCCCCCTCCAGTCTGCGGGGGAAGGACAGGCCGAGCGCCGCGCCGACGCTGAACAGGAAGGTGGGGAACACCATGTCGGCCAGCGTCGCGCCGTTCCAGGCGGCGTGCCTGAGCTGGGGAAACACGTGGCTCCAGTCGCCGGGGCTGACCACCAGGATCATGCCCGCGACCGCCAGGCCGCGCAGCAGGTCCAGGGCGACGAAGCGCTCGGTCCGGGTCGCCCTCATGCGTCGCGCTCCTGCTGCTTCGCCGCGGCCCACAAGGCCTCCATCTCGGCGAGGTCCGACGCCTCGGGCGTGCGGCCCGCGGAGGCCAGCGCGTCCTCGACATGCCCGAAGCGCCGCGTGAACTTGGCGTTGGCGCCGCGCAGGGCGTCCTCGGGATCGATGTCCAGCTTGCGCGCCAGGTTGGCGCAGACGAACAGCAGGTCGCCGAGTTCGTCGCGCAGGCGGGCGGGGCCGGCGGCCGGCAACTCGGCCTCCAGCTCCGCCGTCTCTTCGCGCAGCTTGTCCATCACCTGGGCGACGTCGGGCCAGTCGAAGCCCACGCGCGCCGCGCGCCTCGTCAGCTTCACCGCGCGGGTCAGGGCCGGCAGCCCAGGCGGCACGTCGGCCAGCACGCCCGTGCTGGCCGCGCCCTTTGCGGCGCGCTCGGCGGCTTTCTGCGCCTCCCAGGCGACGGTCTGGCCCGCGCTGTCGCGGGGGAGCGCGTCGCCGAACACGTGGGGGTGGCGGCGCTCCATCTTGTCGGCGACGGCGGTCGCCACGTCGTCGAAGGCGAAGGCGTCCAGCTCCTCGGCCATGCGGCTGTGGAACACGACCTGGAGCAGCAGGTCGCCGAGCTCCTCGCGCAGGTCGCCCATGTGGCCGCGCTCGACGGCGTCCGCCACCTCGTACGCCTCCTCGACGGTGTAGGGCGCGATCGTCGCGAAAGTCTGCTCCAGGTCCCACGGGCAGCCCCGCTCAGGGTCACGCAGGCGCGCCATGATCGCCAGCAGGCGTTCGATCGGGCGCGGGGGGGCGTCAGGCGGCACGGGCGGGCTCCGGCGGGCGCACATCAGGATCGCGCCTAAGGAAGATTATGCGAAATCCGATCGCGGGCTCAGGCGGGCAGGTCCACCTCGAAGCGCATCCCGTCATACGCCGGCTCCACATGCGGCGGCAGGCGGCGCTTCAGCGCGGCGTAGTCCAGGTCAATGTGCATGTTGGTCAGGATCGCGCGCGCCGGCCGGAGCTCCTCGATCCACGCCAGCGCCTGGTCGACCGTGGCGTGCGTCGGGTGCGGCGTGTCGCGCAACGCGTCGACGATGAACACCTGCAGGCCGCGCAGCCGGTCCAGGGACTCCGGCGGGATCGTCAGCACGTCCGGCGAGTAAGCCACCGGACCGAGGCGGAAACCGGCGGCCTGCACTTCGCCGTGGTTCTGGTCGTAGCCGACCACCGGGATCGGGCCGGACGGCCCGTCCACCTCCCACGGCTCGCCCCAAGGCGGCAGCGGATGGAGGTCGCAGATGGCCGGATAGCCGCCCCGGGCCTTGAAGCAGTAGTCGAAGCGCCTCAGCAGCGTGGCGGTGGTCGCCGCGTCGGCGAAGCACGGGACGCGCCGGCGCGAGCGGATGAAGAAGGCGCGCAGGTCGTCGATGCCGTGCGCCTGG
>CAXTCO010000267.1:0-3580 GCA_964242255.1 uncultured Caulobacteraceae bacterium | reverse complement strand
CCGGCCAAGGTGGCTCCGGCCCTGGCCGCCGGGCCCTGATCGCCGGCCCCGATCGCGGGCCCCGATCGCGGGCCCCGATCGCGGGCCTTGGTCGGGGGGGCGGGCTGGCGCGCCGGACCCGCCGCCCTATCTGTGCGCGCCATGCCCCAGCTCGAGTTCACCCGGCGCTTCGCCATGGCGCACCGGCTCCTCGCCGACCCGGCGAGCAAGTGCGCCACGCCCCACGGCCACAACGAGGTCGTGACCGTGACCCTCGCCACGGCGGCGCGGCCGGACTGGGGCGGCTCCAACATGGCCGACAGCTTCGAGCGGCTGAAGACGCGCTGGCACGGCTGGATCGACGGCGCGGTCGACCACGCCCTGCAGCTGAACCGCGCCGACCCGCTGCTCGACTTCTTCCGCGAGCGGGAGCCGGAGCGCCTGCCGCGGCTCATGCTGTTCGAGGGCGACCCGACCACGGAGGCCGCGGCCGTCGGGCTCCGCCGCAAGCTCGCCGCCTTCCTGGCGGCCGAGGCGCCCGGCTGGCGCTGCGTGCGCCTGCGCCTGGAGGAGACGCCCACCAACGCCGTGGTGCTGGAGGGCGAGGCCGACCCGGCGGCCGGCTGGGCCCCCGGCGGGTGGTGCGACCGCGCCGACATGAGCCTGAACGACGTTTAACGTGATCCAGCTCAGGATCGGCGCGAGGGTGGGGGCGGCGGCGAAGGGTCGCCGGGGGCGATGTCCATGACCGGGTTCCAGTCCACCTACGATCCGCGCTTCGGCGTGCGCTCCACGCGCGGAGAGCTGGCCGCGCCGATCCTGGTCTACGTCGGCCTGCTGCTGACCGTGCCCACGGCGGGCCTGAGCTTCGTCGCCGCGCTGGTCGCCGCCTACGTGCTCAAGGGCGGGGCGGGGCCGGCGGCGTGGAGCCACTACGTCTACGCGATCCGCACGGCCTGGGGACTCTTCGGCTGGGGCGCGCTGGGGGTGGGGCTGATGGTGGTGGGGGCGCCGCTGCTGGTCGTGCTGGTCGGCGCGCCCGTCATGCTGCTGGGGTTCGCGGTGCTCGGGCTCGCCAAGCTGTGGTTCCTGGTGCGCGCGATCGTGGGGATCGTCCGCGCCGCCGACGGGCGGCCTCAGCCGGACCCGCGGGCCCTGCTGGTCTGAGCCGCCCTGATCAGCCGGCCACGTGCGGGCTGATCAGCCCCAAAGGCACGGCGGTGGAGCGCTTCACGGAGCGGATCACGATGCGCGTCTCCACGTTGGAGACCACGCCCAGGGCCAACAGCTTGTCGCGCTGGAACAGGTCGAAGGCGTGGATGTCGCGGGTGACGATGCGCAGCACGTAGTCCGTCGCGCCGGTCACGGTGGCGCAGCTCACCACCTCCGGCCACTGCGCCACGGCCGCGTCGAACAGGTCGAGGTTGTCCTTGGTGGGCAGGGTGAGCTTCACCTCGGCGTAGACCTCGAAGTCCAGCCCCAGCTTCTCGCCGTCGAGGAGGGTGACGCGGCCCTGGATCACGCCCGTGTCCTCCAGCCGCTTGATCCGCCGCCAGCAGGGGGAGGACGACAGGCCCACGCGCTCGGCGATCTCGGCCACGGAGAGGCCGGCGTCGTTCTGGACCAGGTCGAGGATGCGGGCGTCGACGGCGTCGAGAAGCTCGGACACGTTTATTCCCCTGTGACGCGTTCTGCGGGCGAACCCGTGCCCTGCGCGCCTCCAGGCGGCTTAGCACCGGGCGGAAGCGTGCGCGAGGGGCCTACCGGATGTCGCGGGCGCGGGGCAGCTCCGCGTCCGTCCAGCCGCCGCCGAGCGCCTGGATCAGCAGCGCGCCCGCCTGCAGGCGGGCGGCGGTGACCTGGCGTGCGGAGAGTTGGGCGGAGAGCGACTGCGCCTGGGCGGTGATCACCGTGGTGAAGGCCACCGTGCCCGCGCGGTACTGGTTCAGCGAGATGGTCTCCGCCTGCTTGGCGGCGACCTCGGCGGCGTCGCGCACGCGCTGCTCGGCCTCCAGCTGGCGCAGGGCGGCCAACTCGTCCTCCACGTTCTGGAAGGCGGTGAGCACCGTCTGCCGATAGGCGGCGAGGGCCTCGTCGTAGCGTGCGCGCGCCTGGCGCACTTGGGCCCTGCGGGCGCCGAAGTCGACCAGCGTGTCCGTCAGGCGCGGCCCGAACGACCAGGCGACGTTGGAGGCGTTGAACAGCTGGTGGAACACGTCGGACGACGACGTGGCCGAGCCGGAGAGCGAGATCTGCGGAAAGTAGGCCGCGATCGCCAAGCCGATCTGGGCGTTGGCGGCGGCCACGGCGCGCTCGGCCGAAGCCACGTCCGGCCGCCGCTGCAGGAGCTCGGAGGGCACGCCGACGGGGGCGGTGGGCGCGCGGGGCGGCAGCCTGGCCTCCACGAGGGTGAGCTGGGCGGGGGCCTTGCCCATGAGCACGGCGATGGCGTGCTCGTCGGCGGCGCGCTGCACGCCCAGGTCGGCCAGCTGCGCCTGGCTGTTCAGCACCTGCAGCTGGGCGGCGATCACGTCGCCGCGGGCGGCCGTGCCGGCCCGGTACTGGTTCTCCGTCAACCTCACCGTGCGCTGGTAGGCGGTGATGGTGTCGGCCAGGATCGCCTTCTGCGCGTCGAGGGAGCGCAGGTTGAAGTAGTCGGTCGCCAGCGTCGCCTGGGCGGAGAGGGCGGCGTTGGCGAGCGTGGCGGCGTCGGCCTGGACGTTGTCGCGGTCGGCCTCGATCTGACGGCGGACGCTTCCCCACACGTCCAGCGTCCAGGCCGCGGAGAAGCCCAGGGTGTAGCGCGTCTGCGCGCCGCCGCCGGAGACGAAGCTGGAGCCGCCGCTGGTGACGCCGGTCGAACCCGTGGTTCCCGTGGAGCCGGTCGTGCCCGCGCCCGTGCCGGCCGTCCCCGCGCCCGTGGTGCTGGCGCCCGTGGTGGTGGCGCCGGTCACGCCCGTGGTGGTGATGGAGCCGCCGCCCGTGTCGATCAGCGTGCCGTTGCCGCCGCCGCCCGCGCGCGTCAGCGAGGCGTTGGTCCCCACCGTCGGCAGCAGGCCCGCGCGCGCCTGCTCCACCACGGCCACGGCCTCGCGGTAGCTCGCCTCGGCCTGGACGATGTTCTGGTTGGTGACCGCGACCTGGCGCTCCAGCCCGTCGAGCACCGGGTCTTCGAACGCGCTCCACCAGGCGCCGCGGTCGAGGGTGTCGAGGGGCTGGGCGGGCGTCCAGCCCTCCCGCTCCTTGAAGGCGGGCGGCGTGGGCTGCTGCGCGGGGATCGGGTCGGGCCGCTTGTAGTCCGGGCCGACCATGCAGCCGCCCAGGAGCGAGGCGAAGGCCAGCGGAGCGGCGCAGGCGGCGAGCTTGCGGCGGGGAGGGGACGGCGGGCGCATCGGGGCGGAGGTCATGTTCCTTGGGGCGCCGGCAGGCCCGCATCCCCACGCCCCGCGGGGGGCGCCGTGGGGGAGGGGGGGGCGAGGTCGGGCGAGCGGCGGGGGTCTTCCGGCGGAGGCGCCCACCGCTCGGGCCCGCGGCGCTTGCGGGACGGGCGGCGCAGCTTGTCGAGGTAGAGGTAGACCACCGGCGTGGTGATCAGCGTCAG
>CAXTCO010000266.1:0-3585 GCA_964242255.1 uncultured Caulobacteraceae bacterium | reverse complement strand
CCGGCGAGCGCAAGGAGAAGACCGAGTGGCACTCGGTCGTCATCTTCAACGACAACATCGTGAAGGTGGTGGAGCAGTACGTGAAGAAAGGCTCCTCCGTCTACGTCGAGGGCGCGCTGCAGACCCGCAAGTGGACGGACCAGCAGGGCGCCGAGAAGTACACGACGGAGATCGTGATCCAACGCTTCAACGGCCAACTGACGATGCTGGGCGGCCGCGGCGACAGCGCGGGCGGCGGCGCCGACGAAGGGACCTACGGCTCGGGCTACGGCGGAGGCGGGAGCGGCGGCCGGGGCTTCAGCCGCGGGGGCGACGACTACGGCTCGGGCGGCGGCCGCGGAGGAAGCGGCGGGGGCGGGAGCGGGCGCTCGGGCGGCGGCCCGAAGGAGAGCTTTCCCGCCGACCTGGACGACGAGATCCCGTTCTGAGCGAAGCGGCTCAGCCGCAGCCGCAGCCCGGTCCGCAACCCTTGTCCGGCGCCCGGCCGTCCAGCTTGTCCGCCTGCAGCGCACGGTCGTAGGAGGGGGCGGCGCGGCGGCGGGCGAGGCGGGCGCGCCAGCTCTCCGGGCCGAAACTCCACAGCAGCCACAGGGCGGCGCCGGCGACCACCGCATCGACCAGCCCTCCCTGCAGCGCGGCGCTCACAGGCCCGCCGCCCGCGCCGACTGGAAGACGGCGAAGCTCGCGCCGTAGGCCAGCGCCAGCATGTAGCCGACCATCACCGCCGGCCAGCGCCACGACCCCGTCTCGCGCCGCACCACCGACAGGGTGGAGGCGCACTGGGGGGCGAACACGAACCACGCCAGAAGCGAAAGGGCCGTGGCCGTCGACCAGTGGCCGGCCAACTGGTGGGCGAGGGCGCCCGTGGCCTCGCCGCCGGCGCCTTCGCCCACCGCCACGGCGTAGAGCGTGCCCAGGGTGGCGACCACCACCTCCCGCGCGGCGAAGGCCGGGATCAGCGCCAGGGTGATCGTCCAGTCGAAGCCGACCGGCCGCATGGCGGGCGCGAGCGCATGGCCGATCAGGCCCGCGTAACTGTAGTCGATGGCGGGCCCGGCGGCGCCCGCCGGCGCGGCCGGGTGCGTGGACAGCCACCAGATCAGGATCATGATGGACAGGATGGTCGTGCCGGCTCGCGTCACGAAGGCGGCCGTGCGCGACCACAGGCCCTGCAGCACGTTCAGCGGGTCGGGGACCTTGTAGCTCGGCAGCTCCATCAGGAACGGCTCGCTGCGCCCGCGCCAGACCAGGCGACGCACCACCGTGGCGACCGCCAGCGCCGAGACGATGCCGGCCGCGTAGAGGCCGAACAGCACCAGCCCCCGCAGGTCGACCACCCCGCCCAGCCGCCGCGCAGGCACGAAGGCGCTGATGATCAGCGTGTAGACGGGGATGCGCGCCGAGCAGGTCATCAGCGGGGCGATCAGGATCGTCGTCAGCCGGTCGCGCCGGTTGTCGATCACCCGCGTCGACATGATGCCGGGGATGGCGCAGGCGAAGCTCGACAGCAGCGGGATGAAGGCGCGCCCGTGCAGCCCCGCCCCCCCCATCAGCTTGTCCATCAGGAAGGCGGCGCGTCCCATGTAGCCGCTGTCCTCCAGGAGGAGGATGAACAGGAACAGGATGGCGATCTGCGGCAGGAACACGAGCACGCTGCCCACGCCGGCGATGATCCCGTCCGTCAGCAGGTCGCGCACCGGCCCCGCTGGGAGCCCCGCGCCGACGGCCGCGCCCAGCGCCTTGAAGCCGTGGTCGATGGCGTCCATCACCGGCTGCGCGCCGGCGAACACCGCCTGGAACATGGCGAACAGGATCAGCAGCAGGATCGCGAGCCCCGCCACCGGGTGCAGCAGCACCCGGTCGAGCCGGCCCGTCCAGGTGTCGGGCGAGCGCGGGGGAGTGACGGCGGCGCGCAGGATGCGCTCGGCCTCCCGGTGGGCCGTGCGGAGGGCCGCCGCGTCGGGCGCGGACCAGGCGTGGGCTTGGGCGTGGGCGGGCGTGGCCGCGGCCCGGTCCACAGCCTCCAGCAGCTCGGACACGCCGCGACGGCGCGTGGCCACGGTGGCCACCACCGGCACGCCGAGCTCGGCCGAGAGCCGCGCGAGGTCGATGCCGAAGCCCTGCCGCTCGGCGATGTCGATCATGTTCAACGCCAGCACCATCGGCCGGCCGACCTGCCGCAGCTCCAGGATCAGCCGCAGCACGGTGCGCAGGTTGGTGGCGTCGGCCACGCACACCAGCAGGTCGAGCGGCGCCTCGTCGGCGCGGCGGCCCAGCACGACGTCGCGCGTCACCTCCTCGTCGGGCGAGCGGGCGCGCAGGCTGTAGGTGCCCGGCAGGTCGAGCACCGCGACCCGGCGGCCGGACGGCGTGGAGGCCGCGCCCTCCTTCCGCTCGACGGTCACGCCCGGGTAGTTGGCCGTCTTCTGCCGCGCGCCCGTGAGGGCGTTGAACAGCGCCGTCTTGCCGGAGTTGGGGACCCCGACCAGCGCGACGCGCGCCAGTCGCGGGGGAGACGCGGCGACCAGGGCGTCCATGCGCCTAGGCGGGGGCTCCCGGCCGGGCTCCGGGCCTGGGCTCCGGCCGGAACATGACGCCGGCCGCCTCGCGCCGGCGCAGCGCCACGCGGGTGTCGTCGACCTGCAGGGCGATGGGGTCGCGGCCGAACAGCCCCTCGTGCAGCACGCGGATCCGCGCGCCCTCCACCACGCCGATCTCCAGCAGCCGCCGCTCCAGGTCGCCCTCGCCGGAGACGGCCCCGACCACGCCGCCCTCGCCCCGGCGCGCGCCCGACAGGGAGCGCAGCGCGGCCGCAGGGACGGGGGGAGCCTCGGCGTCGAACATGCGAGGCGTTATCAGCCCGCACGAACGGCTTTGCAAGCGCTCGCAAGCTTGAGCTCAGGCGACCGCGTCCGCCTCGGAGCGGGGGCGGCGCGCCAGCACGGCCCGCAGCGCCGACGGGTCCAAAGGTTTGGTGAGGAAGCCGTCCAGCCCCGCCTCGCGGCACGCGCGGCGGTCGTCGTCGAAGGCGTTGGCCGTGAGGGCCACCACGGGCGTCGTGACGCCCTCCGCACGCAGGGCGGCGGTGGCGGCGAGGCCGTCGAGCCCCGGCATGCGCAGGTCCATCAGCACGAGGTCGAAGCCGCCGCCGCGCGCCGCCTGCACCGCCTCCGTCCCCGTGGCCACCCGCACCACCTCGCACCCCTCGCGTTGCAGCAGGGCGCGGGCGAGGAGCGCGTTCACCGCGTTGTCCTCCGCCAGCAGCACGCGCAGGCCGGCGGCCGCGGCGGGCGCGGCGCGCTCGTCCTCCGGCGCGGGAGCGGGGCGGGCGGAGGCCGGGGCGCCGTCCAGCACCGCGCGCACGCGGTCGGCCAGGGAGGCCCGGCGCAGGGGCTTGATCAGCCATCCCGCATAGCCGAGCGCCTGCGCTTCGGCGATCCGCTCGCGCGCCTCGGGCGCGAGCAGCACCAGGGACGGAGCGCCGGGCGCAGGCGGCGCGAGGCCGCCCTCGCCCGCGTCGACCAGCCGCACGTGCGCGCCGTGGGCGTGCGCGGGGTCGGGGCCGTCTTCGCCACGCCGGGCGCC
>CAXTCO010000265.1:0-3593 GCA_964242255.1 uncultured Caulobacteraceae bacterium | reverse complement strand
ACAAGCTCTCCGGCACGCTGGCCTTCATGTGGGAGAGCCGCCAGGTGCTCCGCCCGACGCGCTTCGCGGTGGACACGCCCGCCATGCAGCTCGACTACGACGACGTGTGGTCGGGCTTCACAAAGGCGAGGGCGGAGTAGGGGCCGGACCTCCCCGCCGCCGTCGGCCGCGGGGAGGGCGCGCCGGCGTCAGCTCAGGCCGGCGGGGACCTTGCCGCCGTTCTCGGCCAGCTTGGCCCAGACGGCCTTGATGAGCGCCTCGTTCTCCTGCGCCGTGCCGTCGGCGGCGGCGTGCACGTTCAGCTCGTCGGCCAGCTCCTTGCGGGCGGACAGGCTGGAGTCGAGGTCAAGCAGCTTGAGGAGGTCGACGATGGAGGTGCGCCAGTTGCCGCCGCCGCCCTTCTGAGCCGCCATGCCCTCCAACACCTGTTCCACGTCCACCGGCTGCGCAGGCGCGGGCGCGGCCTGCGCAGCCGGTGCGGGGGCGCCCGCCGGCGGTGCGGCGGGAGCGGGCGCGGGCGCGCCGCCGTGGTGGAAGATCTTGTCCATGATCGAGCCGAAGAAGCTCATGGTGGTCTCCTGATCTACGGGGTGGAACGGCGGACGGCCGGCGGTGGGAGGAGTCCGTCCTTTGACGGGTCGTCAGGTGTTGCCCTGTTCGGCCTCGGGCACGTCGTCGTCGGGGCCGTAGTAGAGCCGGGCGCACTCCGCCCGCAGCACGCCGCCTTCGATCTCCACGTCGTCACGGTAGGCGTCGCGGATGAACTGCAGCGTGTCGACGTGGCGCGCCTCGAAGTACATGCGGTGCACGTCCTCGCGGCCCGCTCCGTAGACCACGCGGCCCACCTTGGACCAGATGGACGCCATGGTGCACATGCCGCACGGCTGCAGGGTGGAGTAGAGGGTCGCGCCCCGCAGCTCGCCGTCCTCGAAGCCGCGGCCGGCGGCGCGGATCGCCTCCATCTCCGCGTGGGCGGTGGCGTCGCGGTGCTCGGCGACGTGGTTGCGCTCGCGGGCGATCACGGCCCCGTCGCGCACGATCACGCAGCCGATGGGCGAGAGCGACGGGTCCGTCCCCTTCTCGCAGGCCACCGCCAGCGCCTCGCGCATCCAGCGCGTGTCCTCCGCGGCGGCGCTCACGCGGCGGCCTGCAGGGCGTAGCGGCGGCAGTGCTCCAGGTAGCCCGCCTCGTGGCGGGCGGCGAGGGCGACCACGCTGTCCCAGAGCCAGCCGGGGGCGTCCAGGTCGGCGTCGTGGCCGCGCTTCAGCTCGCCGCGCCAGGCGGAGCGGGTGGCCTCGTCCATCTGCCGGGCGTGGGCGCGGCCGACCACGTAGGCCAGGTAGCGCGCCGCCTGCACGGCCTCTGCGCGGGAGAACTGGTCCACCTCCAGCTTCAAGTCCTGCGGCGCCAGCTCCCGCAGCACCAAGGGCCTGTCGAGCACGCGCACGGCCGTCATGCGGTCGCCCAGGTTGGGCGAGAGGGCGCGGGCGCCGGCCACGACGCGCTCCGCCGGGTCGTCCGGCATCGAGGCGCCGGGAGCCGAGGGAGCGACGGAGGCGCAGGCCTCCTTCAGGTCGACCAGGGCCAGCTTGGTGCGCCGGCCGCCGCCGATCTCCAGCAGGGCCGCGTAGCGCAGCTTGCCCAGGGAGGAGCAGCCCTTCATCCAGTAGGCGGCGTCGACCATCTCCACGTCGCCGTCGTCGCGGGCGTTGAGCGCCAGCACCAGCTCGCGCACCTGCGGCGCGGTGAAGACGGCGGCCAGGGCCTCGCGCTCCTCGCCGGTGAGCGCCCAGAAGCGCTCGCCCAGGGGGATGGAGGGGCGCACGTCCTCCAGCCGCTCGGTGGCCAGGTGGCGCCAGCGGCGGCCGAGGGCGCGGCGGCGCACGCTGCGCACCACGTCGGGCTCCGGCACGGCCTTGTCGCCGGGGGCGGCTTCGTGGTCCTCCGGGCGGCGCAGGGCCAGGCTGTAGCCGTCGACCATCTCCTCCACCATGCGGGCGGTGGTGACGCCCGGCAGGTCCGACCCGCGGGCGGCCGACGCCAGGGAGAGGCCGAGGCGCACGAGGTCGTGGGCCGGGTTGCCGACGGTGGTCTGGTCCAGGTCGCGGATCTGCACGTCCACGCGGCCGTCGGCGTCGGCCAGGGGGCCGAGGTTGCCCAGGTGGCAGTCGCCGCAGATCCACACGGCCGGCCCGTCCGGCAGCCGGCCTTCGCCCAGCTCGGCCAGCCAGGCGTAGAAGCTCTCCGTCGCGCCGCGGACGTAGGCGTGGGCCGAGGCCGCCATCTTGCGCACCCGGCGCTGCTCCAGCACCCGCGCCCGCTCCTCCAGGTCGACGCCCGCCACGGCCGCTTCGCTCACCCGCACCCCCGTCCGACGGCTCGGACGGCCGCGCGGAGAACCAAAGCCGCAGGGCCGGGCGAAGTTGCGCGCGTGTCCGCACATGCCGGTGTCGCGCCCGCCCGATCGGGCGTAGGCCGGCGGCATGCAGATCGCCCTCGCCCTCCTGGCCGTGCTCCTGACGGGGGTGGGGATCGCCATAGAGACCCCCACCAACGCGCTCCTGAGCAAGTCGGCGGGCTCGGTGCTGTGGGCGTCGCTGGTCTCTTTCCTGGTGGGCGCGGTGGTGTTGGCGGGCGCGGTCGCGGCGCTGCGGCCCAAGCTGCCGGAGGGCTGGGCGGCGGCGACCCCCTGGTACGCCTGGGTCGGCGGCTGCTACGGCGCGGCGGTGGTGGCGCTGTCGGCCTGGGCCACGCCCAAGCTCGGCGCCGGCACGACGCTGGTGGTCATCATCGCCTCGCAGACCGCCCTGGGCGTGGTGCTGGACCACTTCGGCGCGCTCGGTCTCCAGGCGCATCCGGCGGGCTGGCTGCGGGCGGCGGGGGTGGCCGTGGTGGCGGCCGGCGCGGTGATGGTGGCCCGCGGATGAGCCTCAAAAGTGGGCGGAGTAGCCGCCGTCCACGGCGAGCACCTGGCCCGTGACGTAGGATGCGGCTTCCGAGCACAGGAACACCACGGCGCCTGCGATCTCCTCCGGCCTCCCCCAGCGGCCCAGCGAGGTGCGGCGGGCGAGGTGGGCGGCGACCTGCGGGTCCGCGGCCATGGCGGCGTTGGCCTCCGTCGCGAAGTAGCCGGGCGCGACGGCGTTGGCGGTGATCCCCTGCGGCCCGAGCTCGGCGGCCAACGCCCGCGTCAGGGCCGCGAGCCCGCCCTTGGCGGCGGTGTAGGCCGCGTCCCCCGGCCGCGCGAACGGCCCCGCGAGGGAGGTGATGTTCACGATGCGGCCCCAGCCCGCCGCCGCCATCGGCCGCGCCGCCTCGCGCGCCAGGTTGAAGGGCGCCACGAGGTCGGTCTCCAGCAGCGCGCGCACGTCGGCGAGGGCGAAGTCGGCCAGGGGCCGGCGGTCGCGCGCGCCCACGTTGTTGACCAGCACGTCCAGCCGCCCGTGGCGCCGGGCCAGCTCCGCCGTCGCCCGCACGGCGGCCTCGGCGTCGGATACGTCGAGCACCAGCGGCTCGGCGCGGCCGCCCGCCTCGGCGACGGCGTGCGCGACCTCGTCCAGCGCCTCCCGCCCGCGCCCGGCGAGCGCCACGGT
>CAXTCO010000264.1:0-3600 GCA_964242255.1 uncultured Caulobacteraceae bacterium | reverse complement strand
GACGCCGCCAGCACCGCCGCCGCGGCTGCGAGTGCGGCGAAGAGGCGGGGCTTCACGCCGCCTGCAGGTGCAGCGGCAGGCGGAAGCGGGCGCGCAGGCCCCCCTCCGGCCGGTTCTCCAGCTCGGCCTCGCCGCCGTGGGCGCGGGCGATGGTGCGGACGACCGCGAGGCCCAGGCCGGCGCCGCCGGTGGCGCGGCTGCGGCTGGGCTCCCCGCGGTGGAAGGGCTCGAACACGCGCTCGCGCTCGTGGGCGGGCACGCCGGGGCCGTCGTCGTCCACCTCCACCACTGCGGCCCCCGCCTCGGCGTAGACGCGGGCGCGGGCGCACGCGCCGAACTTCACCGCGTTGTCGAGGAGGTTGCTCACGAGGCGCCGCAGGGCCAGGGCGTCGCCGTAGACCACCACGGGCGAGCGGCCGTCGGCGGAGACGTCCAGCCCCGTGTCGGCCATCTCGTCGGCCACCGTCTGCACCAGCGACGACAGCTCCAGCCGGCAGCGCTCGCCCTGGTGGGTGGCGTCGCGCACGAAGGCCATGGTGTCCGAGATCATCTGCTCCATCTGCTCGATGTCCGACGTCATCTTGGCGGCGAGGGCGGGCGGGGCGGACTCCACGCGGAAGCGCAGGCGGGTGAGGGGCGTGCGCAGGTCGTGGGCGATGGCGCCGACCATGGCGGTGCGGTCGTGCACGTAGCGGTTCAGCCGGCCCTGCATGTCGTTGAAGGCGGCCGCCGCCGTCTGCACCTCGCGCGGGCCGCGGATGCGCTCCAGCGGCGGGGCGCCCGGGTCGCGGCCGAGGCGCCCGGCGGCCTCGGCGAACTCGGCGAAAGGTGCGGCGAAGCGGCGGGCGAACAGCCACGCCAGCGGCGTCACCGCCAGGGCGGAGGCCGCGAACCACAGCGTCATGCGCTGCGCCCAGCTGGTCAGCGGCGCCGTCTCCTCCCGCCGCAGCACGGACCAGCGGCCGTCGGCCGTGTGGGCCGCGGCCACGAACGGGGCCATGACGAAGTTGTCGCCATGGCGGTCGCTGGGCACGGGCGCGAGCTGACGCTGGAAGCTGCGCATCGACCGCCGCACCGGGTTGCGGTGCGCGTCGATGAAGTAGAGCCGCACGTCGGCGACGGAGCGCCCCAGGTGGTCGGCTAGCTCCTCGCGCAGCAGCCCGCCCGTGCGCGTGGGACGCTGGTCGACCGGAACGGCCGGGACCGGGGCGAGGGCGGCGAGCAGGGGCGCGACGGCCTGTTGTCCGCCGTGCACGGGCATCGGACGGCCGGGCGCGCTCAGGGCCGCCGCCACCTCGCTGACGCGGAACACTTCGGGCGGCGGCGGCGGCAGGAAGTAGACGATGGCGAGGTTCACCGCATGGGCGCCGATCAGCGTCAGCAGCACCAGCGCGAACACCTGCACGAACAGGGGCGCGCCGCGCGCGGCGCGCAGCCCTACCGGCGGCGGGGGCGCGGTCGCCGCGCTCATCGCCGCAGGACCCTGGGCATGAACATGTATCCCTCGTTGCGCACGGTGCGGATCAGGCCGCCGGAGCCCGGGCTTCCCCCGTCGTCCAGCTTGCGGCGCAGGCGGCTGATCTGCACGTCGATGGCGCGGTCGTAGGCGTCGCTGTCGGGGCCGCGCGCGTGGTCCAGCAGCTGGTCGCGCGTCATCACCTTCTGCGGGCTCTCCACGAACACGCGCAGAAGCGAGAACTCGCCGCCGGAGAGGTTCACCACGGCCCCGTCGGGGCTCTTCAGCTCGCGGCGCACGAGGTCGAGGCGCCAGCCGTCGAACTCGCAGGCGGCGTCCAGCTTGGCGCCGGCGCGGGGCTCGGCGCGGCGGCGCATCACCGCGCGCACCCGGGCCAGGAGCTCGCGGGGGTTGCACGGCTTGGCCAGGTAGTCGTCGGCGCCCAGCTCCAGGCCGACGATGCGGTCGGTGTCCTCGCCCATGGCGGAGAGGATGATCACGGCCGGACCGTCGGTGTCGGCGGCGAGGCGGCGGCAGATGGTCAGGCCGTCGTCGCCGGGCAGCATCACGTCCAGCACGATCACGTCGGCGGGGGCGCCGGCCAGGGCCCGCTGCAGGCCCGCGGCGTCGGCCGCCTCGGCCACCTCGAAGCCGTGGCGGCCCAGGAACTCGCCGACCACGTCGCGGATGCCGGGATCGTCGTCGACGATGATCACCCGGCCGGCGCTCTCGATGGCGTGCACGTCGCTCATGGCCGAGCATCACCACAGGCGGGCGGCGGGCGTATGGCGGCCGTGCAACACGGCCGCCCCCGCGTCAGCGGGACGCGACGCCGTCCAGGCCCGTCCCGTCCTCGTCGTCGGAGTCGATCACGCCGCGGCGCACGTTGGAGCGCCAGAACCCGTAGGAGAAGTAGAGCGCCAGCCCCATCAGCGCCCACACCAGGAACACGAGCTTGGCCGTCATCGGCAGGCTGAGGAACAGCACCGCGCAGCCGAGCACCGAGAGGGGCGCCACCACCCACAGCAGCGGCGTGCGGAAGGGGCGGGGCCTCGCCTTGTCGGTGACCCGCAGGATCATCACCCCGATCGACACGGCGGCGAAGGCGAACAGGGTGCCTCCGTTGGAGTAGTCCACCAGCTGCCCCACGGGGAAGAACGCCGCGGCCACCGCCACGATCACCCCCGTCACCGCCGTGATGATCCACGGGGTCTTGAAGCGCGGGTGCACGGTCGAGAACACCGGCGGCAAGAGGCCGTCGCGCGCCATCACGAAGAACACGCGCGTCTGACCGTACATCATCAGCAGCACCACCGAGGGCAGCGCGATGGTGGCGGCGAGGCCGACCAGGTTCCCGAACAGCGGCTGGTCCACCTCGCGCAGCACATAGGCCAGCGCCTCCTTGGAGCACACCAGGGGCGCGTGCAGGCCCGTGCAGGCGGCCGAGCCGTAGAGTTCTGGGGAACCGTCGGCGAAGTAGCGGCCGGCGGCGTCCTTGAGGGGCTGCGCCCCGATCGCGCCGATCACCCCGCTCGCCACGAGGAGATAGAAGACGGTGCAGATCGCCAAGGAGGCGATCAGCCCGATGGGCACGTTGCGCTGCGGGTTCTTGGTCTCCTCCGCCGCGGTGGAGACGGCGTCGAACCCGACGTAGGCGAAGAAGATGGAGGCCGCGGCCCCCAGCACGCCGGTGCCGGCCGAATCGAGCGGGTTCCCCCAGCCGCGCGGCGTGAAGGGCTTGAAGTTGGCCGGGTGGCCGAGGGCCATCGGCAGCGTCAGCACCACGAACAGCGTCAGGGCGGCCACCTTGATGGCCACCAGAACGGCGTTGACGCTGGCGCTCTCCTTGGTGCCCACGACCAGGAGCGCGGTGACGAGCACGGTGATGATCACCGCCGGCAGGTTCACCAGGCCGCCGGCCTCGCCCCCCTCCAGGAAGCCCAGCGAGATCTTCGGCCCCACGGTGAGCGCGTGCGGCAGGTGCACGCCGACCGCGTCCAGGAAGCCGGCGATGTGGCCCGACCATCCCACCGCGACGGCGCTGGCCCCCAGGGCGTACTCCAGGATCAAGGCCCAGCCCACGAGCCACGCCACGATCTCGCCCATCACGGCGTAGCTGTAGGTGTAGGCCGAGCCCGCCACCG
>CAXTCO010000263.1:0-3613 GCA_964242255.1 uncultured Caulobacteraceae bacterium | reverse complement strand
GCCCTGGTGCGCGCCCTGGCGCGGCCCCCCGGTCCGCCGACCGAGGGCGCCGCTGCGGCCCCCGCCGCCGACCGCGGCCCCGGCTTCGACGACGCCCTGGAGCGCCTGGCCGACCCCGTGCTGATCGTGGGCGGCGGCGAGCCGGACGACATGGCCTCGCGCCGCGTGCTGTTCGCCAACGGGGCGGCGCGGTCGCTGCTGCGCATCTCGGCGTCGGGCGCCCTGCTGGTGAACGCCGTGCGCCGGCCGGAGGTGCTGGAGGCCGCCGACGAGGCGCTCTACGGCCGCCGCCCGGCCGCCGTGGACTACGCCGACGGGGGCGCCCAGGCGCGCGCCTGGCGCGCCCACGCCGCGCCCCTGCCCAGCGAGCCGGAGACGCCCGCCGCCCTGCTGCACCTGCGCGACCAGACGGAGGCGCGGCGCACCGAACGCATGGGCGCCGACTTCCTGGCCAACGCCAGCCACGAGCTGCGCACGCCCCTCGCCTCCCTGTCCGGCTTCATCGAGACCCTGCGCGGCCACGCCAAGGAGGACCCCGCCGCCCGCGACCGCTTCCTGGCGGTGATGGCCGACCAGGCCGACCGCATGACGCGGCTCACCGCCGACATCCTCCACCTGTCGCGCGTGGAGCTGAACGAGCACGTGCCGCCCTCCGGCCGCGTGGACCTGGCCCTGGCGGCGAGCGACGTGGCGGACGCCCTGCAGCCGCAGTCGGCCGCCCTGGGCGTCGCCATCACGATCCAGGCGCCGCCGCCGGGGGAGGCGCTGGTGCACGGCGACCGCGACCAAGTGGTCCAGGTGGTGCAGAACCTCGTGGACAACGCCCTGAAGCACTCGCCCGCAGGCTCGACGGTGCGCGTGGAGGTGACCGCGCGCGGCGACGCCCCTCCCAGCGCCCCGGCCCGCCCGCGCCAGACGCTGCTGGCGCCCGACCGGTCGGACGGCGCGCGCTACGCCGTGCTGCGCGTGGCGGACGACGGGGCGGGCATGGCGCGCGACGAGCTCCCCCGCCTGACGGAGCGCTTCTACCGCGTCGGCGGCCAGAAGAGCGGGCCGCGCGCCGGCACGGGCCTGGGCCTCGCCATCGTGCGCCACATCGTCAACCGCCACCGCGGGGGCCTCGCGGTGGAGAGCGCGCCCGGCGCCGGCTCCGTCTTCACCGTCACCTTGCCGGCGGCCTGACACCCCGGGACGGTCGGGCCGTTGTCGCGGAAGCGTCACGGACGTGTCATCAGGGAAGCGTCGAACGCGGGCATGCAGCCCGCGCTCCGGAGACCGGAGCCGGAACACGTGTCCATGACTGAACACACCCTGAAGTTCTACGGCGACGAACTGAGCGGCTTGAAAGCCGAGGTCGTCCGCCTGGGGGGCCTCGCCGAGGCGCAGGTGCAGGACGCCGTCACCGCCGTGGCCGAGCGCGACGTGCCCCTGGCCCAGTCCCTGATCGGCCGCGACGCGCGCCTGGACGACCTGCAGCACGAGATCGAGCGCAAGGCGATCCGCATCCTCACCCTGCGCCAGCCCGTGGCGCAGGACCTGCGCCGCACCGTCTCCGCCCTGAAGATGAGCCTGTCGCTGGAGCGCACGGGCGACCTGGCCAAGAACATCGCCAAGCGCGCCCTGGTGATCGCCGAGGCCGAGCCGATCATGCCGCTGACGCGCTCCATCGAGCGCATGGGCAAGATGGTGGTCTCGCGGCTGAAGCAGTCGCTCGACGCCTACGCCGAAGACGACAAGGACAGCGCCGTGGAGGTGTGGAACCTGGACGAGGAGGTGGACGAGAGCTACAACGCCCTGTTCCGAGAGCTCCTCACCTACATGATGAGCGACCCGCGGATGATCGCCTCCTGCGCCCACCTCTTGTTCATCGGCAAGAACCTGGAGCGCATCGGCGACCACGCCACCAACATGTCCGAGATCACCCACTACGAGCTGACGGGCGAGGACATCGCCGGCGACCGGCCCAAGCAGCAGGACCTCGACATGGCCCCAGCCTTCGGCGGGGATGACTGACCCCATGGCCGCCCCCAACGTGCTGGTGGTCGAGGATGAGGACGCCCTCGCCACCCTGCTCCAGTACAACCTGGAGAAGGAGGGCTATGACGTGCGCCTCGCCCCCGACGGCGAGGAGGCGCTCACCGCCCTGGACGAGCGCGCCCCCGACCTCGTGGTGCTGGACTGGATGCTGCCCAAGGTCTCGGGCGTGGAGGTGTGCCGCCGCATCCGCTCGCGCCCGGCCACGCGCAACCTGCCGGTCATCATGCTCACCGCGCGCGCCGAGGAGAGCGACCGCATCCGCGGCCTCGACACGGGGGCGGACGACTACCTCACCAAGCCCTTCTCCATGTCGGAGCTGGCCGCCCGCATCCGCGCCGTGCTGCGCCGCATCCGCCCCGGCCTCGCCGAGGACCGCCTGCGGCAGGGCGACATCGTGGTGGACCGGGTGGCGCACCGGGTGCGCCGCGGCGCGCGCGAGGTGCACCTCGGCCCCACCGAGTTCCGCCTGCTGGACCACCTGATGCAGCATCCCGGCCGCGTGTTCAGCCGTGAGCAGCTCTTGGACGCCGTGTGGGGCTCGGACGTCTACGTCGAGGTGCGCACCGTGGACGTGCACATCGGCCGCCTGCGCAAGGCGCTGATCGACGGCGAGGAGAGCGACCCCATCCGCACCGTGCGCTCCGCCGGCTACAGCCTGGACGTGGACGCCTAGCGCGCGCCGAACAGGGCGGCGCCCACGCGCACACGGGTCGCGCCGAAACGGACGGCGGTCTCGAAGTCGCCGCTCATGCCCATGGAGAGCTCGCGCAGGCCGTGGCGCGCGGCGATGTCGGCCAGGAGCGCGAAGTGCGGGCCGGCCGGCTCCGCCTCGGGCGGGATGCACATCAGCCCCTCCGGCGCGAGGCCGTAGACCTCTCGCGCCTCCCGGAGGAAGGCGTCGACCCCGCCCGGCGCGACGCCCGCCTTCTGCGCCTCCTCGCCCGTGTTCACCTGCACCAGCACGCGGGGCGCCCGCCCCGCCTTGGCCGCGGCCTCGGCCAGGGCGCGGGCGAGCTTGGGGCGGTCCAGCGTCTCGATCACGTCGAACAGGGCGAGGGCGCCGGGCGCCTTGTTGGTCTGCAAGGGGCCGATCAGGCGCAGCTCGACCTTCGCACCGTTCAGGTGCTCCGCCGTCCAGCGGCCCTGCGCCTCCTGGACGCGGTTCTCGCCGAAGGCGCGCTGGCCCGCGGCGAGCACGGGGGCGATCCGCTCCCACGGTTGTTGCTTGCTGACCGCGGTCAGGGCCACGCTGGCCGGGTCGCGGCCGGCCTCGCGGGCGGCGGCGGCGATGCGGCGCAGGATGTCGTCCCAGGTTTCGGAACGGCGGCCTGCTGTCGAAGGGGAGGTCACGGGCTGGACGGTCGCAGGGAGCTGGAGCGGGCGGCGCGCGTGATCGCCGCCAAGCGGCCGGGAAGCAAGGGCGCGCACCTCCCCGCCCTCATGTTCGTCACCGATCCGGACCGCACGCCCGACCCCGCCGCCGCCGCCGCGCGCCTGCCGAGGGGGGCGGGCATGGTGTTCCGCGGTTTCGGCCGGCCGGACGCGCAGGCGCGCCTGCGCGCGCTGGCGTCCACGG
>CAXTCO010000262.1:0-3623 GCA_964242255.1 uncultured Caulobacteraceae bacterium | reverse complement strand
TGGGCGCGCCCTGGGCCACGCACCTGTTCGTCACCGCGCGCACGGGCGGCGGCCGCCGCGACCGCGGCGGCGTCGGCGTGTTCCTGGTGGAGGCCGGCGCGGCGGGCGTGGCCACCCGCGACTACCCCACCGTGGACGGCCGCCGGGCCAGCGAGGTCGCTTTCGAAAACACCCCCGCCCGCCTCCTCGGCGACGCGGAAGTCGGGCTGGACCTGGTGGAGCGCGTGGTGGACGAGGCGACCGCCGCCATCTGCGCCGAGGCGGTGGGCTGCATGCGCCGCCTGCACGCCGACACCCTCGACTACGCCCGCCAGCGCCGGCAGTTCGGCCGGCCGATCGGCGAGTTCCAGGTGCTGCAGCACCGCATGGTGGACATGTTCATGGAGGTCGAGCAGGCCGTCTCCCTGACCCTGATGGCCACCTTGAAGCTGGATGAGCCGGCCGAAGCGCGCAAGGCGGCGGTCTCGGCGGCCAAGTCGAAGATCGCACGGGGCGCGCGCTTCGCGGGCCAGGCGGCGGTGCAGATCCACGGCGGCATGGGCGTCACCGACGAACTCTCCACCGCCCACCACTTCAAGCGCCTGACGGTGATCGAGGGCCTGTTCGGCGACGCCGACCACCACCTGAAGCGCTTCGAGGCGCTGACGCTGGACCGCGCGGCTTAGAGACCGGCTGCGGCGCGGGGGTGGCGCGCCGCCGTGCTCAAACTGCGTCAAGGCGACCGCTTGCGCAGGCTCGCAGGCAGGACGGTGATCGCGTCAGCGAAGGAGCGGCTGCCTAGATCCATAGGTCGCGTTGCGCCACACCCATTCGAGCGGGCCGAAGCGGCAGCGACGGAGCCACAGGACGCTGCCGACGGCTTGCAAGGCCGCGATCGCCAAGCTGAGAGGCAGGACCAGCGTCACTCCTATGTAGCGGATCAGCCCAAGACCGGCGGTGGAGAACACGAGGAGGATCAGCGCGCACTGGCAGACGTAGTTCGTCAGCGCCATGCGGCCGTAGGCCTTCAGCGCCGTCACGGTGTAGCCGCCGGGCCGCACACCCGCGAACCAAGCCACCAGCCCGCCCCAACCGAGACCGAGCGAGACGGTGGCGGCGCGGTTGAGCACTCGCAGCGCGACGGCGGGAAGCACACGGCGCAAGCTCTCATGACCGAAGGTGTTCACGCCCGACAGCAGCAGGCCCACAGGGATCAGGATGAGGCAGCTCCGCGCCAGCGCGCTTGGGCGTCGCAAGAGCGCCATCAGGGTTCCGCTCCTGAACAGCCATGCGCCGAACAGGAACTCACCGAGATAATCGACGTCCCCGGCCAAGCCGTCGACAGTGAATCCGAAGCCTCGTCTAAAAATCCAAGAGGAATGCGCCAGCTCGGCGGGGCTATAGTGGGTGTAGGCGCGCCAGAGCGCATCCTTTACGACCTGGAGCCCGACCGGGGTGAGATGGACCACGGGATTTAAGGACCACAACGACCACAGGGCGCCTGCGATCAAATTTGAGAAAAGAATCAGCATGAGAGCTGCGGTCAGAAGCAGCCGCTTGGGAAGAAACGAGAGCCCCGCTAAGAGGCCAACCATCGCGTATGAATGCAATACATCACCGAAGAAGAACGCAAAGGTATTGATCACTCCGAGGACGAAGAGAAAAGCCATTCTCCGGGCGTAGGGAAAGACAACGTTTCGTCCTGCCCTTTGCGCACGGTCAAGGAAGATCGCGAAACCTAACCCGAACAGGGTGCCGAATAAGAACTGCGCCTTTCCCTGGACCAGCCAGCCTTCGACCTGGGAGACGTATGGATCCATACTCGTAGTCCAGAAGGTTTTCTGCACTTGTATAGGGGTGGCGCGGATCGCGATGAACATGTTCATCATGATGACGCCGATCAGGGCTCCGCCACGCACCGCGTCAAGCTCCCCGATGCGAAGTGAGGGATCGACGGGCGAGATCGTGTCAGTGGTCGAGACCTGATCGTCGAGTAGGGGGACTGATCTGCTGAGGTTCATGCATCGTCCTCGAATCCACCGCTCGTCCATATCGATGCAGACCGCCACGCAAAGCGTCGCACCCAAGGAGGCGGTGTAGAGCTTGCTCAGCATGTAACAGAGCCGGGTCCTGGCGCATACGCGAAAAGCGGAACGCGCCTTGACGCGCCCGAGCACGGTGTCGCCACGACGCGCACCGCTCCACGGCAAGCTCCCGTTAACCCCGCGCCCGGCAGAAGCTGCCGGGAGTGGCCGCATCGCCCGCGCCCGCCCGGGAGTTCCCTCATGAACGGCGCAGAGGTGCTGGACGTCGGGCGGCAGGCGATCTGGCTCACGCTGGAGCTCTCCGCCCCCGTGCTGATCGTCGGGCTGGTCGTCGGCGCGGGCATCGGGCTGCTGCAGGCGCTGACGCAGATCCAGGAGCAGACGCTGATCTACGCGCCCAAGATCCTGGCCATCTTCGCCTCGCTCCTGGTGTTCCTGCCGCTGATGGGCATGCTGCTGTCGGGCTTCATGCACACGATCGCCGCCCGA
Organism: uncultured Caulobacteraceae bacterium; assembly: GCA_964242255.1. Classification (GTDB taxonomy): domain Bacteria; phylum Pseudomonadota; class Alphaproteobacteria; order Caulobacterales; family Caulobacteraceae; genus JASLDZ01. The sequence goes on along the minus strand of CAXTCO010000262.1, from coordinate 1,110 downwards.
ATCGCGGCCATGTAGCGCTCGCCATGGAGCACTACGCCCTTCCCGCGCAGGTCTACGGGGCCGGGCTGGTGTTCGCGCGGGTGGGGGCGCTCGTCATGCTGGTCCCCGGCGTGGGGGAGGCGACGGTGCCGCCGCGCCTGCGCCTGGGCTTCGCCTTCGTGTTCGCCCTCGTGCTCTACCCCGTGGTGCGCGCGGGCCTGCCGCCCGTGCCGGCCACGGTGGGCGAGATCGGGGCCCAGGTGGCGCTGGAGCTCCTGGTCGGGCTCGCCATCGGCTCGCTGCTGCGGCTGTTCCTGCAGACTCTGTCGACGGCGGGCGAGGTGGTCTCCATCCAGACGACGCTCTCCTTCGCCCAGACCACCAACCCCTTGATGCAGCAGTCCACCGCCTCGCTGGCCACCTTCCTCTCGCTGCTGGGGCTGACGCTGGTGTTCTCCACCGGGCTGCACCAGAGCTTCATCGCCGGCGTGGCGCACAGCTTCCAGCTGTTCCCGGCGGGGCGCGGCGTGCCCGTCCGCAGCTTCGCGGCGGAGACGGTGCAGGTCACGGGCGAGAGCTTCGCGCTGGGCGTGCAGCTGGCCGCGCCCGTGATCGTGTTCTCCCTCGTGTTCAACCTGGCGGCGGGCTTCATCGGCCGGGCCATGCCGCAGTTCCAGGTTTTCTTCGCCGCCGTGCCGCTGCAGCTGCTGCTGAGCCTCAGCGTGTTCGCCCTGGGCCTGTCGGTGACGGGGCTGATCTGGGTGGACCGGTTCCGCAGCCTGGCCGACCGCTTCGCCGGGGCGGGCTGAGCCGTGGCCGGGGGGGACCGGGACAAGGAGTCCCAGACAGAGCTCCCGACGCAGCGCCGCCTGGACGACGCGCGGCGCCGCGGCGACGTGCCCAAGAGCCCGGAGGTGCCGGCCGCCCTGTCCCTGGCCGCGGCGGTGGGCGTGCTCGTGGCGCTGGGCCCCGGCGTGGCGCGGTGCGGGGCCGACGCTCTGCGTCCGTTCCTGGAGCACCCGGACGCCCTGGCCGCGCTCCCGAAGGAGACGCTGGTGTTCGACTGGCAGTACTTCGGCTCGCCCCTGGAGACCTCGCGCCGGTTCGTCGAGGCGGGCCACGAGGTGGTCC
>CAXTCO010000261.1:0-3640 GCA_964242255.1 uncultured Caulobacteraceae bacterium | reverse complement strand
GCCCGCAGATCCGCGCGGAGCTGGCGGGCCTGCCGGAGGCGGCGCCGCTGGTGCGCGCCGCCGCCGCCGCCGCGTGAAGGGTCAGTGCGCGCGGGCGGCGCGCAGACCCTCGATGTCCTCCTTCAGCTTCAGCTTCCGTCGTTTGAGCTCCGACACGCGCAGGCTGTCCGGCCCCGGCCGGCGGATTTCACTGTCGATGGCGGAGTCCAGCGATTGCCGGCGGGTCTCGAGTTCGCGGATCCGGGCTTCGACGGCCATGAGCGCCTCCTTGAGTGACGGCGTCAGGGAACACCCCCGCCGCGCTCCTGTCGCTTCACGGCTGCGTGATGAGGCCGCGCCCGCCGTCCGCTTCCCCTCGGCGCCCGCGCTTTGGTATGGAGCGCCCATTCAAGCGGCGCCGGACTCGAAACGAGGGCGATGAACGACGACGACCCGCCGGCGACGCCCGCCGGCCTCGATCCCTCCATGGCGCGGCGCCGCCTGGCCCAGCTGCGCCAGGAGCACGAGGACCTCGACGCTTCCGTCCAGGCGCTGGAGGCGGTCGGCCACGCCGACCAGATCCGCGTCGCCCGGCTGAAGAAGCGCAAGCTCGGCCTGCGCGACGAGATGGCGAGCCTTGAGGACGCGCTTCTCCCCGACATCATCGCCTGAGCGCGGGCCGGCGCTCAGGCCCGCCGCCGGGCGCCCTTCTCGAGGTACATGGCCGCATCGGCCTGCGCGAGCAGCTCCGCGGCCGTGGACCGCGGGTCCAGGCCCCTCACGCCCGCCGAGACCGACAGGGGGATGGACGCGCCCGCGAACACCAGCGGGGCGTCCGCCACCGCCTGCACCAGGGCGCGCGCCTTGCCCTGCGCTTCGCCCAGGGGCGCGCGGGCCAGCAGCACGGCGAACTCGTCGCCGCCGAGCCGGCCCACCACGTCGCTCTCGCGCACCTGCTCCACCAGGGCGGCCGCGACCGCCGCCAGGGCCGCGTCGCCGGCCCCATGCCCGTGGGCGTCGTTGATGCGCTTCAGCCCGTCCATGTCGAGGTAGACCAGCGCCGCCTCGTCGCCGTAGCGCCGCGCCGTCGCCAGGGCGCGCCCGAGCTCGCGCACGAAGGCGCGGCGGTTCAGCAACGGCAGCATGGGGTCGCGGTCGGCGAGGCGCTCCGCCGCCGCCAGCCGGCTCTCCAGCCGCGCCACCTCGGCGCGCAGCCGCGCGTTCTCCCGCTCCAGGGCTTCGGGCGAGGCGGCCGTCATCGCCTCCGAGCTTCGGCCGCGCCGGCCCTGGCGGCAAGCGCGCTTCCCAGGAGGCGCGACCGCCTCTAGGCTTGCGCGCTTCCCGCCCCACCCGCAGGAGCGCCCCGCTTGCCCGCGCCGCCCGAAGCCGCCCCTGCGGCTCCCCCGGTCGCCCCCCCCCCCGTCGCTCCTCCGGTCGCGATCGTCATGGGCTCGCGCTCCGACTGGCCGACCCTGAAGGCCGCCGCCGACGCCCTGGACGCCCTCGGCGTGCGGTGGGAGGCGCGGGTCGTCTCCGCGCACCGCACCGTCGACCGCATGGTGGCCTTCGCCAAGGGCGCGCGGGCGGCGGGCACCAAGGTGATCATCGCGGGCGCCGGCGGGGCGGCGGCGCTGCCCGGCATGGTGGCGTCCATGACGGAGCTGCCCGTGCTGGGCGTGCCGGTGCGCTCCCAGGCGCTGAGCGGCCTCGACTCCCTGCTCTCCATCGTCCAGATGCCCGGCGGCGTGCCGGTGGGGACGCTGGCCATCGGCGAGGCCGGCGCGCGCAACGCGGGCCTGCTCGCCGCGCAGGTGCTGGCCCTGTCAGATCCCGCGCTGGCCGGGCGCGTGGCCGCCTTCCGCGCCGCCCAGACCGACGGCGTGCCGGAGTCGGTGGAGGAGGGCGCGCCGGCCTTCCCGGCGACCGTCGCGTGAGCCCGCTGCCGCCCGGCTCGACGATCGGCGTGCTGGGCGGCGGCCAGCTCGGGCGCATGCTGGCGCAGGCCGCCGCGCGGCTCGGCTTCGACGCCGCCGTGCTCGGCCGCGAGGACGACAGCCCCGCCGGCCGCGTCGCCGCCCGCGCCATCACCGGCGCCTACGACGACCCGGAGTCCCTGCGCCGCCTCGCCGCCGTGTCGGACGTGGTGACCTTCGAGTTCGAGACCATCTCCGCCGCCGCCGTCGCGGCCCTGGAGGCGCAGGGCGTGACGGTGGCCCCCAACGCCCGCGCCCTGGCCGTCGCCCAGGACCGGTGGAAGGAGAAGACCTTCCTCAACGCCCACGGCTGCCCCACCGTGGGCTTCGCCGCCGTGGACGGCCCCGCCGACATCGCCCCGGCCCTGGAGCGGCTGGGCGCCCCCGCGCTCCTGAAGACGCGGCGCGAGGGCTACGACGGCAAGGGCCAGGCCTGGGTGCGCGACGCCGGCGAGGCCGAGGCGGCCTGGGACGGCGTGGGCGCGGCGCCGTCCATCCTGGAGGCGCGCTGCGCCTTCCGCCGCGAAGTGTCCCTGGTCGCCGCCCGCGGCCGCGACGGCGCCTTCGCCGCCTACCCCCTCGCGGAGAACCGCCACGAGGCGGGCGTGCTGCGCGAGACCCGCGCGCCCGCCGACGCCTGCGACGCCCTGCGCCTCGAGGCCCGCCGCATCGGCCGCACGGTCGCCGACGCCCTCGGCTACGTCGGCGTGCTGGCGGTGGAGATGTTCGAGCTGGAGGACGGCCGCCTCCTGGTCAACGAGATCGCGCCCCGCGTCCACAACACCGGCCACTGGACGCTGGACGGCTGCGAGGTGGACCAGTTCGAGCAGCACGTCCGCGCCGTCGCCGGCTGGCCCCTCGGCCCGACCGAGGCCAAAGCCCGCGCCCGCATGCGCAACCTCCTGGGCGACGACGTCGAGGCCTGGGCCGAGCTGGCGGCCGACCCCGGCGCCCGCCTGCACCTCTACGGCAAGCGCGACGCCGCCCCCGGCCGCAAGATGGGCCACGTCACCTGGCTGGAGCCCCTGGCGCCGGCCGACGGACCGCCGCCCCGCTGACGGGCCGCCGCTCACGGCGGCGCGGCGCGGCCTGCGGGTGCCGGCAAGACGGAGAGGTCCGGGCGGGCGCCGTAGCGCAGACGGCCCAGGGCGGCGGCGGCGCGTTCGGCCAGGGGGCCGGCGGCCGGCAGCCTCGCCTTCAGCGTCTCAAATCGCATGACGCCGCCGATGGCGCGGTCCAGGTGGCGCTCCGCCGCCTCGCGCCCGGAGGCGGCGCGCACGGCCGCCGTGGACAGCAGCACGCCCGTCAGGATGGCGCGCTTGCTGTAGTGGTTCTCGTCCACGGCCGTGTCGCCGGCCCAGCGCCACAGGGCGTCCGCCGTCGCCCACGCGAGGCGCAGGCCCAGGGGCGCGTGAGGGGGGAGCGCGAGGAAGGCGGCGGCGCGACGGCCGGCCTCGGCGTCGACCGCCCCCGCCTCCACGCGCACGGCCACCGCCGTGCGGATCCGCTCGCGCACCTTCAGCGCGCCCGCGTCGACGCCGGCCAGCCGCTCCAAGGCCTGCGCGTCGTGACGGCGCCACAGCAGCGCGCCGAGGTCCTCCGCGCCGCGGGGCAGGAGCAGCCGCAGCTCGCCCGCGCCGACCCCAGCCTCGCGCGCGGCCGCCTCCACCAGCCGCCCGCCCCAGCCC
>CAXTCO010000260.1:0-3693 GCA_964242255.1 uncultured Caulobacteraceae bacterium | reverse complement strand
CGCTTCGTCGACGAGCTGCCGCCCGCCCACGTGGAGGCGTCGTCGGACACCGGCTACTACGGCGGCGGCCCCGGCATGGCGGAGGCCAAGAGCCGCTTCGACGACCTGCAGACCTTCGGCGGCGGCTACAGCTCCCCCGGCTGGAAGCGCGCCCAAGATCGTGTGGAACAGCGGACCGAATTCGCCCGCAGCGCGCCGCCCTCCGACCGCTTCAGCGTCAGCCGCGCCCGGGCGCGGCTGATGGTGCTGGAGGGCGAGGGCCGGCTGGTCGCCACCAGCGACCCGGACGCCGGCTCGGGCGCCTGGAAGCCCGGCGACCGCGTCTTCCACATCAAGTTCGGCGGCGGCGCCGTCCGCGTGGTCGAGGGCAACAAGCTCACCGTCGCCTTCGACAAGGCGGGCGAGAAGCGCGTGCTGGAGAGCTTCGTGGAGCGGGCGTGAGACCGGCGAACTCGCCCGTCAGTGACGGTGCGGTGCGTAGATTTGAATCAACAAAGCGCCACCCCAGCAGGCGAGCAGGGCGAGGCTGGTGAAGAGCCGATTTCTACGTGCGATCACCTCCGGAACAAGGCCCAGCAGGTAGAGGCCGGTGAAGGCCCAGCCATAGGGAGCCGCCAGGGCTCCTTCCGCAGGGGGACGCGAGCAGCTGACGGCGAAGGCCGACAATCCCGCGACCACCCCCAGGAGGTAGATCACCGCGGCCCAACGATTGATGGTCGTCGCCATCAGATCACGCTTGGGATGGGCAGCCGTCTCCGGTTCAATTCGTCCCGGTAGTCCTGAGCCTTGGCCGAGAAGTAGGCTTGGCCGCGACTGGCCATGAAGCCCGCCCAGAGCAGCGACAGGTTCGGGACCTTGCCTGTGGTCGCGCGGCCGAAAGCGCCCGCCATGCGCTGCAGCCAGCCCGGGGCCGCCCTGGCGGTCTCGACCGCGCCGGCCTTGGCGCCCGCCGTCTTGCCAGCACCGACCAACGCGCCCCCGGCCTTGAAACCTCCTTCGAGGCGCATCGCCGTCACGAACGCCTGCTTCAACTCCGCGTCGTCCAGCAAGGGCGGGAAGTCTTCCGGTGTGTTCAGGGCGTCCTGGCTGCGGGAGATCAGCATGGCCGCCATCATCCCGCCGGCGCCCGTGCCGTAAGCGTCGAGCAGCTGCTTCTGGATGCGCTCCATGAGCGCGCGCACCGCATGCGGATCGAGGCGCCGGATGGACAGCATGTCGCGGAGCAGCTGCTGGACCAGAGGCGCCGCGTAGTCGGGCATGCCGGGCTTCTTCGCTCCCCAGAAATCCAGGTGCCAGAACTGGACCAGGGTCTTGCCCGGCGGTGGGACGCCGATCGGCATGAGGTTACGCGCGATCCGCTGGCCGACGGCGTCGACGAACACCTCCTGCGACCCGGCCTTCAGCTCAGCCTCAAGCAGATCCTCGTCCGACAGCCCCGCCATGACGCCTCCAGCCCGTATCGATCCTAACCTCGGCTAGGTCGGCTGGAAAGCCGCTTGGGTCATCGGCACCGGAGGCGATCGGTCAGACGCCCTGCCAGCGGCGCACCGGGCCCACGTCCACGTGCACGAAGTTCGACACCGGGTAGTAGCCGACGCCGCCCGCGCCGAGGTCGAGCGCCGCGTTGCGGATGTGGGTGAGCTCCACGCCCTCCAGGCGGATGTCGCTGGCCTTGCCTTCGGTGTGCTGGCTGTTCTTGGCCACGCCCGACGACATCTCATGCATCATGTCGTTGGTCGCCTTGGACCGGTACCCGCTGATGATCTGGAACGGCGCGCTGGTGCCGAGGCGGCCGCGCAGGGCGTGCATCACGTCGAACAGGTGCGGGTCCATCAGGTGCTCCTCGCCGGAGCGCCAGTCGCGCATGGCGCGCATCAGCTCGCTCATGGCGTCGGGCAGGTAGCGGCCGTTCTCGAAGTAGACGGCGCGCAGGCTGTCGCCCGTGTGGAGGTTGTGGATGTGCGCGAAGCGCGGGGCGGCGCCCAGGGACTGCGAGATCGGCGCCCCCGTCAGGCCGGCGTAGCTGATCGGGTGCGAGGGCGTGGCGGGGGCCGCGGCGGCGCGGGCGAGGTGCAGGTGCGACCCGTGGCGCGTCGCGGAGGCGTGGGCCGCGCGCCCTGCGGCGCCGTAGTGACGCCGTCCGTGCGCCAGGGCGGCGGGGGCGACGGCGGAGGCCGCCGCGGAGAGACCGGCGGTCAGCAGACCGCGTCGTGACTGAAGCATCTCGTTCCTGGCCCCGCGACGCGGGCCCGCAGACGAAGCGGGCTCCACGGGGTCCTCCCCGATCGACGCACCCTCTGGCGACGGTGTCGAGAGTGGAGGCGAGGCGTTAACGCTTCAACCTAGGCGGGGCCGCCTGCGGCGAGAAGTCCCATCAGCTTGGCGTCCCAGCCGTAGACGTCGTCGCGGAAGTCGAGCTGCGCGCCGTCGGGGAAGGCGGTCCAGTACATCAGCAGCACGGCGTAGGGCTTGGGCAGGGCGGCGCGGGTGGTCTCCTCCGTGTCCAGCGTCGCGTCCACCTGCTCGGGCGTCCACTCCGGCGAGCCGTCCAAGAGGCGCTTGGCCAGGGCGATGGGCCGCTGCAGCCGCACGCAGCCGTGGCTGACCGAGCGGCCGGCGCGGCCGAAGGCGGAGCGGGCGTTGGTGTCGTGCAGGTAGACGCCGTAGGTGTTGGCGAAGTCGAACTTCACCTGGCCGAGGGCGTTCGTCGGCCCCGGCTTCTGCACCAGCCGCACCCCCTCGCCGGGCGGGTTCACCGTGTAGCCCGCGCGCTTCAGGTAGGCGGCGCCCTTGGGCAGCAGCTCCTTGGTGGCGATGGAGTCCGGCACGTGCCAGGCCGGGTTCAGCACGATGGAGCGGATGGTGGACTGCAGCAGCGGCGTCTGGTCCGTCGGGCGGCCGGAGGCGGCCAGCATGTGGTCGGTCAGCTTGCCGTCCTGGTAGACGTCGAGGGTGGCGGCGGCGATGTTCACCTCCAGCCGGTCTACGGGCCAGTCGCGCGGCAGCCAGCGCCAGCGCTCCATGTTGGCGCGGATCTGCTCGACGCGGCGGGCCGCGGAGACGTTCAGCGCCGCCAGCGTCCGCGCGTCGACCACGCCCGTCACAGCGAGTCCGTGCCGGTCCTGGAAGTGCTTCACCGCGCCCTCCGCCTGGGCGTCGAAGGGCGCCGCGGCGGGGGCCTTGGCCAGGAGCCCGTCCTCGTAGGACAGGCGTGTCCGCAACGCCCGCACCCGCGGCCCCGTCGCGCCGAGCGCCAGGTCCGGCCCGGCCGGCACCGTTCCCCAGCCGCCGGCGGCGGCCAGCCGGCCGTAGACGGCCAGCCCGTCGCGCAGGGTGCGGTAGCGGGAGAAGGGCGGCGGCTGGCTCATGATCCAGGCGGGCACGCGGTCGGTGCGCAGCGCCTGGTCGAGGTCGGCGCGGGCGTCGTAGGGCTGGGGGTGCAAGCCCCAGTTGTGGTCGAACTCCGAAGCCGGGACGCGCAGGCCGTGCTGGGCGGCGGCGTAGGCGACGGCCAGCTCCCGCACGCGCTGCACGGCGGCCGGGTCGCCGCCGCGCACGCCGGCGCGCAGGCCCTCCGTCGGGAACTCGTCGGCGCCGAAGCCGTGGCTGGGCGCGTCGGCCAGCATCTTCAGCAGCGCCTCGGCCTGGTCGGCGCGCAGCGAGGGCGCGGCCGAGGGGGCGGCGGGGCCGGGC
>CAXTCO010000259.1:0-3717 GCA_964242255.1 uncultured Caulobacteraceae bacterium | reverse complement strand
GTCCGGCGTCGCGCCGCGCGCCGCCTCCGCCGCCTCCCGCAGGACGGGGGCGTGCGGGTCCGGCGGGCCGTCGCCGCGCTGCGCGACCCGCTCCACCCAGCGCATCCATGCGGCGTAGGGCCAGGCGAAGCGCTCCACGCCGGCCCCGGCCTCGAGGGCGTCGAGCGCCGCGGCCCCCAGGCGCGCGGGCAGCTTCTGCGAGCCGTCGGCGGCGATCTGCTCCAGCCGGTGGCGCACCGCCGCGTTGCGGAAGCGGCCGAGCACCAAGTCGACGTAGGCGCCGAGGTCGATCGCGGGCGCGCGCACCGTCGGTGCGAGGTCGCGGCGCATCAGCGTTTCGACGAAGGCCGCCAGCCGCGGGTCGGCCGCGGCCTCGCTCACCAGGGCGTGGCCGGCGAGCAGGCCCAGGTAGGCCAGCGTCGAGTGCGCGCCGTTGAGCAGCCGCAGCTTGGCGCGTTCGTAGGCGCCGACGTCGTCCGTGGCCGTCACGCCCGCCGCCGCCAGCTCGCGCACCACGGGATGCGACGGGTCGCCGACCACCCACTGCCAGAACGGCTCGCGCTGCACGGGCCAGGCGTCCTCCACGCCCAGGCGCTCGGCCACGAGGGCGCGCAGGGCGTCGTCCGTGGCCGGCGTGATGCAGTCGACCATGGTGTCGGGCGAGGCGAGGGCGCCCTGCGCCCAGTCGGCGAGCTCCGCCTCGCCGCGGGCCCGAAGGAAGGTGCGCAGGGCGCGCTTCAGCTTGCCGCCGTTGCCCGGCAGGTTGTCGGAGCTGAGCAGGAGGAAGGGGGGCGTCCCCGCTTCGCGCCGCGCGGAGACCGCCTCCGCCAGCCAGCCGTAGACCGTGCGCCAGCCGTCCGCGCCGTCGGCGGACAAGTCGTGCGCCACGGCCGGATGCGCCGCGTCCAGGTCGCCCTCGGCGGTGAGGTGGTAGCCCTTCTCCGTCACCGTGAGCCCGACCACGCGGGTCGTCGGCGCGGCCAGGACGGCGCGCACGGCGTCCGGCCGCTCGGGTGCGACCAGCACCTCGCGCAGGGCGCCGGCGACGCGCACGCCGCCGGGCTCGCCCAGGCGCACCACCGTGTAGAGCCCGTCCTGCGGCTGGAGCGCGTCGCGCACCGCGCGGCTGTGCAGGGAGACGGCGCACACGCCCCAGCGCCCGTCGCCGGCCTCCAGCAGCCGGTCGTAGACGGGGACCTGGTGCGCGCGGAAGAAGGCGCCCGGCCCGAAGTGCACCACGCCGACCTGCGCCTCGCCGCGACGGGCCGCAGGAGCCGCGGCGCCCAGCCGCGCCGCGACGGCGGCCGACAGGCGGGGGAGGGCGGGCGGCGGCATCGCTCCCGTCTAGCGCCCCGCGGCGGCCGCCGCCAAGGTGGTCAGGCCGATTTGCGCCGCACGGCCCGGCCGCTAAGGTGCGCGCCATGCCCGAACCCCTCGTCCTTCATCCGGACCGGCTGTTCCCCGCCGACCCGTCGACGCGGGCGGTCGCGCGCGAACTCCATGCGGAGGTGCGCGGGCTGCCGATCCTCAGCCCGCACGGCCACACCGACCCGCGGTGGTTCGCGACGGACGCGCCCTTCACCGACGCGACGGCGCTGCTGCTCGCGCCCGACCATTACCTGCTCCGCATGCTGCGCAGCCAGGGCGTCCCCTTGGAGAGCCTGGGCGTGCCCGACCGGTCGGGCCGCGTCACGGCCGACCCGCGCGAGGCGTGGCGCACCTTCGCCGCGCACCGGCGGCTGTTCCGCGGCACGCCCTCCGCCCTGTGGCTCGACCAGGTCTTCGCCGAGGTGTTCGGCTTCCACGTGCGCCTCGGGCCGCAGACGGCCGACCTCTACTTCGACCGCATCGGAGAGGCGCTGGCCACGCCCGCCTTCCGCCCCCGCGCCCTGTTCGAACGCTTCGGCGTCGAGTTCCTGGCCACCACGGAGAGCGCCCTCGACCCGCTGGAGGCGCACCGGGCCATCCGCGCGTCCGGCTGGCCGGGCCGGGTCGTCACCACCTACCGCCCCGACGCGGTGATCGACCCGGAGCACGAAGACTTCCAGGCCTCCCTGGACGCCTTCTCGGGCGTCACGGGGGAGGACGCGCGCAGCTGGCGCGGCTACCTGCAGGCGCACCGCCGCCGCCGCGCCGACTTCCGCGCCCTGGGCGCCACGGCCACCGACCACGGCCACGTCACCGCGGCCACCGCCGACCTCGCGGCTTCCGAGGCGGAGAGGCTGTTCCACCGCGTGCAGCAGGGCCTCGCGTCCGCCGCGGAGGCCGAGCTGTTCCGCGCGCAGATGCTGACGGAGATGGCGCGCCTCAGCGTGGAGGACGGCATGACGATGCAGCTGCATCCCGGCTCGTTCCGCAACCACGACGCCGGCCTCTTCACCCGCTTCGGCCGCGACAAGGGCGCGGACATCCCGCTGGCCACCGACTACGTCGCGGCGCTGCGGCCGCTGCTGAACCGGTTCGGCGACGCCCCCGGCTTCACCCTGATCGCCTTCACCCTGGACGAGACCGCCTACAGCCGCGAGCTGGCGCCCCTGGCCGGCGTCTACCCGGCCCTGCGGCTCGGCCCCGCCTGGTGGTTCCACGACAGCCCGGAGGGCATGCGCCGCTTCCGCGAGCAGACCACGGAGACGGCGGGCTTCTTCAACACCGTCGGCTTCAATGACGACACCCGCGCCTTCCTGTCGATCCCCGCCCGGCACGACATGGCCCGCCGCTGCGACTGCGCCTTCCTCGCCCGGCTGGTGGCCGAGCACCGGCTGACGCTGGACGAGGCGCACGACACCGCCCGCGCCCTGACCCGCGGCCTCGTGATCGACGCCTACAAGCTGGACCTCGCGGCGTGACGCTCCGCTGCGTCTGCATCGGCGAGTGCATGGTGGAGCTGCGGCCCTGCGGCGAGGGGCTCTACGCCCGCGGCTTCGCCGGCGACGCCTTCAACACCGCCGTCCACCTGCGGCGCGAGCTGGGCGCGGCGGGCGAGGTGGAGTTCCTCACCGCCGTGGGAGACGACACCCTCAGCGCCGCCCTGCGCGGCGCCTTTGCGGGCGAGGGGATCGGCGACAGGCTCGCCTTCACCACGCCGGGAGGCGCGCCCGGCCTCTACATGATCGAGCTCGACGCAGCCGGCGACCGCGAGTTCCGCTACTGGCGCTCGGCCTCCGCCGCGCGGGGCTGGTGGCGCGAGCTGGAGCGGGCCGGCGGGGCGGAGCGGCTGGCCGGGAGCGACCTCGTCTACCTGTCGGGGATCTCGCTCGCGATCCTGCCCGACGCCGACCGCGTCGAGGCGCTGCGGCTGCTGGCGGCGCTGAAGGGCCGGGTCGGCCGCCTCGCCTTCGATCCCAACGTGCGCCCGCGCCTGTGGCTCGACCTGGCGGCGGCCCGCGCGGCGGTGGAGGCCGCCGCGGCCCTGTCCGACATCGTCCTGCCCAGCGCGCAGGACGGCGAACTCCTGTGGGGCGAGCCCGACCCCCTCGCCCAGCTGGCGCGCTGGCGGGCGACGGGGGCTGGGGAGGCGGCGCTGACGCTCGCGGCCGACGGCGCGCGCGTCGCCTGGGCGCAGGGCGAAGCCGCCGTCCCGCCCGTGCGCGCGGAGCGGGTGGTCGACACGTCAGGCGCGGGCGACAGCTTCAACGGCGCCTACCTCGCCGCGCGCCTGCGGGGCGAACCGCCTCCCGCCGCCGCCCGGCGCGGGCTGGAGCTGGCGGCGCACGGCGT
>CAXTCO010000258.1:0-3755 GCA_964242255.1 uncultured Caulobacteraceae bacterium | reverse complement strand
GCCCGCGAGGCCGAGACGATCGCCGCCTGCGAGCGGCTGGAGGCGCGCGTGGCGGACGCCCTGCGCGCCGGCTGAGCCGCCCTGGGCCGTTGAGGCGGCCCCCGCGCCTCGCGTAAGAGGAGTCTCCGCCCCCGTTCCGGAGCCCCGATGACCCGCGTCGACACGCGCCTGGCCGAACTCGGCCTCGTCCTGCCCCAGCCCAACGCCCCCGTGGCCAACTACGTGCCGAGCGTGCGGGCCGGGACCCTGCTGCACATCTCCGGCCAGGTCTCCTCCGGCGGGCCGGACGGCGGGATCAAGGGCGTGGTCGGCGTGGACGTCGGCCTGGAGCAGGCCCAGGCCGCCGCCCGCCTGTGCGGCTTGAGCCTGCTCGCCCAGATCCGCGCGGCGGTGGAGGGCGACTGGACCCGCGTGCGCCGCATCGTGAAGCTGGGCGGCTTTGTCCAGGCCGGGCCCGACTTCTTCGACATCCCGCAGGTGATCAACGGCTGCAGCGACCTCATGGTCCAGGTGCTGGGCGACGACGGCCGCCACGCCCGCGCCGCGGTGGGCGTCTACCGCCTGCCCATGAACTACGCCGTGGAGGTCGACGCCGTGGTGCAGCTGGCCGGCGAATAGGCCGCCCCGGTGGCCGTGAGCGGCGAGGTCCGCCTGCATCAGGCAGTGGCCGAGATCGGCCGCGAGGCGTGGGACGGGTGCGCCGACGCCCCCGCCTACGAGCGCAACCCGTTCACCAGCTTCGACTTCCTCCACGCCCTGGAGGAGAGCGGCTGCGTCGGCGGCCGCACCGGCTGGAGCCCCGCCCACCTCGCCGTCGAGGACGCCGCAGGCGCCGTGGCCGGCGTCATGCCGATGTACGTGAAGAGCCACAGCCAGGGCGAATACGTCTTCGACCACGCTTGGGCCGACGCCTACGCCCGCGCCGGCGGCGACTACTACCCCAAGCTGCAGTGCGCGGCGCCGTTCTCGCCCGTCACAGGACCCCGCCTGATCGTTCGCGACGGACCGGACGCCGACGCCGCCTGGGACACCCTGCTGGCCGGCGCCCTGGCGGTCACCCGGCGGATGAAGGCCAGCTCTCTCCACGTCACCTTCGCCCGCGAGGACGACTGGCGCAGGCTCGGCGCCGCCGGCCTGCTGCAGCGGCGCGACCAGCAGTACCACTGGGAGAACGCCGGCTACGCCACCTTCGACGACTTCCTGGCCGCCCTCAGCTCCAACCGGCGCAAGACCATCCGGCGCGAGCGACGCGACGCCGGGGCCGGGCTGGACATCGAGGCCTTCACCGGCGCCGACCTTCGCGAAGAGCACTGGGACGCCTTCTTCCGCTTCTACATGGACACGGGCGCGCGCAAGTGGGGCCGCCCCTACCTGAACCGCCGCTTCTTCTCCCTGGTGGGCGAGCGCATGGCCGACCGGGTGCTGCTGGTGATGGCGCGGCGCGGTGGACGCTGGATCGCCGGCGCGCTCAACATGATCGGCGGCGACACCCTCTACGGACGCAACTGGGGCGCGGTGGAGGAGGTCCCCTTCCTCCACTTCGAACTCTGCTACTACCAGGCCGTCGAGCACGCGATCCGCCTGGGCCTCAAGCGCGTGGAGGCCGGCGCCCAGGGCGAGCACAAGATCGCCCGCGGCTACCTGCCCTCCCCCGTCTACAGCGCCCATTGGATCGCCGACCCGGCGCTGCGCCGCCCCGTCGCCGCCTACCTGGAGCAGGAGCGCGCCGCCGTGCAGGACGAGATGGCCCAGCTGCAAGCGGCCTACTCCCCCTTCCGCCAAGGGGACTGACCCGCGCAGGCGCTCACTTCAGCCGCGTCCAGCGCTGGCTTTGGCACAGGGGCCAGACGATGCAGCCGGTCAGGACCAGGGCGTCGGGCCCGTGCTGCACCATGTAGCCGGAGTAGGCGCCGCCATCGACGGGGTTGTAGACGCGGCCCCGCCACTTGGGCGGCCCGCCCGTCAGCCCCTGGAAGATGGCGAGCCCCTTCAGCGGGCGGCCGCGCAGGGCGGCGTTCCTGTTCATGCGGTCGGTGACCGCCGGGTCGGCGCGGATGTGGTCGCCGTTGACGATGCGGCCGCAGAGGCCGCCGCCGCAGTCGGCCACCTCCACCACCCCGTGCTCCTGCGGGGTCGACCACACGCCCGCGGCCGGCGAGGCCGCGCCCGCCGTCCCCGCCGCCAGCAGCACCGCCGCCGCTCCCAAGCCCGCCTTCATCATGCGCCCGCCAGCTTCATCCACGCCGCCTCGTCGATCACCTCGATCCCGAACTCGGCGGCCTGCTTCAGCTTGGACCCCGCGCCCGGACCGGCGACCACCAGGTCGGTCTTCCGCGACACGGAGCCGGACACTTTGGCGCCCAGCCGCTCGGCCTGCGCCTTGGCCTCGTCGCGCGTGAGCCGCTCCAGGGAGCCCGTGAACACCACCGTCTTGCCCGCCACCGCCGTGTCGGTCTTCGGCCGCTCCGCGTCGAGGATGGTGAGCTGGGCGGCGAAGTCGTCGATCTCGTCTCGCGTGCGGGCGCCGTCGAACGCCCAGGCCAGGTTGTTCAGAGCGTCCAGCCTCAGTCCGGCGACGGGGACGATCTCGCGAAGCCGACGCTCGACGCGATCCAACGTATCCAGCACCCGATCCGCGATCAGGGACGCCGCCGCGTCGGATGTCTCGAACCGGCGGCCGGGGATGTCGTTCAGAGCCGCGAACCACGTCGTGCGCATGCGGTCGCGGTAGCGGATGAACGCCTCTACGGCGGCCTCCTCAGTTCCATAGTGCGAGATCAGCCCCTGCCTGACGCGCGCCCGGCTGAAAGCGGTGATCTCGCCCGTGCTCCAGAAGCCGAGTAAATGCTTGCGTGCAAGAACCGCGCCTAGGCCCGGCGACCGCATCAGCCGCCCGATCTGCCGCTCCGTCGTGCGGCGCGCCGTCAGCAGATGATCGGCGACATACCAAGGATCCAACGTCCCGCCGTGGAGCTGAAGCGCTCCCTCCACATAGCCGGCCAGCGACCGCCACTCGCCCTCCGCCACGGTGGCGAGTTCATCGGCGAGCGCGCGGAAGCGGGAGAAGGAGCCCGCGTATTGGGCCAGGGTGCGGGCCGTGGTCTCCCCAAGGGCGCGCAGTCCCAGCGCGTAGATGAAGCGCTCCAGCGGGATCGTCCGCCGCGCCTCGATGTGGGCGATGAGGTTGGCGAGCGAGGTCTCGCCGTAGCCGTCGCGGGCGCGCAGCACGTCGAGCTTCGCGTCGTCGCGCGCCAGGCGGAACACGTCGGCGGGGCCGGCGATCAGGCCCTCGTCGAGGAACAGCTGCAGCTGGCGCTCGCCCAGCCCCTCGATGTCGAAGGCGCGCCGGCTCACGAACAGCTTCAGGTGCTCCAGCCGCTGGTGCGGGCAGGCCAGCTCGCCCGTGCAGCGGCGCACCACGCTTTCCGCCCCCGTGGCGGCGTTGAGCTCGCGCACCACCGGCGTGGCGAGCGGGCATGGGCAGACCACGGGGAAGTCGAACGGCGGCCCGCGATCCGGCCCGTCCGCGCGCCCCTCCGCCAGCACGGGGCCGAGCACCTGGGGGATCACGTCGCCCGCGCGCTGGATCGTCACGAGGTCGCCCACGCGCACGTCCTTGCGGGCGACCTCGTCGGCGTTGTGCAGGGTCGCGTTGCGCACGACCACGCCGCCCACCGTCACCGGCTGCAGGCGCGCCACCGGCGTCAGCGAGCCGGTGCGGCCGACCTGGATGTCGATGCCCTCCAGCACCGTCT
>CAXTCO010000257.1:0-3761 GCA_964242255.1 uncultured Caulobacteraceae bacterium | reverse complement strand
GACGCCCCGCGTCCCGACGCCCCCGCGTCAGCCGCCGCGCGCAGGGCGCGTCGAGGCCGAGGCGGAACCGAGCCTGCCGCAGGCGGGGCGCCTTGACGCGGCCGAGCACGGCGGCGCGCCACCGCCCGCTCCGCATCGCAAGCCCCGCGCACGCCGCCGCCTACGCGCGATGGAGCCGCTCCCCCGCCTCCGCCCGCACCTCGCGCCCCAACGCTTCGCCCAGCGCCGCTGCGGCGCCCTCGTCCGCGCAGGCGGCGGCCTCCGCGTCGCGGCGCCAGACGTGGGCGCCGTCGGGGGTGAGCGCCTCGCCGGCGAAGCGCATCCGGCCGTCGGCCCAGCGCGCCAGGGCGGCGATCGGAGTGCGGCAGGAGCCGTCCAGGGCGGCCAGGAAGGCGCGCTCCGCGGTGATCTCCAGCCGGGTCGGCCGGTGCTCGACGGGCGCGAGCAGCGCCAGGGCGTCCGCGTCGCCCGCGCGCGCGGTGATGGCGAGGGCGCCCTGGCCGCAGGCGGACGGCGTCTCCCAGGGGTCGATCAGGCAGCGCGCGTGGTGCGCCAGCCCCAGCCGGCGCAGGCCGGCGTAGGCCAGCAGGGTGGCGTCGAAGTCGCCCTGCGCCACCCGCCGCAACCGCGTCTCCACGTTGCCGCGCAGCATGGACACGCGCAGGTCCGGCCGCCGCGACAGCAGCTGCGCCTGACGACGCAGGCTGGCCGTGCCGACGTGGGCGCCCTGCGGCAGGCCGGCGAGCGAGTCCGCGCCGCCCAGGTGGATCAGGGCGTCGCGCGGGTCCTCGCGCTCGGGCGTCCCCGCCAGAACGATCCCGTCGGGCAGGACGGTGGGCAGGTCCTTCATGGAGTGGATCGCCAGGGCGATGCGCCCCTCCAGCATCGCCTCGTCCAGCTCCTGGGTGAACAGGCCCTTGCCGCCCGCCTCGGACAGGGCGCGGTCCTGGATGCGGTCGCCGGCCGTGACGATGGGCGTGATCTCGAAGGTGCGGCCGGGGTGGGCGGCGGCCAGGGCGTCGCGCACCTGCCCGCTCTGCGCCAGGGAGAGGGGCGAGCCCCGCGCGCCGATGCGCACGGCGCCGCTCATGCGGGGCCGGCGGGCGGGGGGCGGGTCGTGGACGTCTCGGCCATGCCGCTCCTCATGTGCGCCGGCGCGGGTCGCGGGCGGCGTCGTGCTCCTGCAGGATGCCCGCCCGGATGCGGCGCAGGAACAGCCACACCCCCGCCACCACGACCGGCGCGGCCAGGCCCGTCGCCAGCGCCGGGTCGATCCCCGGCCGCACGCGCGCGACGCCCTCCACCGCGATCCGGATCAGCGCCAGGGCGTAGTAGGAGATGGCCGCCGCGGACAGCCCCTCCACCGTCTCCTGCAGCCGCAGCTGCACGGAGGCGCGCCGGTCCATGGAGCGGAGCAGGGAGGCGTTGGTCGCCTCCGACGCCACGTCCACGCGCGCCGCCAGCATCTGGGTGGTGCGCGCGATGCGGGCGATCACGTCGCGCTGGCGCTCGGCGGCGGCGGCGGCGGTGCGCATGGCGGGGGCGAGGCGGCGCTCCATGAAGTCGCGGATGGCGGGGCGGCCGCCCAGGGCGCGCTCGTTCAGGAGGGCGATCCGCTCCTGCACCAGGCCGTGGTAGGCGCGGCCGGCGGCGAAGCGGAAGCCGGTGGAGGCCGCCAGCGACTCCGCCCGCCCCGCCAGGACCGCCAGGCGCGAGAGCAGCTCGCGGTCGGCCTCCACGCCGCCGGCCTGCGCCACCTGCGCGGCCGCCTCCGCCGCCTCCGCCTCCAGCCCCGACAGGGCGGCGGCCGCGCGCGTGGCCGCCGGGAAGGCGAGCAGCGCCAGCAAGCGGTAGGTCTCGATCTCGAACAGCTGCTGCACGATGCGGCCGGCCAGCACCGGCCCGCCCTCGCCCTGCACGACGACGAAGCGCACGAACCCGTCCGGCCCGGCGCGGAAGTCGGTGGACACCTGCACCGCGCCGCCCGCGACCTCCGAGGCGACGAGGTCGGCCTCGGCGAACACGCCGGCCTTGGGCGCGTGCTCCACCAGGGCGACGTGGGCGGCGGCCAGCACCTCGCCGGGCAGGGCCGCCAGCCAGTCCTGCGGCAGCACGTCCAGCGCGGTGGAGGCGAAGGCGGCGGCGGCCTCGTCACCGCCCGCGGGGTGGAACACCGTCCAGGTGGAGACCTCCGTGTGCCGCTCCCACCGCAGGCGCCACCTGCCGCCGTCGGCGATGCACCAGCGGGCCTCCGGGCCGGGCTCCGCCACGCCCAGCTTGCGGCACAGGGCGGCCATGTGCGCCCGGTCGACGGCCGCGTCGGCCTCTCCGGAGAGGGTGGCGATGCGGCTGGCGGCCAGGGGCGCGGGCGCGGGGGTGGAGGGGCGCGCGTGCGCCTCGGCCAGGAGTTGGTCGCGCTCCGCGTGGAAGCGGAAGGCGGGCGCGGGCTGCGGCATGGTCGACGCGCCTCCCCCGCCGCCGGTGTCTCCTGCGCAGAGCACACCAGTTGGCCGCGCGTGGGAAGGGTGACTCGCACGCCCGGTCGGTTCTAGGCTCCCGGCCGGGCGCTCCACGGGCGCGGCGGTGCGGGTCGGATCATGCGTGCGGCGTACCCCTTCTCGGCGATCGTCGGCCAGGACGAGATGAAGCAGGCCCTGCTCATCGCCGCGGTGGACCCGGGCGTGGGCGGGGTGATGGTGTTCGGCGACCGCGGCACGGGCAAGTCCACCGCCGTGCGCGCCCTGGCCGCCCTGCTGCCGCCGCTGACCGCCGTGAAGGGCTGCGCCTACCGCCGCGACCCCAAGGCGGACAGCGGGTTCCACCCCCCCGGCGAGGCGGCGCGCCGAGGCAAGCCGCCGACCGAGGAGGTGCCCACCCCCGTGGTCGACCTGCCGCTGGGCGCGACGGAGGACCGGGTGCTCGGCGCCCTCGACCTGGAGGCGGCGTTGACCCGCGGCGAGAAGCGGTTCCAGCCCGGCCTGCTGGCGCGGGCGCACCGCGGCTTCCTCTACATCGACGAGGTGAACCTCCTGGAGGACCACCTCGTCGACCTGTTGCTGGACGTGGCGGCCAGCGGCGAGAACGTGGTGGAGCGGGAGGGCCTGTCCGTACGCCACCCCGCGCGCTTCGTCCTGGTCGGCAGCGGCAACCCGGAGGAGGGCGAGCTGCGGCCGCAGCTCCTCGACCGCTTCGGCCTGTCGGTGGAGGTGCGCACGCCCGAGGCCCTGGCCGACCGGGTGGAGGTGGTGCGCCGCCGCGACAGCTTCGACCGCGACCCCGCCGCCTTCCTGGCGCGCTGGGCGGACCGCGACGTCGAGACGCGCGAGCGGATCACGGCCGCCCGGGCGCGCCTGCCCAAGGTCAAGGCGCCGGACGCCGTGCTGGAGGCCGGCTCGCGCCTGTGCATGGCGGTGGGCGCGGACGGCCTGCGCGGAGAGCTCACCCTGTTGCGCGCCGCGCGGGCCATGGCGGCGCTGAACGGCGCGGCCGCCGTGACCCTGCGGGAGGTGCGCGAGGCCGCGCCCACCGTCCTGCGCCACCGCCTGCGCCGCAACCCCCTGGACGAGACGGGCTCCACCGCCCGCATCGCGCGGGCCTGCGCCGACCTGTTCGACGCCGCCGCCGCCCATGTTCCAGCACGGCCCGCAGCCGCATGACGCAGGCGCCCGCCCGGGCGGAGGACGACGCGGCGCTGGCGGCCTCCCTGTTCGCCGTGGACCCGGCCGGGCTGGGCGTCGCCGTCCTGCGCGGCGGCCCGGGGC
>CAXTCO010000256.1:0-3792 GCA_964242255.1 uncultured Caulobacteraceae bacterium | reverse complement strand
AGCTTGAATCACCTCGCGCCCCTCGCCTCAAGCCGGTTGGGTACACACCCTAGGCCGCGACCTTGCGGGGCACGAGGCGCTCGCTCTTGAGCGCCTCCTGCGCGCCCGAGTAGCCGCTCTCCGTGTACTCGGCGTCCTCGTTGACGGCCCACACGTCGTAGCGTCGGTCGCCGACCAGGATGTTCTCCGCCGTGAGCATGGCGGTCATCATGGCGTGGTCCTGGTTGTTGTACTTGTGCATGCCGTTGCGGCCGACGAGGTGCAGGGTCGGGAACTCGCGCTCGACCTCCGCGCGCACGACGGCGACGTTGTCGGCGTAGGCGTCGTCGTAGACGGGGTAGGCCTTCGGCTGGCGCACCACGACGGCGTCCACCACGTGCTCGGGACGGATCAGGCCGATCTGGGCGATCTCGCGCTTGGCGAGATCGATCAGCTCCGCGTCCGGCGAGGTCCACACGCCGTCGCCCTCGAAGCAGAAGTACTCCAGGCCCAGGCAGGCGAAGCCCTCGGGCGCCATGTAGGGCGACCAAGAGAGGAAGTTCTGGATGCGGCCCACCCGCACGCTCGGATCGTGGATGTAGATCCAGTTGTCCGGGAAGCTCTCCGTGTGCTCCTTCTTGGTGATCAGCGCCACGGTGATGAAGTCGCGGTACTTGAGGCGCCCGGCGTCCGCGTGCGCCTTCAGCTTCGGCTGCAGCGCCTCGGCCAGCTCGGTGATCGGGGCGGACGAGACCGCATGACGCGCGCGGACGGTCTCCACCGCGCCGTCGGTCGTGCGGGCCGTCAGCGTCCACAGCCCGGAGGCCGTGTCCCAGGACAGCGAGGTCATCTCGCGGCCCATGCGCACGTCGCCGCCCTGCGCCGCGATCTTGTCGCGAGCGGCCTCCCACATCATGCCGGGGCCGTTCCGGGGATAGCGGAAGCTCTCGATCAGCGACTTGACGCCGCCCTGCTCGCCGAGCTCGGCGGACGGTTTTCGGGTGACGCCCAGCGAGCGCTTCAGCCCGTCGACCACGGCCGCCATCAGCGACAGGCCCTTGATGCGCTGCGCCGCCCAATCGGAGCTGATGTCGTCGCACGACATTCCCCAGACCTTTTCGGTGTAGGTCTTGAAGAAGATCGAGAACAGCTTCTCACCGAACTGGTTGCGCACCCACTGGTGGAAGGTGCGAGGCGCCTTCACCGGCGTCAGCTTGGCCCACCCGTAGCTCGCCATGCACAGGGCGGAGGTGAAGACGCCCAGGTTGGTCAACGCCTCGAACGCTTTCAGCGGGTAGCTGTAGTATTTGCCGCGGTAGTAGATGCGGCTCAGCCGCGGCCGGTCGATGAAGTCGTCGGGCAGGATCTCGTTCCAGAGGTCCACCACCTCCTTAGACTTGGAGAAGAAGCGGTGGCCGCCGATGTCGAAGTGGAAGCCGTTGTACTGCACCGTGCGGCTGATGCCGCCGACGTACACCGGGTCGCGCTCCAGGATGGTGACGGACCGGCCGGCCTTGGTGAGCAGGTAGCCGGCGGTGAGCCCCGCGGGGCCGGCGCCCACGATGGCGACGTCGACGATCTTGTGCGTTTCGTCGGCCGTGCGGCCGACAGGGTGGGCCTCTGTGGCCATCTGGACTCCGGCAAGAAGCGGCCGGGACCGGCCGCCGCGTCAGGCCCGCTCGGCGCGGGCGAAGGTGAAGAAGCGCTGGCCGCTGTAGGAGAACAGCGTCGCCACCACCGAGCCGATGAAGGCGGCGACCAGGTGGGGGATGTGGGGCATGATGTCGGCGACGCCCAGGCCCACGACGTAGTTCACGCTCTGCGCCACGGCGGCCACGGCGAAATAGCGCATCGCCTCGTGGTGCGCCGCCAGGCCGCTGGAGCCGAAGGTGTGGCGGCGGTTCAGCGTCCAGGTCACGGTGGTGGCCAGGGGCAGGGAGATGGCGCGCGCGGCCCACAGGGGCAGGCCGAACCGCTCCGCCAGCCACAGGATGCCGAGGTCGGTCACCAGCCCCAGCACGCCCACGCTGAGGAAGGAGAACAGCGCGCGCGGCATCGCCAGGCGCAGGCGCAGGGCCGCGATCCGCTGTGACGCGGACGGCGCAGAGGTGGAGGCTGCGGTGGGAAGGGACATGAACGCGGGACGCCAGGGCCGGAGGGAGCGGCGGACCGGGAGATAGCGGCCCATGCCCGAGTTGAACACGAAAATGTGAGCGAGACGTGGACGTGCAAGACCGCGTGCGTCGCGGCGCCGCAGCTGCGGGCGGCGGTGCGGGCGGCGCGCGACAGGGCCGCCGGGCGGCGCTAGGCGGGGGCCGTGCGCCTCGCCCTCCCCGACCTCGCCCCCACTCGGCGGCTGCTGCTCCTGGCGCTGGCCGTCTCCGCAGGCGTCGGGGCGGTGCTGCTGGCGCGCGACGGCCCCGGCCTTCCCCGCGCCCTGGGCGACACGGACGACGCCACCCGGCTGGTGATGATGCGGGGCCTCCTGGACGGGCGCGGCTGGTGGGACCAGCTCCTGACCCGTTTCCAGCCGCCGCGGGGCGTGTGGATGCATTGGTCTCGCCTGCTGGACGGCGGGCTCGCCGCCCTGACGGCGCTGTTCGGCCCGTTCACGGGCCGGGCGCAGGCGGAGCTGCTGACGCGGGCGGTGTGGCCTCTGCTGTGGGTGTTTCCGGCCACGGCCGCCGCCTTCCTGCAGGCGCGCCGCTTGGCGGGCCGCGACGCCCGCGGGCGGGCCTTGCAGAGCCTGGCGGTGCTGGCCGCCGCGGCGGGGGTGCTGACGGCGCTGGGCCAGCTCACCGTGCAGTTCCATCCGGGACGGATCGACCACCACGACGTGCAGATCACCTTCGCCCTGATCACGCTGGCGGGCGCCATGGCCAGCGGCGTGCGCGGGGCGGCGGTGGCGGGCGTCGCCACCGGCGTCGGCCTCGCCATCGGGCTGGAGGCGCTGATGTTCGAGGCCGTGCTGGCCGCGAGCCTGGGCCTGCGCGTCTGGCTCGACCGGGCGCAGGCGCCGCGGGCGGCGGCGTTCGGGCTGGCGCTGGCGGGCTCGACCACCGCCGCCTTCCTGATCCAGACGCCGCCGGCGCGCTGGGGCGTCCCCGCCTGCGACGCCCTGGGATCGAACCTGACGGTGGGCGCCGTCCTGGCGGGGCTGGGCCTGGCGGCGGCGGCGTGGAGCACGCGGGCGCGGAGCTGGCCGTGGCGGCTGGGCGCGCTGGTCGCCGCGGCCGGACCGGCGCTGGCGGTCTGCCTCGTGCTCGACCCGCGCTGCGCCCACGGCGTCTTCGCCGACGTCGACCCCGCCATCCGCCCCTTCTGGCTCGACCACGTCAACGAGGTGAAGCACTGGCCGCAGCTGTGGAAGGACGACCGGGTGGACGCCATGGCCATGGCCATGGCGGCCCTGATGGGCCTGGGCGCGTGGGCGGCCCTGGGCCTCACGCCCGCCCGCCGACGCGATCCCGCCTGGTGGACGATGGGCGGCGCCCTGCTGCTGGGGATCGTCGCCGCCTGGACCGCCGTGCGGATGCGCGGCTACCTGGAGTGGTTCGCGGTGGCGCCCCTCGCCGTGGCCGCCGCCGAGCTGGGCGCCCGCACCCGCCGGCTGGCCCCCGTCGCGGCCGCCGCGGCGGCGGCCGTGTTCGCGCCCGTGCTGCCGACGGGATTGATCCTGATGGCGACGGGGCGCACGCCCGTCCGCCTGCCTCCCGCGGCGGCCCTGTTGATCGGCCTGATCCTGGCGCTGGCCGTCGTGGTGCTGGTCCTGCGCGCGCGGCGCGAGGGGCGCCGCTCGGCGCTGGTGCTCGC
>CAXTCO010000255.1:0-3793 GCA_964242255.1 uncultured Caulobacteraceae bacterium | reverse complement strand
CGCGCGCCTCGAAGAAGTTGGCGTGCTCCACGCCCGAGAGCAGGCTCTGCAGCCAAGGTAGCGGGTTCTCGCGCACGCCGTAGACCTCCGGCAGGTGCAGCTGGCGCAGGCGCCAGTCGGCGATGAAGCGGATGTACTGCTTGATGTCTTCGGGAGTCATGCCCTGGATCTCACCGGCCTCGAAGGCGAGGTCGATGAACTTGTCTTCCATGCCGACCACGGTGCGGCAGTTGTCGACGATGTCGTCGGCCACCGACTTGGTCACCACGCCGGTCTCGGCGTTGAAGGCGTGGAACAGCTTGATCATCCCCTCGCAGTGCAGGCTCTCGTCCCGCACGCTCCACGACACGATCTGCCCCATGCCCTTCATCTTGTTGAAGCGCGGGAAGTTCAGCAGCATGGCGAAGCTGGCGAACAGCTGCAGCCCTTCGGTGAAGGCGCCGAACATGGCCAGGGTGCGCGCGATGTCGGCGTGCGTCTCGACCCCGAAGGTCTGCATGTAGTCATGCTTGTCCTTCATCGCCTCGTATTCGAGGAAGGCGGAGAACTCCGACTCCGGCATGCCGATGGTCTCGAGCAGCAGGGCGTAGGCCGCGATATGGATCGTCTCGATGTTTGAAAACGCACTCATCATCATCTTCACCTCGGTGGGTTTGAAGACGCGCGCGTAGCGTTCCATGTAGTTGTCGTTCACCTCCACGTCGGACTGCGTGAAGAAGCGGAAGATCTGCGTCAGCAGGTTGCGCTCGCGGTCATTGAGCTTGGTCGCCCAGTCCTTGCAGTCCTCGCCCAGCGGCACCTCTTCGGGCATCCAGTGCACCTGCTGCTGGCGCTTCCAGAATTCGTGCGCCCACGGGTAGCGGAACGGCTTGTATGCGTGGGAGGGCGTCAAGAGGCCGGGCTTGGGCGTGGAGAGGAGCGTCATGTCCGGCCTCGAATCGTCACCGCGTGTTCCGCACAGTTAAGCGCAACGGCTCACCAGATCGAGCGTCGCTGGAGCCGCAGGGCACAAGATGTTGAGCGCCGGGGGAAAACCCTGTGGAGCGGCGGTGGACCGGTCAGGCCGCCAGCTCGGCGGTGAGCCGGTCGAGCACGAGCCGGCCGCGCGGCGTGGCCGTGAGCCGTCCGCCGTCGGCGCGCACCAGCCCGAGCCCGACGAGGTCGCGCACGCGCGCCGACCCGGCGCCGAGGCCGATCGCGCCCAGCTCGCCGAAGTCCACGCCCTCCAGCGTCCGCAACCCCATCAGCAGCCGCTCTTCGGCGACGGCCCTGGCGTCCAGCGGTTCGGGCGCGGGGTGGCCGACGCCCGTGTCGCGAACCCGCGCGACGTAGTCCGCCACCCGCGGCTCGGCGGCGCAGGCCGTGCGGCGGCCGTCGGCCCGCGTCAGCCGGCCGTGCGCGCCGGGGCCGGCGCCCACGTAGTCCCAGCCCCGCCAGTACACGAGGTTGTGCCGCGAGCGGGCGGCGGCG
Organism: uncultured Caulobacteraceae bacterium; assembly: GCA_964242255.1. Lineage (GTDB taxonomy): Bacteria > Pseudomonadota > Alphaproteobacteria > Caulobacterales > Caulobacteraceae > JASLDZ01. The sequence continues at coordinate 2,323 of CAXTCO010000255.1, read as the reverse complement.
CCGCGGGCGTGGTTGGACACCTCGTAGGCGGCGAAGCCGGCGCGGCCCAGCACCTCCTGCGTCATGTCGTAGAGGTCGGCGGCGAGGTCGGGGTCGGCGGGCGTCCACCGGCCGCGGCGCACGGCCCGGTCGAAGACGGTGCCGGGCTCCACGGTCAGCTGGTAGGGCGAGACGTGGTCGGCGCCGAGGCCCGCCGCCGCCTCCAGCTCGGCGGCCCAGGCGGCGGCGGTCTGGCCGGGGCGGGCGTAGATCAGGTCCAGCGACACGCGCGGGAAGACGGCGACGGCCGCCTCCAGCACGGCCCGCGCCTCGGCGGCGGAGTGGTCGCGGCCCAGGAAGGCGAGGCTCGCGTCGTCCAGGGCCTGCACACCCAGGGACAGGCGCTCCACGCCGGCGTCGCGCAGGGCGCGGAAGCGGCCGGCCTCCGCGCCCGTGGGGTTGGCCTCCAGCGAGACCTCGACCGCCTCCCCGGGGGCGGGCGGCCACAAGGCGTGCGCGAGGGCGGTGAGCCCCGCCGTCCAGGCCGGGTCCATCAGCGAGGGCGTGCCGCCGCCGAAGAACACGCTCACCAGCCGCCTCGGGCCGAGCCGCGCCGCCTGCCCGCGCAGGTCGTCGGCGATGGCGGCGGCCAGCGCCGCCTGCTCCTCGCGCCGCCCCCGGTCGCGCACCACGACGAAGTCGCAGTAGGGGCAGAGGCGCGCGCAGTAGGGCCAGTGGATGTAGACGCCGAGCGGCGGCGGCCCGGCGGGGGACGGGGGCGTCAGAACAGGGCCGCCTTCAGCTGTTCGAAGGCGCGGGCGCGGTGGCTGGCCGCGTGCTTGGCGTCGGGCTCCATCTCGCCGAAGGTCAGGCCGCCGCCCTCGGGACGGAAGATCGGGTCGTAGCCGAAGCCGCGGCCGCCCCGCCCCGGGAACACCAGCCGGCCGTCCACACGCCCCTCCACCGCCAGCACGGGGCCGTGCGGCCAGGCCACGGCGAGGGCGCAGTGGAAGGCGGCCCGGTGGTCGGACGCGCCTCGCGCGCGCAGCTCCCGCTCCACCCGCGCCATGGCGGCGTCGAAGTCGCGCGGGCCGCCGCGTGCGCCCTCGGCCCAGCGGGCGGAGAGCACGCCCGGCGCCCCGTCCAGCGCCGCGACGGAGAGGCCGCTGTCGTCGGCGACGGCGGGCAGGCCGGAAAGGTCGGCGGCCGTGCGCGCCTTGAGCACGGCGTTGCCCACGTAGGTGGTCTCGGGCTCCTCCGGCTCGGGCAGGCCGAGGTCGCCCGCCGCGACGAGGTCGAACCGGCCGTCGAGCAGGGAGGCGATCTCCCGCGCCTTGCCGGCGTTGTGCGTGGCCGCGACCAGGCGCGTTCCGGGGGGCAGGACGAGCGGCATGGCCGGCAGATACAGGCTCCGGCCGCCGCGCTCCACCGCTCCCGCAGGCGCCGGATCGCGCGACGCGCCTACGCGGCCTCCAGCTGCTCCTTGATCGCCGCGACGTCGAGCACGGACCAGACGTGCGCGATCCGGCCCTCCTCGTAGGCGTAGAAGACGTTCTCGGTGAACGACACGCGCCGGCCGTTCACCGCCAAGCCGAGGAACTCCCCGCGGGGCGTGCAGTCGAACAGCAGGCGGGCCCCCACCCTGTCGCCGTCGGCCATGAGCAGGCCCACCCGGAACTCAAGGTCGGGGATCGCCTCGAAGTTCGCGACCAGCATGGCCTTGTACGCCTCCAGGCCCATCGGCCGCCCGTTGTAGCCGACGGCCTCGGACACGAAGCGGCCGAGGTCGGGCCAGGCCTGGCCGTTCAGGCAGGCGATGTACGCGCGGTAGGGCGCGGTCAGGTCGGCGGGATGCTGCGGGATGTCGCTCATCACGGCGCAACGCCCGGCCGCGCGTTCAGATCGCCGTCCACAGGGGTGGACGCTCCGGAGCGCCGGCCCCGCGGGAGGCCGCGACGGCGCCGAGGGCGGAGGCGAGCCGCAGCGCCTTCTCGCCGCCCGTGGTCGAGGCGCGGCGCTCCAGCGCCAGGTCGCCCGCGCGGACCATCTTGCGGCCGATCTCCCGGTAGACGCCCAGGGCGGCCGCGACCGCCCAGGCCGAGCGCCAGGGCAGGGCGGCCAGACCCCCGCGGGCGGAGTCGTAGAAGGGCTCGGCCGCCGCCACGAGTTCACGCGCGACGGCGGCCGCAGCAGCGGGCGCGGCCAGCACGCCGGCCGGGGTCGGCGCGACGCCGCGGGCGGCGAGGCGGTCGGCCGGCAGGTAGACGCGGCCGTTCTCCGCGTCCTCGCGCACGTCGCGGGCGATGTTGGTGAGCTGGAAGGCGAGGCCCAGGTCCTGCGCGCG
>CAXTCO010000254.1:0-3798 GCA_964242255.1 uncultured Caulobacteraceae bacterium | reverse complement strand
GACCGGCGCGGCCCCGCCCGTCACCGGGGGCGGCGCGGCGGTCGAGGCGGCGGGGAGGGCGGCGAAGGGCATGGGGGCGCGGCGGACGGGGTGGAGGGCCGCGCATTTTGCGCCGAGGGGATCGGCGACGGCCCGAGCAACCGGCGGGCCACTCGGCGCGATCCGTTGCCAGGCTTGGATCAGAGCCTTCGCGACCGTGCTCCGCCGGTCGTCGGCGAGCGCTTTTTGCCGGGCGTGCGACGGCGGCAGGGGGAGGATTTCGCCGGGCGCGGCCGACCCGGCGCGAGTGGCGCCCCGATTGCGCGGCGGAGGGCGTCATGGACCGCGCCTCCCCGTCCGATCCCAAGCGGAGCAAGGAAGTCCGCCGCGCCCCCGCGTCGCCGGGGGCGGCAGGGGCTGCCGGGCTGCGGCCCTGTCTCCAGGACGGCCTTGCCGGGTGCGCCCGCCCATGAGCTCCCTCGGCAACATCCTCAACATCGCGACCTCGGGCCTGCTCACGGCCCAGACCCAGCTTCGCGTGACGTCGGACAACGTCACCAACGTCAACACGCCCGGCTACATCCGCAAGGTCGCCGACCAGCAGTCCAGGGTCGCCGGCACGGGCGAGGGCGCCGGCGTCGACATCGGCCAGTTCCAGCTGGCGGCCGACCGCTTCCTCCAGGCCGCGGGCCTGCAGACGGCGGCGGCCAGCGCCGGGGCGCAGACCGCCGCCTCGACCCTGGACCAGGCGCAGGCGCTGTACGGCGACCCGACGGGCTCCAGCTCCGTCCTGGGGGGGCTCGACGGCGTGCTCTCGTCCTTCTCGAACCTGGCGGCCGACGCGTCTTCGGCGGCGCGGGGCGCGCCCCTGGCGCAGCTGCAGGGTTTCCTGAGCCAAGTTCAGGGCGTCACCGCGGGCCTGACGCAGCTCGGCCACGACACGGACGAGCAGCTCTCCGACCAGGTCTCGCAGGCCAACGGCCTGATCGGCCAGATCGACGGCCTGAACGCCGACATCTCGCGCGGCAGCGTGACGGGGGGTGACGTCACCGGCGTGCAGAACCAGCAGAGCTCGCTGATCAACCAGCTGACGCAGCTGGTGGGCGTGCGCGTGTCGCCCACCTCGCTCGGCGGCGTGTCGCTGCGCACCCAGGACGGGACGCTGCTGGTGGGGCCGGGCGCCAAGCCCGCCGTGCTCAGCTACGACGCGAGCGGACCCACGGGCGTGCTGTCGATCTCGTCGGACGGCGCGCCGGCCCAGCCCACGGGCGCGGGCTTCACCTCCGGCTCCCTGGCGGCGCTGGTGAAGCTGCGCAACGTCGACCTGCCGGGCATGGGCGACCAGGTGGCCTCCCTGGCCGGCGGCGTCTCGGACGCGCTGAACGCGGCGCACAACGCCCACTCCGCCGCGCCCGCGCCGGCGAGCCTCACCGGCCGCCCCACGGCGCTGAGCCAGCAGGAGGCGTTCGGCGGCTTCACGAGCGGGCGCACGGCGGTGGCCGTCACCGACGCGAACGGGGCGGTGACGCGGCGCGTCGACGTCGACTGGGCGGCGGGCACGCTGAGCGTGAACGGCGGGGCGGCGACCGCCTTCGCGCCCGCGACCTTCGTCTCCAGCCTGAACACGGCGCTGTCCCCTGCGGGCTCCGCCACGTGGAGCGCCTCGGGCGCGCTGACGCTCTCGGCGGCCTCGGGCGGCGTCAGCGTCGCCGACGACCCCGCGGCGCCCACCCTGCGCGCGGGCAAGGACCTCTCGGGCTTCTTCGGCCTCAACGACCTGGTCTCCTCCGCCACGCCCACGACCTACGCCACGGGGCTGCGGCCGACGGACGCCTCCGGCTTCAGCGGCGACCTGACGCTGCGCATCTGCGGCCCGAGCGGCGAGCAGGTGCTCGACCGCAAGATCACCGCGCCCGCCCCGCCCGCGACGATGGCCGACCTGGTCGCCGCGCTGAACAACCCCACGAGCGGGATGGGCGTCTACGGCGCCTTCGCCCTGGACGGCGACGGCCGGCTCTCGTTCACGCCGCAGGCGGCGGGCGAGAGCCTGTCGGTGGTGAGCGACACCACCGCGCGGGGCGCCGGCGGCCCCTCGGTCTCCGCCCTGTTCGGCCTGGGCGGGGTGGGGCGGGTCAACGGGGTGAGCGGCCTCGCGGTGCGGTCGGACGTCGCGGCCGACGGCTCCAAGCTGGCGCTGGCCACCTTCGACTTCTCCGCAGGGGCGGGGGCGACGGCGCTGTCGTCGGCCGACGTCAGCGGGGCCGACGCCCTGGGCCAGGCGGGCAAGACGGCCGTGACCTTCCCCAGCGCGGGCGGCCTGCCGGGCGGGGCGATCGGCCTCAGCGACTACGCCGCCAAGGTCGGGGCCGACGTGGCGCGCCGCGCCTCCGGCGCCGCCGACGCCCAGACCAGCACGGCGGCCGTGGCCGCCGCCGCCGCCGACCGGCGCTCCAGCACCGAAGGCGTGAACCTGGACGAGGAACTGGTGAACCTCACCACCTACCAGCAGGCCTACAGCGCCTCCGCGCGCCTGGTGACCACTGTGAAAGACATGTACGACACCCTCCTCAGCATGGTCTCGACCTGATGACGCGCATCAGCACCGCCGAAATCTTCTCCTCCGCCCTTCTCGGCGTGCAGAACGCCCAGCAGGCGCAGGCCGAGGCCGGCCGGCAGGTCTCCACGCTGTTGAAGGCGGACGACCTGAAGGGCTACGCCGGCCAGGGCGCCACGCTTCAGGCCTCCTACACGGTGTCCGCCCGCACCCAGTCGCTCCTGGACGGCAACTCGGTGCTGAACGAGCGGCTGGGCCTGCAGAGCGACGCCCTGTCCAGCCTGTCGGCCGCGGCGCAGGGCGCCTCAAGCGCGGTGGGCAGCGTGGTGGCCGTGGGCGACGGCTCCACCCTGATGCAGTCGCTGCAGGGCTGGTTCAGCCAGGCCAGCCAGGCGCTCAACGCCGACTACGCGGGCCAGCCCCTGTTCGCGGGCGGAACGACGGGGCAGCCGCCGCTGGACACCTCGCAGCTCAGCGACCTGGCGGGCGCGCCGGCCGCGTCGCACCTGCACGACGGCGACCTCGTGCGCTCCGACCGCATCGACGAGAGCACCGTGGTGCGGACCGGCTTGAAGGCGAGCGACGTGGGCGGCCCGTTGGTGGCCGCGTTCAAGGCGATCGTCGACTACAACCAGCCGCCCACCGGCCCCCTCTCGGGCAAGCTGACCGACACCCAGCTCAGCTTCCTCAAGTCGCAGCTTTCGGTGCTGAGCACGGCCGGCCAGCCGGTGCTGGACGCCCAGACGAGCACGGGCGTGCTGCAGGCGCAGGTGCAGAAAGCCACGGACCTGCTCACTTCGCGCAAGACGGCCGTGGACGCCCTGATCTCCAACCGCACGCAGGTTGACCCCGCGGAGGCGGCGAGCCGGCTGCAGCTGGCGGGCGCCGCCCTGCAGGCCTCGGCGAAGGTGTTCTCCACCCTCTCCGCCGACCCGCTGCTGAGCGCGTTGCAGAGCTGACACCGACTACGGCTTGACGAGGGGCGAGGTGCGGCCCGCATAGTCCGGCTTTCAAGCCGAGAGGTCGTAACACCGTATGCGCCGCCGCCCGCTCTCCTCGCTGTTGACGCTCGCCTGCGTCCTCGGCCTGCCCGTCTCCCAGGCCGCGGGATCGGGGGCCGCCGCCCAGACCCGTCCCGAGCGCGCCGCCGCCTCCGCTCACTCCGACGAGGCCGCCGCCTCTTCCGAGGCGGACCAGGGCGCACGCCTCACCCGCGCCGCCCAGCGCGGACCCGACGAGCCCGGCCGCGCCGAGCGCACCGGCGC
>CAXTCO010000253.1:0-3830 GCA_964242255.1 uncultured Caulobacteraceae bacterium | reverse complement strand
AGGGGTTCGGGGCTATAGCTCAGCTGGTAGAGCGCTTGAATGGCATTCAAGAGGTCAGCGGTTCGACTCCGCTTAGCTCCACCAAACTTCGCGTCGCCCCGGTCCAACCAGGCCGGGGCCTCGTGCGTTTGGACCTGCGCCTCCCCATCTCAGCTCCTGCGCGGAGACCTCCGCGCGGCCGCACGGAACCCTGAATGACGCCCAACGCCCAGAAGAAGCTCCGCACCAACTTCTCCGACCGCCAGGCCGACGCGGCCGAGGCCAAGAAGGCGCTTCTCGCCAAGTTCAAGCCCAAGCCCACCGTCCAGGCCGAGGCGCCGGTCGACCGCGCGGCGGAGAAGGCGGCGGAGCTGGAGCGCGTGCGCACCGAGCGCGCCGCGGAGAAGGACCGCGCCAAGCTGGCCCGCGAGGAGGCCGCCGCCGCGGCCCGCGCCGCCCAGGCCGAGCAGGACGCCGCGGCCCTGGCCGCCAAGCGCGAGAACCGCAAGGAGCGCAAGGCGATGGAGCGCGCCACCTCCCAGGCCAAGCGCGCGGAGCGTTTCGCCGGCTTCACCGGCCGCCGCTCCTCCTCGGCCGCGCCCTCCGTCGACCTGGGCGACTGACGCACGACTCGGCCGGGGCCTGCATGCGCGCCTTCGGCCACGGGTCGCTGTCCTCCTTCCTCAAGACGGGGCTGGACGTGGTCGTGTGGGCGCTCGTCGCGGTGCTCGCGCTCACCACGGCGGCGCTTGCGGCGACGCTGCTGGCGCAGCCGTTCGTCGGCTCCGGCGAGCCCCGGGGAGCCTTCGCCGCCGTGGCGCGGCTGATCCGCCGCGGGCCTGTGGTGTCGGGCTTCCTCGCGGTGGCGGACGTCTACGGGGCGGCGCTGCTGGCGGTGGCGGACCGCCTGCGCCGCGTGTTCGCCACCCTGATCGCCGGCCGGCCCTTCGAGCCGCGCAACGTGCGGCGGCTGCAGGAGATCGGGCTCTCGCTTCTGGTGCTGGAGCTCGCCGGCTACGCCCTCGCCATGCTGGCCCCCGCCGCCCTGGGCGCGCCCCGGCGCACGGGCGGCGACGGCGCCAACCTCTCCGGCTGGTTCGCCGTGCTGGTTGTGTTCGTGCTGGCGGAGGTGTTCCGCGAGGGCGCCCGCCTGCAGGCGGAGGCCGAGCTCACCGTATGACCGTGCGCGTGCGCCTGGACCGCGTGCTCGTCCGGCGCCGCATGTCGCTGGCCGAACTCGCCGACCGGGTGGGCGTTCCGGGCGAGCAGCTGGAGCTGCTGCGCGGCGGACCCGTCCGCGCCGTGCGCCTGACGACGCTGGACGCCCTATGCCGCGAGCTGGACTGCACGCCGGGCGACTTGCTGACCTACGAGCCGTTCGAGCCGACGGAGGACTGAGCCTCGCCGCCGCGCGTCCAGCGGACGTCGAGCGCCTGCTCCAGCGTGAACGGCGGTTCGGCGGGGAACGTCATGGGCGGCAGGCGCGTCTCCAGCGACGCCTGCGAGCGGGCCCGCGGGTAGGCCTCGGCGAATTCATCGGCGAGCACCGCCTTCAGGCTGGGGGTGAGCTTCAGCTGACGCGCGATGTCGAACCGCTCGTTCAGGATCGTCTTGCTCCAGCTGCGGCTGTTACGATGCGGCTGGAACTCCCATTTTAGAAGGTGGGCGAGCAGCACGACGAGGCGGTTGTAGAGCTCCCATTGCTGCTGGCGGCCCAAGCCGTCGATCTCTTCGGCGATGTTCTCCCAGTCGAGTTCGTTGGTCGAACGGCGCTGCAGCGCGTCCGCCTGCTCGCGGCTCCAAGCGACGATGTCGGCCCTGTAGTCCGTCATGGCGGCATCTTATCACATCCACCGCCTCCGCAGCGCTCCGCCCGGTCGCCCGTCGAGGCCGTGAGCCTTCGTCCGCAGGAACCGACCGCCGCGAAGCTTCGTTGCGCGGCAGGGCTGGGCTCATCGGACGGACGACCGCACGCGGCATGGAGCCGCCCCTCTCTCATCAAGGATGCCTCACCCATGCGTCGAATCCTGTCGGCGGCCGCCGGCTGCTTGGCTCTCGCGGCCGTGGCCGCCCCCGCCTTGGCCCAGCCGCCCGCGCCTCCACCATCCGACGCGACGCCGCCGGGCGCCGCGGCGCCCCCCGCCATCGCGGTCACCACGACGGACGCCCCGCCCGCCGACGCCGCACCGCCTCCGGCCATGGACGCGCCGCCCCCGCCGGCGGCGGATCCCGGACCGCCTCCGCCGCCTCCGCCTGCGGACGCCCGGCCGCCGCTGCGCGACGGCGGCGTGCGCGTGGGCACGCTCAGCTGTCGCGCGGCGGGCGGATGGGGCCTGCTCATCGGCTCGCGACGGCCCATCGCCTGCGATTACCAGGGCCAGTTCGGCGACGAGCACTACGAGGGCGAGTTGACCAAGATCGGCGTCGACGTGGGCTACAAGGGCAAGGGCGAGGTGGTCTGGACCGTGGTGGCCCCCACCGCCTTCGTGAAGGCGGGCGACCTGAAGGGCCACTACGGCGGCGTGACCGCAGGCGCCTCCGTCGTCGTGGGCGTGGCCGCCAACGCCCTGGTGGGGGGCAACCGCCACCAGGTCTCGCTGCAGCCCCTCAGCGTCGAGGGCAACACGGGCCTGAACGCCTCGGCCGGCCTCGGCGGCCTGGACCTGCGCTACACCGGTGTGACGCCGTAGCCGCGGCGGCTCAGCGTGCGGCGGCTTCCCGCTGCCGCGCGCCGAGCTGCGCGATCCCGCCCTCGGCCAGGGCGAACAGGCGGTCGAACTCCGCGCGGGTGAAGCCGCGCTTCTCGCCGGTGGCCTGGATCTCCACGATCTCGCCGCGGCCGGTGAGCACGAAGTTGGCGTCCGCCTCCGCCGCGGAGTCCTCCTCGTAGTCGAGGTCGAGCGCCGGCTCGCCCCCGTGCACGCCGCAGGAGACGGCCGCCACCTGATCGAGGATCGGGTCGGCCTTGAGCACGCCCTCGGCGAGGAGGTGCGCCGTGGCCAGCCGCAGGGCCACCCAGGCGCCCGTCACCGCAGCCGTGCGCGTGCCGCCGTCGGCCTGCACCACGTCGCAGTCGATCACCACCTGCCGCTCGCCCAGGGCCTTGAGGTCGACCACGGCGCGCAGGGAGCGGCCGATCAGGCGCTGGATCTCCTGGGTGCGCCCGCTCTGCTTGCCCGCCGCCGCCTCCCGTCGCCCGCGCGTGTGGGTGGCGCGGGGCAGCATGCCGTACTCCGCCGTGACCCAGCCCTGGCCCTTGCCGCGCAGGAAGCCGGGCACGCCCTCGTCCACGCTGGCGGTGACCAGCACGCGGGTGTGGCCGAAGCCGATCAGGCACGAGCCTTCCGCATACCGGTTCACGTTCGTCTCGAGCGTGACGGGGCGGAGCTGGTCGGCGGCGCGGCCGGAGGGGCGGGTCATCGGGATCTCGCGAGGCGGCGCAGGTTGCGCGGGCGGGGTCGCGCCTTATCGTATCGCCGTCGCCGCCCGTCCACGCATGAGCCCTCCCGTCCCTTCCGAGACCCTCCTGTCCGGCTCGGCCCTGTCCACGCCCGGCGCCTCGCCGGGCCTGGGCCTGCTGGACGAGCGCGCGCGCGACATCTTCCGCCGCATCGTCGAGCACTACCTCGAGACGGGCGAGCCGGTGGGCTCGCGCACCATGGCGCGCGGGGGCGTGGCGCTGAGCCCCGCCTCCATCCGCAACACCATGCAGGACCTGACGGCGCTCGGCCTGCTGGAGGCTCCGCACACCAGCGCCGGCCGCCTGCCGACGCACCTGGGCCTGCGCCTGTTCGTCGACGGCCTGCTGGAGGTGGGCGACCTCGCCGACGAGGAGCGCCGCACCATCGAGG
>CAXTCO010000252.1:0-3864 GCA_964242255.1 uncultured Caulobacteraceae bacterium | reverse complement strand
AGATCGAGCGCGACCTCATCCAGCACGCCATCGAGCTCTACGCCGGCCACATGACGGAGGTGGCCCGCCGCCTCGGCATCGGCCGCTCCACCCTCTACCGCAAGGTGCGCGAACAGGGGTTGGAGGTTAGCGAGGCCGTGGACGCGGCCTGACGGCGACGGCCCTAGCGCGTCGGGGAGGCGCCCAGCCGCTCCGCCTCCTCCGGCCCGGACACCGTGACGCCGAGGTCGGTCACGAGCCCGTCCGCCAGGGCGTACACCCAGCCGTGCACGGCCAGCTCCTGTCCCCGGCTCCAGGCGTCGCGCACGAACACGTCGTCGGCCACGTTGCGCACCTGCCGCACCACGTTGAGCTCGGTCAGGCGGTCCAGCCGCGCCCGGCCGGCGGGCAGGGCGCCCAGCTCCTCGGCGTGGGCGCGGGCCGTCTCGCGGATGGGGCTCAGCCAGTGGTCGACCATGCCGTGGCGCTCGCCGTCCACGGCCGCCGCCACGCCGCCGCAGCCGTAGTGGCCCACCACCAGCACGTGCTTCACCCGCAGCACCTCCACGGCGTACTGCAGCACGGCGAGCCAGTTGGCGTCCTGCGGGCCGGCGAGGTTGGCGACGTTGCGGTGGACGAACAGCTCGCCCGGCTCCAGCCCGACGATCTCGTTGGCGGGCGCCCGGCTGTCGGAGCAGCCGATCCACAGGTGGTCGGGCGCCTGCCCGGCGGCCAGCCGCTTGAAGAAGTCCGGATCGGCGATCGTCCTGCGCTCGGCCCAGCGCCGGTTGTTGGCCTTGAGGTCGTCCAGCATGGGGCGGTGGTGGCGACGGCCCCGGCCGCCGTCAAGCCGTGCGACCGGCCCGGCTCAGGCCAGGAAGCGCCGCACGGCGTCCGCGTAGCGGGGCGGGTCCTCGTTCATGGTCAGGTGCGACAGGCCGGAGAACACCTCCAGGTGCGACCCGGGAACGCCCTGTCGGATCGTCCCGGGGCACTCGCGGGCCACCGCGTCGAACTCGCCGGTCGTGATCAGCGTCGGCGCGCGTATGCGGCCGAGGTCGCGCCGCCGGTCCCAGTCCTTGATCACTCCGGTGACGGTGAACTCGTTGGGTCCGTTCATGACCCGGTAGGCGATGGACCGCCCCAGGTTGGTGAACGACGTCTTCACCTCCGGCGGGTACGGATGGCGCCGGCAAAGGTGCAGGTCGTAGAAGTGCTGCACAAGCTTGGCGTACTCGGGCGAGGCGGTCTCGCCCGCAGCCTCCAACGCGTGCAGCCGGGCGCCCTCGCCGTCCGGCATGGCGTCGATCAGCCCGAGGGTCCCGGCCACGTACTGCGGCAGGCTTGCGGTCGAGCCCGCCAGCACGAGCTTCTCCGCGCCCACGCCCCTGGCACATGTACTCGATGGCCAGCACCGAGCCCCAGGAGTGGCCGAACAGGGCCATCCGCTCCAGCCCGAGGGCGCACCGGATCGCGTCCACTTCGTCCACGGAGCGCTGCACGGTGTAGAGGCGCTCGTCGGCCGGGCCGCAGCCGAGCTGGTCGTAGAAGATCACCGGCCGGTCCGATCCCAGCACCTCCAGCGGCAGCAGGACTTCGTGCCCGGCGCCTGGGCCGCCGTGCAGCAGCAGGAGAGGCGCCCCCCCGCCGGATCCCGTGCGCCGCCACCAGATCCGTCCGCCCGGAACGTCCGCGCCCCTCCGCGTCGTGTACGCGGGCGGCGGAGAACGCCGGCGCGGCGGCGCCTGCCAAGCCGGCGAGGGTCGAGCGGCGCGTGGCGTTCATGGGCGTCTCCTGTGCGGCGGCGGCCAAGGTCGAGCGCCTGAATGCGGCGCGGGCGAGGCGCCGTCCTTCGCCTTGGCCGCGATCTCCCTGAGCTTGCGCGCCTGCAGGGCGGAGAGGGCCTGGCCGGGCGCGCCCTTGTCCGGGTCGCCGAAGGCGCGGCCGTAGGTCTCGACGCGCTCGGCCACCGAGCCCAGGAAGCCGTCCTCCCACTCGGACAGCTCCACGCCCGCCTTGTCCACGCGGCGGCGGGCGCGGCGGAGCGCGTTCAGCGCCGCGCGCTGCGCCGCCTTGCGGGCGACGGCCCGCGGGTCGGGCGGCGCCTTGCGCTTCACCCGGCCCGCGCGGCCCGTGTCAGAGGCCGCCGATGGCGGAGAGGTAGAGGTCGAGCAGCGCCTCCTCCTCGTCGCGCTGGACCTTGTCCTGCTTGCGCAGGCGGATCACCTTGCGGATGATCTTGGTGTCGAAGCCCTCGCCCTTGGCCTCGGCGTAGACCTGCTTCATGTCGTCGGAGACGGCGGCCTTGTCGACCTCCAGGCGCTCGATGCGCTCCAGGAAGCTCTTCAGCCGGCCCTGGGCTGCGGCGGTCAGCACCTCGGGATTGGCGTCGAAGTCGGCCTGGAAGTCGGTGGCGGAACGGGGTCCGGAGTGGAAGGAGGCGTCGTCGGCGGCCACAAGAGGCTCCGTGCGGAGGAGGGAGGGCCTTCGACCTAACGCCCCCGCCGCGGCCCCCGCAACGGCGTCGTCCGGTTCTCCACAGGACGCGGCGCCGCAGCCGCGTCCGCGTCGCGCGTCACTCCGCTCCGGGCTGCAGCCAGCCGGCCAGCTCGGCGTCCGACACGCCGGCGACCGGCGCGCCGGGAGGGACCGCCGCCCGCAGGCGCAGGGCGTAGGGGCGGCGGTGGGCGCCGTCGACCTGGCCGTTCGGCCCGCGCGGCATGTCGCCCGGCGCGAACCCGTTGAGGTAGAGCCACCAGGCGCCGCCCGGGCCCTGCACGGCCGCGGCCACGCCCGGCCCGATCACGGAGCCGCCGGTGAAGCCGGGTTCGCGCGGGCGGGCCGACTGCACGAGGTAACGCACCTCGCGCCCGTGCCCCGACCCCCAGAGGTTGGCGGGGTCGGGCTGCAGCACCTTGCGGTAGCGCCCGCCCGCGAGCGGCAGCAGGCCGTCGGACCAGGCGACGCCCGCCTTGTAGCCGGGCGTCAGGTAGGCGCCCGTCGAGTAGATCAGGGCGTGCTTGCCGCCGACCACCGCGATCCAGGGCGCCTCGACCAGCTTGGCCGGGGTGTTGGCGTAGCGCTCGGACTCCAGCTCGCCGTCGCGGTCGCCGGGGGTGAGCAGGGTGACGGGGCCGCCGGCGGACGGCTCGACGAAAGAGCGCATCGGCTGCAGCACGATCTCGTTGCGCAGGGCCGGGCCGGGCGCTGTGTTGCGCACGTAGAGGAGATGGAGCCGCCCGGCCTCCTCGTAGTACTTCCCGTCGTAGTTGCCCTCGACGGGGTGGGTGAAGTCGCCGGCCAGCAGGGTGTCCGCGGTCCAGGCGCGGGGCGGCGCCCCCGCCTCGCCGGGCTGGGTCGGGTGCGCATGGGCGACCACCGTCCAGTGCTTCGGGTGCGCGGGGCTGGAGACGCCGACGGTGACGGCCGCGTGCCAGGCGCCGTCGTCCGCCTGGAAGATGTCCACGTTCTGGATGTTGGTGACGGTCACGCCCGCCTGCGCCATGGCCGGCCGCAGATCCGCCGCGTCGACCTGGAGCGGCGCCCAGGCGAAGGCGCCAGGACGGAGCGGGTAGGCGCCGCCGACGACCGCCTTGGTGGTGCCCGACAGGAACTGCATCCGGCCGCGGTCCGACGGGGCGAGCCTGACCGGCTGCGGGTCGGAGAGGTATCCGACGCCGCCGGCGCCGACCGTGGTCAGCGGGAGGAGGGCGGGCGGGGGCTGGGCCGCCGCCGCGCCCGCCGCCGCTGACAGCGCGGCCGCCAGCCGGACGGCGAGGATGCGGGTCTCGGTCATCGCGGCCTCCCGGAGCGCGGCCTGCGGGGGTGCGTCAGCCCTGCTTGGCCTTGAAGCGCGGGTCGGTCTTGTTGATCACGTAGATGCGG
>CAXTCO010000251.1:0-3872 GCA_964242255.1 uncultured Caulobacteraceae bacterium | reverse complement strand
ACGCTCGCCAGGGCGGCGGTGGCGCCGGCGAGGGCCAGCCCCGCCAAGGCGGCGGCGGCGAGGGGATGATGCGTCCTCACAGGGAGCCTTTCTCGATGTGCGCGTCGTCCAGCCGGAAGAACAGGCCGGCGCCTCCGTCGCGGTTGATGTGCAGGCGGCCGCGCACGGAGATCAGTCCGGTGACGGGCTTGGTGAAGTCGTCCAGGTTCACCTCCATCGCCTCATTGGGCGCGCCCGGCGGGCAGAAGGCGCAGACCGGAGTGTAGCGGGTCAGCACGAAGGAGGAGAAGGGCGGCATCAGGCCCGTCGGCAGCATGAACCCCAGGACCGCCACCTCCTTGCCCTCCAGGGCGCGCACCTCCGGCGGGTGGTCGGCCAGGAACACGCCCTTGGCCGGGTCGCCGCTGACGCGGGTGTGCGCCAGGGTGCGCCACAGGGGGTCGGGCGACTGAGGGGCCAGGTTCTGCCGCGCGCGCTCGTTGGCGGGCTGGGCGGAGAGGGGGCGGGGCGGCTCGGCGGGAACGGTGGCGGCCAGGAGGGCGGCCAGGGCCAGGAACATCATGTGGCCGTCGCCTCCAGCAGCTGGAAGAACAGGCCCTGGCCGGTGTCGGGCACGAGCTTCAGCCGGCCCTTCACGAACCACTGCTTCCGGTCGAAGCGCACCTTGTGCTTCGTGAACACCTCCAGCGCCTCCGTCGCCTCGTTGGGCGGGCAGAAGGGGCAGCCGGAGCTGCGGCGCGTCAGGATGAAGTGGTCGATCTCCACGCTGGGCTGCAGGGGCGTGATGTAGCCGCCGATGTCGAGCACGCGCCCGTCCGTCCGGCGCAGGTCGGCGGGGAAGTCGGCGCGGAGCACGCCGTGCGCCCGGTCGACGGTGATCTTCACGCCGTGGAACTCCGCCCAGCGCGGATCGTCCGGGTGGTCGGGGCCGTCGCCGCTCCCCTCCGGCTGGCCGAAGGCCTGGAAGCCGCACATCAGCAGCGCCGCCGCGGCCGCGGCGAGCGCCCGGAGCGCAAGGCGCGCGCGCATCAGCCGGCCCGCAGCACGGTGGCGGGATCGGTGCGGTAGGCGACCAGGCCGGGCGCCGCGGCGGCGGCCAGGCTGAGCAGCGCCGCGCCCGCGAGGATCAGCGCCTCCGGGCCGCCGACGGGCGGCAGGGGCAGGCTCGGGCCGCCTCCGTGGCTCGCCGCGTGCGCCGCGAACACCGCCGCCAGCCGGCCGAGCACGATCCCGCCCACCCCGCCGGCCAAGCCGAGCAGCAGCCCCTCCAGCGTCACCAGCCCGAACAGCAGCCCCGGACCGGCCCCGAGCGCCCGCAGCAGCGCCAGTTCGCGCCGCCGCTCGCTCACCGCCGAGAACAGGGCCGTGAAGAAGCCCAGCGCCGACAGGGCGAGCAGGCCCACGCCGAAGCTGCGCAGCACGTCCGCCCCCGTGCCCAGCAGCGACATCAGGTGCGCCGTCTCCACCGCCGGGCTCGCCGCCTGCAGGTTGGGCATGGAGGTGACGTAGCGCGGCATCATCAGCGCACCCATCGCGGAGCGGTAGGTGATCAGCAGCGCAGTGATCTCGCGTTGACCGGGGCTCTTGTCCACGTCGTGCGGGTCGATCGGCCGGCCGGCGGCGAGCGCCTCGGCGTGCTCGACGTCCTCGTGGTGGTGCACCTGCCAGACGCTGGCGGTGTCGGTCAGCACCACCCGGTCGATCACCGTGCCCGTGGGCTTGAGCACGCCGACCAGCACGTAGGGCGAGTCCTTGTGCGCCTCGCCGCCGGGCGACAGGCCGTGGTCGCCGACGAAGCTCTTGCCGATCTGCAGGTGCAGGCTGCGCTGCGCCTCCGACCCGGCCACCGCCTCCATGGGCCGGGTCCAAAGCCGGCCGTCGGCCAGCTGCGCCTTGTAGAGGTCCACGTAGCCCGTCGAGGTGCCCACGATGCGGAACCCGCCCACGTTGTCGCCCAGCGACACGGGCACGGCGCGCCGCACCATCATGTTGTGCGACAGCTGCTCGGCCGTGGAGAGCGGGATGTTGCCCGTCGGCTGGTCCAGCTGGAACACCGACGACATGATCAGCTGCAGCGGGCCGCCCTTGGCGCCGACCACCAGGTCCACGCCCGCCAAGTCGCGCTCGAAGCGGCGGCCGAGGCCGCTGTTCAGCGCCAGGAGCGCCGTCAGCACCGCCACCCCCAGCGACAGGGTCAGGGCGTGGAAGGCCCAGGTGAGCGGGCGGCGGCGCACGAAGGCGCCCGTGAGGCGGACGACGTTCACGCGGCGGCGCTCCCGCTCAGGACCGGCTCGGCGGCGACCCTGAGGGCGGTTCGCTCCCGCAGCCGGCCGTCGTGGGTGGCGATCACCAGCGCCGCGCCCGTCTCCCGCGCCGCGCGGTCGAGCAGGGCGGCGACGCGGGCGCAAGCCTCGTCGTCGAGGCTGGCGGTGGGCTCGTCGGCCAGGATCAGGCGGGGGCGCATCAGCATGGCGCGGGCGATGGCCGTGCGCTGCGCCTGGCCGCGGCTGAGCGTCTCGGCCGGGCGGTGCGCGGCGGCGGCCAGGCCCAGCTCGTCCAGCAGCTCCGCCGCACGCGCCCGGTCCTGCCGTGCGCCGGCGGCGAAGGGGGCCAGCATCACGTTGTCCAGCGCCGAAAGGCCGGGGATCAGGTTCAGGTCCTGGAACACCAAGCCGATGTTGCGGCCGCGGAAGTGGTCGCGCGCCCGGCCGGACAGGGCGGCCACGTCCGTCTCGTCCACGCGCAGCTCGCCGCCGACCACCTGCGCCAAGCCGGCCATGGCCAGCAGCAGCGTGGTCTTGCCCGAGCCGGAGGGGCCGAGCAGCAGCGCGGTCTCGCCCTCCCCGACGGTCAGGCGCTCCAGCCGGGCGACGGCGCGGCCGCCGTAGCCGGCGCGCAGGTCAGCGGCCCGCAGCACGCGCGCCTCCGCAGTCCCGCGCCCAGGCGCGCAGCCGGTCGTAGCCGAGGAAGCCCGTGCGCCGCCCGCAGGGCTTCCCCGCGCCGTCGAAGGCCACCGCCAGCGGCAGGCGCGGCGGGGCGCCGCCGTAGGCCGTGAGCAGCTCCGCCGGGTCCGCCGAGGCCCGCAGGGTGTCGGACGCGGACAGCCCCGTCTTGGCCAGCCGCTCCGTCACCGGCCCCGGACTGTCCGGGGCCTCGTCCAGCACGACGGGCTGCACGTGGAGCGGCGCGGCCGCCCGGCGCAGGGCGGCCAGGTCGCTCAGCTCGACGAGGCAGGGTCCGCAATCCGCGCGCCAGAACAGCACCACCGTGGACCGCAGCGCGTCGGCCGCGACCGGCCGCCCGTCGAGGGTGGTCGCCGCCGGCGCACCGGCGGCCAGCATCGAAGCGAGGGTGAGGACGTGACGCAACCGGGTCTCCCGTCATTCCGCTAGCATATAGCATACACACCCGCCAAGGCGGATCGCCGCCCGGCGCAGGCTGCGCCGCCTCCGGACCCTTGGGCGACGCGTCAGCTGCGGCGACGGCACCGCACCTCGCGGCGGTCGTTGATCAGGCAGAAGTAGCTGCCCAGGGCGCCGGGCCGGACCGCCAGAGTGGAGCCCGGGCCGGGCGGTCGCGAGAGCATCGTCTGGTCCGTCTGCGCCCAGACGGCGCCTTCGCGCGTGGTCATCAGCCAGTTTCCACTCGCATCCAGCGTGGCCTGCGCGACCACGGTGACCAGGCCGGCGGCCTCGCGGGGCGCCTTGGGCGCGCGGGGGATCTTCGCCCGCGCTTGAGCCTGGACCTGGGCCTGACGCACGCCCTCGTGCAGGCCGTAGGCGCGCTCGGCCTCGCGCCGGGCCTGCTGCGGGGTGGGCGCCGGGCCCTCGCCGTCCGCCTCCGCGACGTCCAGGGCGCGCGCGGCGCCCTCC
>CAXTCO010000250.1:0-3878 GCA_964242255.1 uncultured Caulobacteraceae bacterium | reverse complement strand
TCGGGCTCGCCGGCGGCCTCCAGGTAGCCGTTGCCGCTGCACTGCAGGGCGCCGAAGAAGCGTTCCCTCAGGTCCGGCCCGCTCTCCTCGGGGTTGGGCCGGTCGAGGAGGCGCTGCAGCGGGTGCCCCGGCCCGGCGCGCGCGCCGGAGGCGTCGTGCACGACCAGCGGCAGGGAGGCGGCGGCCTCCGCGATCAGCCTCACGCAGCGGTTCACCACGGGGTTGCCGGCGTAGCCCTCCCGGGCCAGGGCGGCGTAGTCGAGCGGCGTCCACCGCGCCTGGCCGCCGCCGGTGAGGGCGATCAACCGCCGCGTGGGAGAGGCCTTGGCCTCGTCGGGGGGCGGAGGCGGCGCAGGCGCGCGCGCCCGCGGCCCGGCGAGCCAGGCGGGGAGAAGGGGCATGGGGGTCTCCGGTGGGGAGTGGAACGTCGGGCAGGCCGCCGTCAGTCAGGCGCGGTGAAGTGGACGGCCGGCGGAGCCGCGTCAGCGGCCGCAGAGTCTCAAGTCGTCGCGGATGTCGGGCTGGCCGGGCGAGTGCTTGGCGAAGCTCTCCTGCTCGCCGGGGCTCGGATCGTCGTCGCTCCCGCTCAGCTCGTCGTAGCTGCCGCGCGCGCCGACAGACACGCGGCGAACCTGCTTACGATCGGCCGACGCCAAGGTTATGAACCAAGTCCGGTCGCAATTCCTGAAGACAACGGCGGGGGTGAAGCCGTCGCACCACGCGGCGTCATCGTCGATTCTGCGGCAGTCGAGCATGTTCTCCGCACGGGCGACCGCGGCGGCCTCAGCCGCGTTGAGCTCGGGCTGTCGCGGGTTCTCTGCGTGCGTCAGGATGAATGGCAGACTGACCAGCAGCGCGATCATCAGGCAAAAGCCCGCCATCGCCCCGGCTCCGAGCGGCCCTAGCGCAGCGACGCCGAGCCTTCTGAAACTCCAAGCTGCTGTCCAAACAGCTGCTACGATCACGCCGACCAACACCAGGAAAAACACTACGGAGGACATTCCGTCGCCTTCCCATCTATACATTTACCGCCTGACGCGCTCGCACATTTGCACCGTCTGAAAAGCGGCGTCAATCTTCTACAATGGGTTCATGCTGTTATCTTGACCTGCCCTGCCTGTTAAGGGGCTGTGTCCCCACTATGTATATAGAGTATGGAGCTCCCTTAATCTGTTCACCATATAGGTTGGATATGTATCCGAATGGATTCTTTCCACTTCTATCATGGTAGACGTTTGTGTCGTCGTGAAATCCGACCCACCCAGAAAAGGCATAATCTCCAGATTTGTTGATTGTCAGTACGCCATTGGCGACTGGCACGACGCCACCGACTACCGACCCCGCAACTACATTCGCCGGTGAAGGGTGTCCGCCAGTATCAAAGGATCCTTGCGCATCCTGTATCAGGAAATCACCTGCCTTCCCGTCCTGAAGACGCCTCTGTATGTCTCTAAACGAGTCCAATCCCATGCTGGATAGGTCAATGTCTTTGGCGTAGAAATTCATAGGGGACCCGCCGCCATTTTCAAAGTGGTCCAGAGCTCCTTGTCCGCTGCTCAATTTGTAGGGATCAGGCGGAAACACTTCCGGCACGTAGCGGCCGTTCGCGTCCACGTAGCCGCCGCTGGTCGGCTCGATCGGGCCGAGCCCGTTCGCCGTCTCGCCCTGGTAGTAGTGCGCCTTCTTGGTCGGGTCCTCCGTTCCGGGCAGGCGCGGCGCCTTGCGCACCTTGGGCTTCTTCGGACCGCCCGGGCCGGAGGCGAAGCGGCCGCGCTCGTCGTGGTTCGGGTTGAACTTGCGCTCGCAGGCGTCGTGCAGGGCGCGGCGGGCGGGCTCGCCCAGCACGACGCCCGTGCGCAGGTAGTGGTCGAACGCGGCCCGGCCGACGGCGCGGGCCGCCGGGCCGTTCCGCCCGTCTCCTTGCGGCATGGCTTCGAACTCCTCCTCAGGGGTCACAGCGCCCGCAGGCGCGGGGCGGCCTCGCGGCCGAGCATCAGGTCGGTGACGGCCCAGACCAGGGCGTCCACGCGATCCGGGCTGGCGCCGCCGTCGGCGACGCCGAAGGCCATCATCTCCTCCTCCAGCGCCGGGAAGGCGGCCGTGTGGACCACGCGGCCCTGCTCGTAGAGGGCCGCCACCGGCGCGGCGCGGGCGCGCTTGGAGCGGGAGGCGTGGACGGAGCGGATCGGCGCCGGGCAGCCCGCGGCCGCCAGCACGCTCCTCACCATGTCGCCGCCCTGGTTCACCTCCGCCACCACGCGGTGAGCGCCCACCTCCCGCACCGTCTCCGCCACCCGCGCCGCCCAGCCGAGGGGCGAGAGCCCCGCCGCGCTGCGGTCGGCCAGCACAAAGGCGCGGCGGCCCTCGCGGCCGACGGCCACGATCCCGCAGGCGTCCCCGGTGGAGGTCGCCGGCGGATCGACCGCCACCACCACCGCCTCGAAGGCGGGCGGGGCCCCGCCCCGGGCCAGGGCGAGGTCGGCGGCGCGCCACAGGGCGCCCTCGTCCGCCTCCGTCACCAGGCCGTCCAGCTCCTGCGCCGCCAGGCGCGTGCCGCCGTAGAGCGCCTCCAGCTCCGCCGTGAAGGCGGGGGCCAGGTTCGCCGCGTTGAGCGAGGTCGCCGCCCGCGCCGTGACGCAGGAGGGCTCGGCCATCAGCGCCCGCAGCGCCGCGAGCGGCTTGGGCGTGGTGGTCACCGCCAGCTGCGGCCGCCCGCCCAGGCGCAGGCCCAGCCGCAGCATGGCCAGCACCTGCGCCGGGCGCCGCCAGGCGCAGAACTCGTCGGCCCAGGCGGCGTGGAACTGCGGGCCGCGCAGGCTGTCCGCGTCCTCCGCCGAGAAGGCGTGGGCCACGGCGCCGTTGGGCCAGACCAGCCGCCGGCGCGAACTCTGGTAGTCGGGCCGGAAGCTCGCGGGCGCCGTGGCGCGCAGGCCGGAGGGGCCCTCCACCATCACCTCGCGCACGTCGTGCAGGGAGGGGCCGACCAGGGCGAAGCGCCCGGCGCCCCCCGCCTCAGCCGCCCGGCCCGTGAGCCATTGCGCGCCGGCCCGCGTCTTCCCCGCCCCGCGGCCGCCCAGGAACAGCCAGGTCGACCAGCCGCCCGGCGGCGGCAGCTGCGGGCCGTGCGCCTGCGCCTCCCACGCCGCCTGCGCCGCCAAGAGGTCCCGCTCGCACAGGGAGCGGATCAGCGGCGCCCGCTCCCATCGGCTCCTGATCGAAGCGAGCGTAGCGCCGCTCCACGTCGTCGCGCAGGGCCTCGAGCGCCTCGGGGCTGAGCCTGGGCCTGTCGTCATCCGCCTCCCCGTCCTCATCCTCGCCGTCGTCGCCGGGGGCGTCGCGGAGCCGGTCCACCGCGCCGACGCCGTCGGCCACGCCGCGCACCGCCAGGGCGAGGCTGCGGCCGGCCTTGCCGACCTTGTCGGCCTCCGCCGCGTGCTCCAGGGGCGCTTGCGCCCATCGCTCGATGGCGGCGCCCAGCACGTCGTCGATGCGTTCGAGCCGGCCCGCGAGCCGCTCCGCCAATCCGTCTTTTCCGGCCATGACACGAAGATACGGCGCCAGCGCGCGCCGGGGACAAACGCGCCCCCGATCCGCGACGGACCGAGGCGGAGCCGGGGTTTGCGGCGTCCGGATGCGGGGACAGCCGCCGCCCTGTCCCCCTATCCCGGGCCGTCCTCGCCGGGATCCTGGGCCAGCTCGGGCGCCTCGAAGTCCAGGGCGTCCTCCACGTCGGCCAGGGCGGTCTCGCTCACGACCTGCCCGGCCACGCTGATCCCCGCGCGGGCGGGGCTCGCCGGGTCGCCGGTGAGGAGGGGGTGCCAGCCGGGCAGGCCGCGGCCCTCGTGCAGGCGGCGGTAGGCGCAGGTGCGCGGCATCCA
>CAXTCO010000249.1:0-3909 GCA_964242255.1 uncultured Caulobacteraceae bacterium | reverse complement strand
GCGCGCACGATCTGCAGCACGGGGCCGAAGATCTCCTCCTGGTAGGTCTTCATCTCCGGCTTGACGTGGTCGAACAGCGTCGGGCCGACGAAGAACCCTTCCTCGCTGCCCTGCATCGTGAAGCCGCGGCCGTCCACCACCAGCTCCGCGCCCTCCTCGGCGCCCAGCGTGATGTAGTCCTCCACCCGCGCCTTGTGCGCGGCCGAGACCACCGGGCCGTAGTGAGCGTCCGCATCGGTGGAGTGCCCTACGCGCAGGGTGGCGATCTCGGCGACCATGCGCTCGCGCAGCTCGTCGGCGGTGCGCTTGCCGACCGGCACCACCACCGGCAAGGCCATGCAGCGCTCGCCCGCCGAGCCGAACGCGGCGCCCGAGAGGTCCTTCACCACCTGGTCCATGTCGGCGTCGGGCAGGACCACGCCGTGGTTCTTGGCCCCTCCCATGGCCTGCACGCGCTTCCCGGCCTCAGCCCCGCGGCGGTAGACGTGGTGGGCGATGTCGGAGGAGCCGACGAAGCTCACCGCCTTCACGTCCGGATGGTCGAGCAGCGCGTCCACCGCCTCCTTGTCGCCGTGCACCACGTTGAGCACGCCGGCGGGGGCGCCGGCCTCCATCATCAGCTCGGCCAGGCGCACGGGCACGGAGGGGTCGCGCTCGGCGGGCTTGAGCACGAAGGTGTTGCCGCAGGCGATCGCCACGCCGAACATCCACATCGGGATCATGGCGGGGAAGTTGAACGGCGTGATGCCCGCGCCCACGCCCAGCGGCTGGCGCATGGAGTAGACGTCGATCCCCGGCCCCGCGCCCTCCGTGTACTCGCCCTTGAGGGCGTGGGGGATGCCGCAGCAGAACTCGATCACCTCCAGCCCGCGCTGGATGTCGCCCTTGGCGTCGGCGACCACCTTGCCGTGCTCGCTGGCGAGGAGTTCGGCGAGGGGCTGCATCTCGCGCTCCACCAGGCGCTTGAACTCGAACATCACGCGGGCGCGGCGCTGCGGGTTCACCGCGCCCCAGGCGGGCTGCGCCTTCGCCGCCGCGGCGACCACCGCGTCCACCTCGGCGCGCGAGGCGAGGGCCACGCGGGCTTGCACCCGGCCGGTGTTGGGGTCGAAGATGTCGCCGAAGCGGCCGGATGCGCCCACCGAGGCGGCCCCGTTCACGAAGTGGCTGACCTGACGCACGGCGTTCTCCTGTTCGGTGGGGGCGCTTCTAGCGGGCGGGGCGGGCCGGCGTGAAGCGGAGCTGCGGCGGCGCGACGCAGGAACGGCCCGGCGGGGGCGGGGGTTGTCCCGTCGCAGGATGGGAGCGCGTGCACCGTATGGCGATGACGCTGGAGGATGCGGAGCGGGTGTGGGGCCGCCCGGGCGGCCGGCTGAAGCACAAGGTCTCCGCCGCCGAGCGCGAGATCCAGGACTGGGGCGGCCGCCGCGGGGCGCTGGAGGCGGTGCCCGTGTGGGCGCCCGTGGCGGTGGCCGGCTTCGTGGGGCTGATCGTCGGCGCCGCGCTGCTGTGGGCCAGCGAGACGCAGGACCGCCGCGTGCGCGCCATCCTCCGGCGCTCGGACTTCCGCGTCTCCGACTTGGGGAGCTAGCCGAGCACGGCGTCCGCCGCATCCAGGGCGTCCTGCACGCGGCTGTCCGCCTGCTGCTGGGCCAGGGCGTCGGCGAGGGCGGTCAGCACGACGCGGACGTGGCGGGGCGTCGCCGAAGCCCCCATCAGTCCGATGCGCCAAGCGCGGCCTTTGAATTCGGCCAGGCCGCCGCCGATCTCCACGCCGAAGCGCTCCAGCATGGCCGCGCGCACCTGCGCCTCGTCGACGCCCTCGGGCGCGCAGACCAGGTTCAGCTGCGGCAGCCGGTGCGCCGGCGCGACGGGAAGGGCGAGGCCCAGCGCCTCCAGTCCCGCCACGAGGGCCGCGTGCATGCGGGCGTGGCGGGCGAAGCGGGCCTCCAGGCCCTCCTCCTCAAGGGCGACGAGCGCCTCGTGCAGCCCGTAGACGGCGTTCACCGGCGCCGTGTGGTGGTAGGACCGGCCGCCGCCGCCCGCACCCTCGGGGCCGCCCCAGTACTCCATCAAGAGGCCGAAGTCGTTCAGCCACGTGCGCGGCGGCGCCTTGCGCGCCTTCACCGCCGCCTGCGCCCGGGGGCCGAGAGCGAAGGGCGCCAAGCCCGGCGGCGCGGAGAGGCACTTCTGCGCGCCTGAGTAGAGCACGTCCGCGCCCCAGCCCTGCGCCTCCACCGGGATCCCGCCGAGGGAGGTGACGCAGTCCACCACCGTCAGCGCGCCGTGCTCCCGCGCCAGGGCGCAGAGGGGGCCGGGGTCGCTCCGCACGCCTGTGGAGGTCTCCGCGTGGACGAAGGCCAGGAGCTTGGCCCCCCGCGCCCACAGGGCCGCCTCCACCCGGTGCGGGTCGACGGGCTCGCCCCAGGCGTGCTCCACGCGCACCACCTCGGCCCCGCAGCGCTCGGCCATGGCGGCCAGCCGGCCGCCGAACACGCCGTTGACCGCCACCACCGCCGTCTCGCCGGGCTCGACGAGGTTGGCCATGGCGGCCTCCATGGCCGCGGTGCCGGGGCCGGACAGGGGCAGGCAGGCGTGCTCCGGCGCCCGGAACGCACGCGAGAGGGCTTGGCGCACCTCGTCCATCAGGGCGGTGAAGGCGGGGTCGAGGTGGCCCAGCGTCGGGCGCGCCAGGGCCTGCAGCACGCGGGCGGGCACCTCGGACGGGCCGGGCCCCATCAGCACGCGCGCGGGCGGCTCGAAGCTCTTCATGCCATCCGCTCCTCGCCCCGCCTCACGCACAGGTGATTAGGCGCCGCGCCCACCCGGGTCCATGCTGCAGGCCTTGGATGGAGGTCCAAAGGTCCTCGCGTCCGCCGCTCCCCGCGCCCGCCGCCCCTCTCCCGGCGGTCCCGCGCCGGAGCGGCGGACGCGGTTCTCTCAGAGGAACCAGGCTGCGCCATCTGGTCAGGTGCGCCAGGAACCGCCAAGCTCCCGGCGTGATCCGCTGACGGGAAGGCTCATGTCGCTCGCATCCGAGTTCAGGACGTTCATCGCCCGCGGCAACGTGGTCGATCTCGCCGTCGGCGTGATCATCGGCGGGGCGTTCGGCAAGATCGTCACCAGCCTGGTGGACCAGGTGGTGATGCCGCCCATCGGCGTCCTCACCGGCGGCGTCGACTTCTCGGCGTTGAAGCTCGTGCTGAAGCCGGCGGACGCGGCGGCCAAGCGGCCCGAAACGGCGATCCTCTACGGCGCCTTCCTGAACACGGTGATCCAGTTCCTGATCATCGCCTTCGTCGTGTTCATGCTGGTGAGGCTGGTGAACGCCATGCGCCGTAAGGAGGTGGAGGCGCCGCCCGCCGCGCCGTCGGCGCCCACGCCGTCCGAAGCGCTGCTCACCGAGATCCGCGACCTCCTGGCGCACGGAGCCGCTCCGCGCGTGTGAGCGTGGGAACTGCGGCGGCGTGACGGCGCTCGGTCCGCGATGAGCCTGCCCGACTGGCCCGTGTTCGGCTTGGCCGACGACATGCGCCCCGCCCTCGCCGGTGCGCGCGCTGCAGGCGAAGCCTCCGCGCTGGTGACGCTGACCGCGGCCGTGGGCGGCGCTCCCCGGCCGCCCGGCTCGCAGATGCTGGTGACGGCCGGCGGGGTGTCGGGCTTCCTGTCCGGCGGCTGCGTGGAGGGTGACGTGGCGGTCCACGCCCGCGCCGCCTTGGCCGACGGGCGCCCGCGGCGGCTGGTCTACGGCGAGGGCGGCCCCTGGCCCGACATCCGCCTCCTGTGCGGCGCGCGCATCGAGCTGCTGGTGGAGCGGCTCGCACCGGACGACCCCGCCTCCGCGGGCCTGCTGGCGTCGGCCGAGGCGCGCCGCCCCGCCGTCTGGTGGACCGACGGCGCGCGCCGGGC
>CAXTCO010000248.1:0-3931 GCA_964242255.1 uncultured Caulobacteraceae bacterium | reverse complement strand
CCGCGAAGGTGATCCCCGCCGGCGGCGGCATGTCGACGTCGTGGCTGAAGCCGAGTTGCAGCGACAGGTCGCGGCCCTTCAGGGCGGCGCGGTAGCCCACGCCCACCAGCTCCAGCACCTCTTCGTAGCCCTTGGTCACGCCCTCGACCATGTTGTTGGTCAGGGTGCGGCTCAGTCCCCACATGGCGTTGTGGCGCTGGGTGTCGCCGTTGGGCGAGAGGGTCAGCTGGCCGTCGGCCTGCGCGACGGAGATCTCCTCCGGCAGGGTGTGGCTCAGCTCGCCCTTGGGGCCCTTCACGCGGACGGACTGGCCGTCCAGCGTGACGGTCACGCCCGAGGGGACCGCGATGGTCTTCTTTCCGATGCGGGACATGGCGGCCTCAATACACGCGGCAGAGCACTTCGCCGCCGACGTTCTCCGTCCGCGCGGCGCTGTCGCTCATCACGCCCTTGGGCGTGGACAGGATCGAGATGCCGAGCCCGTTGCGCACGGGCTTCAGCTCCTTGATCGACGAGTACACGCGGCGGCCGGGCGTGGAGACGCGGGCGATCTCGGCGATCACCGGCTGGCCGTCGAAGTACTTGAGCTCGATCTCGAACTCGGGGTGCGCGCCCTCGCGCTCCACCAGCGTGTAGCCGCGGATGTAGCCCTCGTCCTGCAGGACGTCGAGCACGCGGCGGCGCAGGGTGGAGGCCGGGGTGCGGACCGTCGAGCGCTTGCGCTCGGCGGCGTTCTTGATGCGGGCGACGAGGTCGCTCAGGGGATCGTTGAAGGACATGGTCTACCCCCTCACCAGCTCGACTTCACGAGCCCGGGCACCTGGCCCTTGCTCCCGAGGTCGCGCAGCGCGATGCGGCTCATCTTCATCTTGCGGTAGAAGGCGCGCGGGCGCCCGGTGACGTCGCAGCGGTTGCGGTAGCGGACCGGCGACGAGGAGCGCGGCAGCTCCGCCAGGCGCAGGCGGGCGTCGAAGCGCTCCTCCAGCGGCTGGGACTCGTCGTTGGCGATCGCCTTCAGCTCGTCGCGCTTCTTGGCGTACTGCGCGATCAGCTTGCCCACCTGGGCGTTGCGGTTGACGGCGGACTTCTTAGCCATGGTGCTTTTCCCTCCCGCTCAGTTCGTGAACGGGAACTGGAGCTCTTTCAGAAGCGCGCGCGCCTCGTCATCGCTCTTGGCCGTGGTGCAGACGACGATGTCCATGCCCCACATCTGGTCGATCTGGTCGTAGTTGATCTCGGGGAACACGATGTGCTCCTTAAGGCCCATGGCGTAGTTGCCACGTCCATCGAAGCTCTTCCCGTTCAACCCGCGAAAGTCCTTCACGCGCGGCAGCGCGATTGTGATCAGCCGATCCAGGAACTCGTACATGCGCTCGCGGCGCAGGGTGACCTTGGCGCCGATGACCATGTTCTCGCGCAGCTTGAACTGCGCCACGGACTTGCGGGCGCGCGTCGTGGAGGGCTTCTGGCCGGCGATCGCCGTCAGGTCCTTCACCGCCGCGCCGACCTTCTTCGAGTCGTTCACCGCCTCGCCGATGCCCATGTTCAGCACGATCTTGTCGAGCTTGGGCACCTGCATCTCGTTGGTGTAGCCGAACTGCTCGCGCAGCACGCCGCGGATGCGGTCCTTGTATTCGGTCTTCAGGCGCGGGACGTAGGCCTCGCTGGGGGCCTCGCCGCCGCCTGTGGTCTGGACGTCAGCCACTGATCGTCTCTCCCGTCGTCTTGGCGAAACGGACCTTCTTGTCCCCTTCGACACGGAAGCCGACGCGGGTCGCCTTGCCGGCGCTGTCCGCGATCGCGACGTTCGAGACGTGCAGCGAGGCTTCCTTGCTCTTGATCCCGCCCTGGGGATCGCCCTGGCTCGGCTTGGTGTGGCGCTGGACCATGTTCACGCCCTCGACGAGCACGCGCTCCTCCTTGGGCATGACCTTGGTCACGCGGCCCGTCTTGCCCTTGTCACGACCGGTGAGGACGACGACACGGTCGCCCGACTTGATCTTGGCGGCCACTACAGCACCTCCGGCGCGAGGCTGATGATCTTCATGTGGTTCTTGGCGCGCAGCTCGCGCGGCACGGGCCCGAAGATGCGGGTGCCGACCGGCTCGTTGCTCTTGTTCACGATCACCGCCGCCGACTTGTCGAAGCGGATGGTCGAGCCGTCCTTGCGGGCGATGTCCTTGGCGGTGCGCACGACGATGCAGCGCACCACGTCGCCCTTCTTCACGCGGCCGCGCGGGATCGCTTCCTTCACCGACGCCACGATGACGTCGCCGACGCTGGCGTAGCGGCGACCCGCTCCGCCCAGCACCTTGATGCACATGACCCGGCGCGCGCCCGAGTTGTCGGCGACGTCCAGGTTAGTCTGCATCTGGATCATGGGTTCAAACCTTCCAGATCAGGGGTCAGGCCGAGGCCGTAGGTTGGTCCTTCGGCAGGACCTCCCACGTCTTCAGCTTCGACTTGGGCGCGCACTCCTGGATCCGGACCTTGTCGCCGGTGTGGAACACGTTGCCCTCGTCATGGGCGTGGTAGCGCTTGGAGCGGCGCACGGGCTTCTTCAGCACGGGGTGCTGGAAGGTGCGCTCGATCAGCACGATCACCGTCTTGTCGCCCTTGTCGGAGACGACGGCGCCTTCGAGGATGCGCTTCGGCATGGTTCTTACGCCTTCTTCTGCCGTTGCACGGTCTTGATGCGGGCGATGTCCTTGCGGACTTCGCTGGCGCGGTGGCTCTTCTCCATCTGGCCCGTCGCCTGCTGGAAGCGCAGGTTGAACTGCTCCTTCTTCAGGTTGAGCAGGCCGTCGGTGAGCTGGTCGGGCGTCATGGCCCGCACGTCGTCGGCTTTCATCAGGCGGCCTCCGCCTCGGTGTGGGCGATGATCCCGGCGTCGAGGCGGGTGACCACCTTGGTGCGGATGGGAAGCTTGGCGGCGCCGAGCGCGAGCGCCTGGCGGGCCACGTCGTCGGGCACGCCATCGATCTCGAACATGATGCGGCCGGGGGCGACGCGCGCGGCCCAGTACTCGACCGCGCCCTTGCCCTTGCCCATGCGGACTTCGGCCGGCTTGTCGGTGACCGGCAGGTCCGGGAAGATCCGGATCCAGACGCGGCCCTGGCGCTTCATCTCGCGGGTCACGGCTCTACGGCACGCCTCGATCTGGCGCGCGGTGATGCGCTCCGGCTCCATGGCCTTGAGGCCGTAGGAGCCGAAGTTCAGCGCCGTGCCGCCCTTCGAGGTCCCGTGGATGCGGCCCTTGAACTGCTTGCGGAACTTGGTCTTCTTCGGAGACATCATGGTCGTTACGCCTGCGGCTGGTCGCCGCCGCCCGGAGGGCCGCGGCGGTCGCGTCGGGGACCACGATCGGGACGGTCGCGGCCTTCGGAGGACGACGGGCCCTGGGCCTCGCCGGCCCAGCGCTTGTCCTGCGCCATGGGGTCGTGCTCGAGCACCTCGCCCTTGAACACCCACACCTTCACGCCGATGATCCCGTAGGTCGTCTTGGCCTCGGTGAAGCCGTAGTCGATGTCGGCACGCAGGGTGTGCAGCGGCACGCGGCCTTCGCGGTACCACTCCATGCGCGCGATCTCCGACCCGCCGAGGCGGCCGGACACGTTGATGCGGATGCCCTTGGCGCCCAAGCGCACGGCCGACTGGATCGAGCGCTTCATGGCGCGGCGGAAGGCGATGCGGCGCTCCAGCTGCTGGGCGATGCTCTCGGCCACCAGCTGCGCGTCCACCTCGGGCTTGCGCACCTCGACGATGTTCAGGCTGACATCGCCCTCAGTCATCGCCGCCACGTCCTTGCGCAGCTTCTCGATGTCGACGCCCTTCTTGCCGATGATCACGCCCGGCCGTGCGGCGTAGATCGTGACCCGGCAGCGCTTGTGCGGGCGCTCGATGATGATGCGCGACACGCCGGCCGCGTTCA
>CAXTCO010000247.1:0-3946 GCA_964242255.1 uncultured Caulobacteraceae bacterium | reverse complement strand
CCTCGGCGCCGCGCCTCACGGCCGGCGCCGCGAGGGGGACGGCCGCTTGAGCGCCGCCGACCTGGGCGCCCCCCGCGGAGGCTGGCGCCGCAAGGGGGTGGACGCCGCGCGCGAGACCGCGTCGGGCGGGCGCCGGCTCGCGCCGACCCTGTCGTGGCCGCACCTGATGGCGCTGGGCGTGGGCGCCATCGTCGGCACGGGCATCTATACGCTGACGGGCGTGGGCGCCGGGCTCGCCGGGCCGGGCGTGCTGCTGAGCTTCGCCATCGCGGGCGCCGTCTGCATCTGCGCGGCCCTGGCCTACGCCGAGATGGCCACGCTGATCCCGGCGGCGGGCTCGGCCTACACCTACAGCTACGCGGCCCTGGGCGAGGTGTTCGCCTGGATCGTGGGCTGGAGCCTGATCCTGGAGTACACGGTGGTGTGCTCGGTGGTGGCCGTGGGGTGGAGCGGGCATGCGGCCGAGTTCCTGGCGGCCGTGGGCGTGCGCCTGCCGCCCGCGCTCCTGGCCGGGCCGCAGACGGCGGGCGGCGTCGTGAACCTGCCGGCGGTGCTGATCACGCTGCTGGTCGGCGGCGTGCTCCTGGTCGGCACGCGCGAGAGCGCCACGGTGAACGCGGTGCTGGTGGCGGTGAAGGTGCTGGCCCTGGCCGCCTTCGTGGCCATCGCCGCGCCGCACTTCCACCCCGAGCACTTCACGCCCTTCATGCCGCTGGGCTTCGCCAGCCACGACGTCGGCGGCAAGAAGGTGGGCGTGATGGCGGCGGCGGCCATCATCTTCTTCGCCTTCTACGGCTTCGACGCCATCTCCACGGCGGCGGAGGAGGCCAAGCGCCCGGGCCGCGACCTCACGGTGGGCATCATCGGCTCCATGCTGGCGTGCGTGGCGATCTACATGGCCGTGGCGGCCGCGGCCATCGGCGCCTCGGCCCCTCAGAGCTTCGCCAAGGACGCCGCGCCGCTGGTCTTCATCATGACCCAGCTGAACCACCCCTGGGCGGCCAAGGTGGTGGCGGGGGCTGCCGTGGTGGCGCTGCCGACGGTGATCCTGGCCTTCATGTACGGCCAGAGCCGCATCTTCTTCGCCATGGCGCGCGACCGCATGCTGCCCGAGTCCCTCGCGGCCGTGAGCCGTCGCGGCGCCCCGGTGGCGGTGACGATCCTGACGGCGGTGATCGCGGCCTCCATCGCCGGCTTCCTGCCGCTGGACGAGATCGCCGCCCTCGCCAACTCGGGCACCCTGTGCGCCTTCGTGGCGGTGTGCGTGTGCATGATGGTGCTGCGCGCGCGCGAGCCTGAGCGGCCGCGCCTGTTCCGCACGCCTCTGCCGTGGGTGGTGGGGCCGCTGGGGGTGGTGGGCTGCCTCTACCTGTTCAGCAGCCTGCCGGGGCTGACGCAGGGATTGTTCGTCGTGTGGAACGCCGTGGGGCTGGCCGTGTACTTCGTCTATGCGCGGAGGCGCAGCCGGCTGGCGTAGGCCCGTGCTCATCCTCTCCATCGCAGATGGGAAGGTGGGGCGAAGCCGATGGAGCGGCCGCGCGGCGGCGCGGGGGACGCCTCACCGGTCGCCTCGGCTCGGCTGGGTCGGCCGGTCCCCCCATCTGCGAGGGGAAGAGGGAGTCACGTCGTCAGGCGTCGAACGCGAGGTGGGCGCGGACGCCCCGGTGCGAGGGGTCGAACTCCACCTTGGTGGCCAGGCTCGCGGCCATGGCGGCGATCACCTTGCGGCCCAGGCCGGTGCCCTTGGGCGCGCCGCCGTCGACCATGCCGTCGCCGTCGTCCTCCACCGTCAGGCTCACGCGCGGCCCCCGCTCGGCCAGCGTGACGCGGATCTCGCCGGAGCGGTCGTGGGCGTAGGCGTACTTGTAGGCGTTGGTCACCAGCTCGGCCACGATCACGCCGAGGGACACGGCCTTGTCCGTCGCCAGCTCCACCGGCGCGGCTTCGAGGCGGATGGAGCGGTCCGCGCCGGCGGCCGGCAGCGAGGTCTCCAACTCGTAGACGAGGCCCTTCAGGTACTCGCCCATGTCGACCCGCTCCACATCGTCCGAGGTGTAGAGCCGGCGGTGGATCTGCATGATGGCCGAGATGCGCGCCTGCGTGTCCTTCAGCGCCTCGCGCGCCTCGCCGGGCCTCAGGGCGCCCGCCTGCATGTGCACCAGCGAGGAGACGAGCTGCAGGCTGTTGGCCACGCGGTGGTTCACCTCGCGCAGCAGCACCTGCTGGCGCTCGACCACGGCCTCCAGGCGGGCGTTGGCCTCCTTCAGCGAGCGCTCGGCCGCCTCACGGCCGCGACGCATGCGCTCCTGCTCGACGGCCTGGCGCACGGCGGTGAACAGCAGGTCGGTGAAGTCGTCCGAGCCCGTCTTGATCACGTAGTCGGCCGCGCCCGCCTTGAGGGCGGCGATGGCGATGCGGCTCTCGTCGGAGCCGGTGACGTAGACCACGGGCGGCGGGTGGGGCAGGGCGTTGATCTGCGCCAGGGTCTCCAACCCGTCCTGCACGGGCATGTAGTGATCCACCGCCGCCACCTCGACCGAGCCCTCCCGCAGGCGCGACACCGCCTCGCGGGGATCGGTGCAGGTCTCCACGTCCAGGCCGCGGCGGCCCAGGGTGCGCGCCACCAGCCGGCACAGGCCGGCGTCGTCGTCGATGTAGAGCAGGCGGGGACGCACCCCGCCTTCGGCTTCGATCACGCCGCCACCCCGATCCGGTCCGCTCCGCGCGTCAAGCCTCGGCCTCGGGCACCTGGATCACGGCCAGGAACAGGCCGAGCTGGCGGATCGCCTCCGCGAAGCTTTCGTAGTTCACCGGCTTGGTGATGTAGACGTTGCAGCCCAGGTCGTAGCAGCGCTGGATCTCCACCTTGTCGTCGGTGGTGGTCAGCACGACGACGGGCGTGCGCTTCATGCGCGGCTCGTTCTTGATCCGCGCCAGGATCTCCGTGCCGCTCATGTCGGGCAGGTTCAGGTCCAGCAGCACCAGCGCCGGTCCGTTCTTGGTAGGTCCGTCCTGGTGGTTGAACAGGTAGTCGAGCGCGCTTGTGCCGTCGAGGAAGTGCTTGATGTCGTTGCTGATGCCCGCGCGGCGGATGTTGCGCTCGATCAGGCGCGCATGCCCTTCGTCGTCCTCGACCATGACGATGTTGACGGGCTGGTGGGCGTTCATGCGGCGGGCGTTCCTTCCTCCCGCGCGGACTTGGCGGGAAGGGTGACCTTGAAGACGGAGCCGCGCCCGAGCTCGGAGGTGCAGGCGATCGTCCCTCCCAGGCGATAGACGAGGGCGCGCACGTGCGCCAGCCCGATGCCCTCGCCCGGGGTGTCCTGAGCGCCCGAGCGGCGGAACAGCTCGAACACGCGCTCGTGGTCGCGCGGGTCGATGCCGCGGCCGTTGTCCTCCACCTCGAGGGCCACGCGGCCGCCGGGGACGGAGGCGCCGCGCACCGCCACGCGCCCAGGCCGTCCGGGTTGCAGGTATTTGAGGGCGTTCTCCATCAGGTTGGACAGCACCTGCTCCACCGCCAGCCGGTCGGAGGTGAGCGCGGGCAGGCGGCCCTCGACCGCCACCTGCGCCTCCTTGGCGCGCGCCAGGGTCTCCAGGCTGTCGGCCACGCCCTGCGCCAGGGCGGCCATGTCCAGCGGCTCGGGCGTCAGGGAGCGGCGGCCCTGGCGGGAGAGCTGCAGGATGGCGTTGATCAGCCGGTCCATCTTCTGCGTCGAGGAGCGGATGAAGCCGATGGCCTCCGGCACGTCGTCGCGCACCGCCATGCGCGCGCCGGTGGGCACGAGGGAGGGCGCCGCGGTCTCAGCCGCCTCCAGAAGCGCGCCGATGGGCTTCATCGACTGTTCGAGCTCGCTGGTGAAACCCATGACGTTGACCAGGGGCGAGCGGAGGTCGTGGCTGACGATGTAGGCGAAGCGCTGGATCTCGTCGTTGGCGCGCTGCA
>CAXTCO010000246.1:0-3976 GCA_964242255.1 uncultured Caulobacteraceae bacterium | reverse complement strand
TCGAGCGCGACAACGTCGGCGTGGTGATCTTCGGCTCCGACGCCGAGATCAGCGAAGGCGACGAGTGCCGCCGCCTGGGCGAGATCGTGGACGTGCCGGTGGGCCGCGGCCTGCTGGGCCGCGTGGTCAACCCGCTGGGCGAGCCGATCGACGGCAAGGGCCCGATCGTCGCCACCGAGCGCCGCCGGGTGGACGTGAAGGCGCCCGGCATCATCCCGCGCAAGTCGGTGCACGAGCCCGTGCAGACCGGCCTCAAGTCCATCGACACCCTGATCCCCGTCGGCCGCGGCCAGCGCGAGCTGGTGATCGGCGACCGCCAGACGGGCAAGACCGCGGTGCTGATCGACACCATCCTCAATCAGAAGACGGTCAACGAGGGCACGGACGAGAAGGCCAAGCTCTTCTGCATCTACGTGGCCATCGGCCAGAAGCGCTCCACCGTCGCGCAGATCGTGCGCACGCTGGAGGAGCAGGGCGCGCTCGACTACACCATCGTGGTCTCGGCCACCGCGTCCGAGCCCGCGCCCCTGCAGTTCCTGGCCCCCTTCGCGGGCTGCGCCATGGGCGAGTGGTTCCGCGACAACGGCCTGCACGCCCTGATCGTGTACGACGACCTCTCCAAGCAGGCCGTCGCCTACCGCCAGATGTCGCTGCTGCTTCGCCGCCCGCCGGGCCGCGAGGCCTACCCCGGCGACGTGTTCTACCTGCACAGCCGCTTGCTGGAGCGCGCCGCCAAGCTCAACGACGACAACGGCGGCGGTTCTCTGACCGCCCTGCCGGTGATCGAGACGCAGGCCAACGACGTGTCGGCCTACATCCCCACCAACGTGATCTCCATCACCGACGGCCAGATCTTCCTGGAGACCGATCTGTTCTACCAGGGCATCCGCCCGGCGGTGAACGTCGGCATCAGCGTCTCGCGCGTGGGCTCCTCCGCCCAGATCAAGGCGATGAAGACCGTGGCCGGCGCGATCAAGGGCGAGCTCGCCCAGTACCGCGAGATGGCCGCCTTCGCGAAGTTCGGCTCCGACCTCGACGCCTCCACGCAGAAGCTGCTGGCGCGGGGCGAGCGCCTGACCGAGCTCCTCAAGCAGCCGCAGTACTCCCCGCTGGCGGTGGAGGAGCAGGTGGCCGCCATCTACGCCGGCACCCGCGGCTACCTCGACGCCATCCCTGTCGCCAAGGTGCAGGCGTTCCAGGAGTCGCTGCTGGCCAAGCTGCGCACCTCCAAGCCCGAGTTCTACGAGGGCGTGCGCAAGACCAAGGCGCTGGGGCCGGACCTGGAAGCCATGCTCAAGGAGGCTCTGGACAGCGTCACCCGCGAGTTCGCGTCCTGATCCATGCCGGCGTCGGCTGGGCGAAAGCGTCGGGAGGAGCGCGTCAAGCTCGGCGCCTCCGCCCTCGCCAACCTCGGCTCGGCCTTCATCGTCGGCGGCGCGGTCGGGCCTTCGTTGCTTGGCAGGCTGAACCCCGTCGCGCTCGCAGTCTCGCTCGTGGTGGGCGTCGCCTTCCATGCTGCGGGGCAGGGGCTGCTGCACTATGTTGCCACCGACGCGGCGGAGGAGATCCAGCCATGACGTGGCAGACCATCTGGTTGTTCGCCTCCCCGATCGCGGCTGGGGCGGGCATCGTCGCCATCACCCTCGCCTTCGTCCGCCAGGACGGGGCGCGAACGAGAAAGAGAAGCACCTCCCCGGATGGCTAGCCTCAAGGAGATGCGCAATCGGATCGGAAGCGTGAAGGCCACGCAGAAGATCACGAAGGCGATGCAGATGGTGGCGGCGGCCAAGCTGCGCCGCGCGCAGGAGCAGGCGGAGGCCGCGCGCCCGTTCGCCCGTCGCATGGCCAGCGTCATCGCCAACTTGGCGTCCAGCGTCACCGGCGACGGGGCCCCGCGGCTCCTGGCCGGCACGGGCTCCGACCGGCGCGAGCTGGTGATCGTGGCCACCGCCGACCGGGGCCTCTCCGGCGGCTTCAACTCCGGCATCGCCCGGGCCGCCCGCGACCACATCCTGACCGCCCGGCGCGACGGCAAGGAGGTCAAGGTGATCACCCTCGGCCGCAAGGGCCGCGACGTGCTGCGCCGCACCTTCGCCGACAGCCTCGTCGCCAGCCACGACTTCAGCGACCACAAGACGCTGACGCTGGCCGCCGTGCAGGGCGTGGCCGACGAGGCCCTCGCCATGTTCGAGCGGGGCGAGGTCGACGTGGTGACCCTGTTCTACAGCCGCTACGCCTCCGTCATCAGCCAGGTGCCGACGCGCAAGCGGCTGATCCCAGCCGAGGTGAAAGCCGGGGAGGGCGACGAGGCTTCGCCCGACCTGCGCGGAGGCGTCTACGACTACGAGCCCGACGAAGCGACGATCCTCGAGACGCTGCTGCCGCGCAACCTGGCCATCCAGCTCTACAGCGCGGTGCTGGAGAACCAGGCCGGCTTCTTCGCCGCGCAGATGAGCGCCATGGACAACGCCACCCGCAACGCCGGCGACCTGATCGGCGCGCTCACGCTGCAATACAACCGCTCCCGCCAGGCTCAGATCACCAAGGAGCTGATCGAGATCATCTCCGGCGCCGAAGCGCTCTGATCTCGCGTCCCCGAACCCGAAAGCCCAGATCACCGCCATGACCGACATCGCCTCCGACGCCCCCGCCAAGGCCCCGCGCGCCCGCAAGCCCAAGGTGGACGCTCCCACCACCACCTCAATCGACACCGCGCCCCAGGGCACGGGCAAGGGCCGCATCGCCCAGGTGATCGGCGCCGTGGTCGACGTGGAGTTCACCGGCAAGCTGCCGCACATCCTCAACGCGCTGGAGACCACCAACACCGACCAGAAGACCGGCGAGCCCTTCCGCCTGGTGCTCGAAGTCGCGCAGCACCTCGGCGAGAACGCCGTGCGCACCATCGCCATGGACACCACCGAGGGCCTGACCCGCGGCCAGGACGTGATCGACACGGGCGGCCCCATCACCGTGCCCGTCGGCCCCGCGACCCTCGGCCGCATCATGAACGTGGTGGGCGAGCCCATCGACGAGGCCGGCCCCATCGCCGCGAACCACACGGCCGGCATCCACCGCGAGGCCCCCTCCTTCGCCGACCAGTCGAGCGCCACGGAGGTGCTGGTCACCGGCATCAAGGTGATCGACCTGCTGTGCCCCTACACCAAGGGTGGCAAGATCGGCCTGTTCGGCGGCGCCGGCGTGGGCAAGACCGTGACCATGCAGGAGCTGATCAACAACATCGCCAAGGCCTACGGCGGCTATTCCGTGCTGGCGGGCGTGGGCGAGCGCACCCGCGAGGGCAACGACCTCTACCACGAGATGATCGAGTCCAACGTCAACAAGCCCGGCGGCGGCGAGGGCTCGAAGTGCACCCTGGTCTACGGCCAGATGAACGAGCCCCCCGGCGCCCGCGCCCGCGTGGCCCTGACCGGGCTGGCCCAGGCCGAATACTTCCGCGACGAGGAGGGCAAGGACGTGCTGCTCTTCATCGACAACATCTTCCGCTTCACCCAGGCCGGCTCGGAAGTGTCGGCGCTCCTGGGCCGCATCCCGTCGGCCGTGGGCTACCAGCCGACGCTGGCCACCGAGATGGGCAACCTGCAGGAGCGCATCACCTCGACCAACAAGGGCTCCATCACCTCGGTGCAGGCGATCTACGTGCCCGCCGACGACCTCACCGACCCGGCGCCCGCCACGTCGTTCGCGCACCTGGACGCCACCACGGTGCTGTCCAGAGACATCGCCGCCCAGGCCATCTTCCCGGCCGTGGACCCGCTCGACAGCACCTCGCGGATCATGGACCCGCTGGTGATCGGCGAGGAGCACTACGGCATCGCACGGCGCGTGCAGGAGGTGCTGCAGAGCTACCGCGCTCTGAAGGACATCATCGCGATCCTGGGCATGGACGAGCTCTCGGAAGACGACAAGCTGACGGTGGCGCGCGCCCGCAAGATCCAGCGCTTCCTCAGCCAGCCCT
>CAXTCO010000245.1:0-4030 GCA_964242255.1 uncultured Caulobacteraceae bacterium | reverse complement strand
AGGCCAGCCAGCCGAGCAGCGCCGCGTCGGCCGCGCCGCCCGGCCCCCGCGCGGACGGCTCCAGCCGCGCCACGTCGGCGGGGTCGGCGTCCTTGTCGGCCGGCGCCTGGAGGACGCGGCTCACGCGCAGCCGCGCCAGGTCGAGCCCGACCGCCTCGAACTCCGGGCGGCCGTCCGGTCCGGGGCGCCCCCGGGCGAGCAGGGCGTCGAGGTCGGCGGGCGCCAGCACGGGCAGCGCCTTGCGCACGGTGGCGAGCCGCGCCGCGGGGTCGGGGTCGGCGTCGAGGATGCGGATGTCGAGCGCGAGCGCCCTGTCGCTGCGGCCGGTCCGCCCGTAGCTCGCGGCCACGCGCCAGGCGACGTCCAGGTCGTTCGGGGTGACGAGGTCGGGCTGCGCGTCGGCCGCGGCCAGCACGGCCGCGTCGTCGCCGCGGTCGGAGGCCGCGAGGAGGTCCAGCCGCGCCCGCTTGGCCGCGAGCTTGGTTGCGAGCTCCGCGGGCGGCGACCACGACGGGTCGGCGGCCCGGCGCTGGGCGACGGCGGCGTCGAGCTCGGCCAGCCTGTCGGCCCCGAACAGGTCCCACAGCGCCCTGTCGGCGCTCCCGTCGGGGGCGGCCAGGGTGGACAGGTCGGCGGGCGGCTGCCAGGCGGGGTAGAGGCTGCGCAGCCGGCGCAGCTCCGCGTCCGCCCGCGCGGTCTGGTGGTGAACGGTGAAGTAGCCGAGCGCGCTCGTGTCGACGACGGGGCCCTCGGCGAAGGCCGCGGCCGGGAGCAGGGCCGCGAGCCCGAGGACGCGGGCGAGACGGGTCACAGGCATGCCGGGAAGCTCCGGTGGGCCGCGACCAGCACGAGGGCGCGCAGGGTGGTGGGGTAGTAGCGGTCGACGGTGGGCTCGCCGGTTTCGGGCGGCAGGGCCGTGCCGTGCAGCGCGCAGCGCGTCAGCGCCGCCACCGCGCGGTAGCCGCCGTCGTCGAGCGGCGCGAGGGCGCGGCCCGTCGCGACCTCGACCACGTGCGGGCCGCTCGCGAAGGCGGCCTCGAACGGCGCCAGCGCCTCCGCCGTGCCGCGGCCGCCCCAGGCGAGGTAGAGCGGCACCCGGATCGCGTCGTAGCCGAAGGTCTGGGGGAATCCCTTGGCCGGGGCGGGGGCCGGTCCGGCCAGGGACACCCAGTCGCTCGGCAGGCGGGCGGGCCCGAACCGCGCGGCCTCCAGCAGCCTCAGGCCGGTGGCCGCGACCGCGTCGAAGCCGCGCTCGGGCGCCAGCGCCGCGAAGCGCGCCAGGGCCGGGAACACCCAGTAGGACGGGTTCACGACCGGCCCGTCCGGCCGCTCGCCCGCCCCGAACCCCGTCGCGCCGGGCAGGAGCGCGGGGCCGAGCGCCGTGTCCACCACGTCGCGCGCCGCGAGCGCCCGCACCATGCGCAGCGCCGCCGTGCCGTAGGCGGGGCTGTTCCAGGCCTCGCCCGCCTCCAGCAGCGCCCAGGCGATCAGCACGTCGCCGTCGGCCGCGTTGTTGCGGTCGGTCACGTGCGGGGTGGCGTCGGGCTGCCAGCGCCAGGCCGCGAGCCCGTCGGGGCGCAGCATGAGCTGCGAGCGGGTCCAGTCCCACAGCCTGGCGAAGGTCGCGGGGTCGTCGGCCGCGACCGCCAGCAGCATGCCGTAGCCCTGGCCCTCGCTGTGCGACACGTCGCCGTTGGCGTTGTCGATCACCCGGCCGCCCGGGCTGACGAAGGCGCGCTTGTAGTTCGCCCACAGCGCCGGCGAAGCGAGCGCGCCCTTGAGCGGCGCGGCCGTCTCGGCCCCGGCCGGGGCGAGGCCGAGCAGCACCGCGGCCAGGGCCGGGGCGAGGCGCCTCACCGCGCCACCCGCCGCCCGGCCCTGAGCAGCGCCCAGGTCGAGAAGCCCAGCGCGAGCGTCGTGGCGAGCACCGCGCCGATGTACCAGCCCGCGTGCCTGGACACCCAGCCCGCCGCCACCAGCCGGTCGTTGCCGAGCGAGAAGGGCCGCGTCCGGAACAGGCGCTGGTGGTGGGCGGGTGCGAGCGCGGTGCCGGACGCGCCCTCGTCCAGCGCGGCGGCGCGGCCCTGCAGCGCGACCGCGCGGGCCGGCTCCGTGAGGGCCGCGGCGCCGGCCGCCAGCGCCCCGTCGTCGCGCGCGGTGACCACCGTGAGCGGCGCCTCGTTCCAGAAGCCCTGCGCGGTCACGAAGGCGGTGTCGCCCGTGACCGCGACGGGCCGGTCCGGCTCGCTCGTCATCCCGGCGCCGCGCAGCGAGTGCCGCACCGCCGCGCCCAGGAGATCGAGCGCGCCGTCCGCTCCCGTCAGCCAGCCGTCGTCGCGCGTGAGCCTGGACCCCCAGGCGTCGAGGCGCGCGTCGTCGGAGGCGGCCGTGTCGAGCGTCTCGGTTCCGCGCGGGATCCCGCCGGTGGCCCAGGCGGCCGAGACCGACTGGGCGTCGAGCCCCGCGGCCCCGAGCAGCGCCACCGGCAGGTCGGCGGGGCCGGCCACCACGAGCGCCGGGTCCGCCCCCGCCTCGGGCAGGCCGCGGCCGACCACCGCGCCCGTGGGCGCCCGGCCCCCCACCGCGGCCGCGGCGAGCAGGGTGGCGGCGGCCGCGACCGCGCCGTCCGACACCCGCGGCAGGTACACCCGCGGGGTCAGGGCGGGCGACACCCCGAACCCTCCGGCGAGCGTGGCGGACAGGCTGGGGAACTGGGCCACGCGGGCCAGCACGGGCAGGCTCAGCGCCGTGGTGCCGAGCAGGAGGAAGCGCTCCCGGGCGCCGATCGAGTTCAGCGTGTCGCAGGCGGCGTCCGCGAGCGCGGGGAGTTGCGCTTCGATCTCCACCCGGTTGCGACCGGGCCGGAACGGGTCCAGCGCCATGTGGACCACCTCGCCCTGCAGCACGGCGCCGCCCGGCCGCGACAGGTCCAGCTCGCCGTCCACCACGCCGTTGACCCGCACGGTCAGCCGCGCCTCCGGCGCGAGCCCCGCCGCGTAGCCGCCGTCGAGCGTCAGCCGCGCTTCCCCGTAGTCCGCGAGGTAGGCGTCGGGCGGCAGCACCACGTCGAAGGCTTCGTGGAACAGCCGGCCGCTGAAGGTGCGCGAGCGCAGGCCGAAGTCGCTCAGGTGCACCGACCCGCCGGGCGTGAGCCGCAGCCCGTCGGCGCGCGCGAGCGCCTTCAGCCCCTCCTCGGTCCCGGTCGGCTCCGCGCCGTCCGCCTCGCCCAACCGGTCGAGCGCGCGGTCCAGCTCGCCCTCGGTGGTGCCGGACACGACCACGGCCGGGACGCCCTCGGCCGTGGCCTTCACCTGCACGGCCTGCCCGGTTCCGCCGGCGGCCTCCGCCACGCCCGCGAGCTCCGCCCCCGTGCCCACCACCACGGCCAGGCCGGAGGGCCCGCGCGCGGTGTCCACGACGGGGTGGGCGTAGTGGCCCCGCAGCGCGACCCGCTCCGTGGCCGCGACGGCGCGCGTGAGCACCGCGCCCGAGGCGCCGGGCGGCAGGAGGAGGTGGAGGCGGGTGGTGCCGTCCGCGTCGGGCGCCACGGCGGGTAGGTCCGCGAGCGTCTCCACCGCGGGGCCGCGGCCCACGAAGCCGGTGCGGGCCGCGTCGAGGTCCGTCCACAGCTCGTAGGTCGCGGCGAGCGAGCAGTCGACGCGGTGGCGCTGCGACACCTCCACCGCGACCGCGTTCCAGCCCGGCTGGAGAAAGCCCGGCGGCACGTCGAAGGGCAGCGTCTTGACGCCCGTCGGCGCCGCGACGGGCACGCGGCCCGCGAGCTGCCCGTTGATGCGCAGGTTCAGCCAGGAGGCTTCCGGCATGACCTCGATGGAGGCCTGGAAGGCGAGCTGGAAGGTTTTGAGGTCGTGCACCGCGGCGGCGGGCACGTAGACGGGCCACAGCAGGCTGCCGGTCTCGCCCGTGACCCGGAACCCGCTCGCGGAGGCGGGCAGGTGCCACAGCGCCGCGGGCGGGGCGGGCGCCTCGTCGCCGCGCACCTCGGCCGAGGCGCGCGGCAGCCCCGCCG
>CAXTCO010000244.1:0-4043 GCA_964242255.1 uncultured Caulobacteraceae bacterium | reverse complement strand
ATCCCAAGAACCCCCGCTGGCTGCAGACGGTGCGCGGCCGCGGCTACATGCTGGCGCCCGAATGACGCCGCGCCCGTGGGAGGCGCTGGTGCGCCCGCGCCTGTGGGCGCCCCTGGGCCGCCGGCTCGCCAAGCGCTGGCTGCCGCGCTCGCTGTTCGCGCGCTCGGTGCTGATCATCGTGCTGCCCGTGCTGGTGATGCAGGCCGCGGTGGGCTCCGCCTTCTTCGAGGCGCACTGGCGCACGGTCAGCCGGCAGCTCAGCGAGAGCCTCGCGGGCGACGTGGCCTGGACCACCGCCCTCTACGAGCGCGACCCCTCGCCTCCCGCCTACGCCGCCCTGGTGGAGCGGGCCGAGCGGGCGCAGGGCCTGTCCGTCGCCTTCCAGCCGGGTCGAACGCTGCCAGCCAACCGCCGGCCCTCCTGGCTGGCGCTGGACGGCGCCCTGCGCACGGCCGTGGACGAGAGGGTGCGCGAGCCCGTGTGGATCGACACCACGCGCTACCCCTCCTACGTCGACATCCGCGTGGCGGTGCCCGGCGGCGTGCTGCGCTTCCTCAGCCCCCGCGAGCGCGCCTTCGCCACCCGCGGACACGTCTTCCTGCTGTGGCTCACGGGGGCGACGCTGCTGTTGTCGGCCGTGGCGGTGGGCTTCATCCGCAACCAGGTGCGCGCCATCGAGCGGCTGGCCGAAGCGGCGGACGCCTTCGGCCGCGGCCAGGAGGTGGCCGCGTTCAAGCCCCACGGCGCGCGCGAGGTGCGCATGGCGGCCGAGGCGTTCCTGGCCATGCGCGCCCGCATCCGCCGCCACATCGACCAGCGCACCGCCATGCTGGCCAGCGTCAGCCACGACCTGCGCACGCCGCTCACCCGGCTCAAGCTGCAGGCCGCCATGGCCCCGCCGTCGCCGCGCATCGAGGAGATCAAGCGGGACATCGTCGACATGGAGCAGATGATCGACGAGTACCTCGCCTTCGCCCGCGGCCAGGCGGGCGAGGAGGTGAGCGAGGCGGCGGTGGGCGCGATCCTCTCCGAGGTGGGCGCCGACGCGCGCAAGACGGGGGCCGCCGTGGCGGTGGAGGCCGAGCCGGGCCTCGTCGCCGCGCTCCGCCCCAAGGCGTTCAAGCGCGCCCTCTCCAACCTGGTGAACAACGCCGCGGCCCACGGCGAGCACGTGCAGGTGGCCGCGCGCCGCACACCCTTCGGCGGGCTGGAGGTGTGCGTCGACGACGACGGCCCCGGCATCCCGCCCGAGCGCTACGAAGAGGCCTTCCGCCCCTTCGCCCGCCTGGACGAGTCCCGCTGCCAGAACACCAACGGCGTGGGCCTGGGCCTCGCCATCGCCCGCGACGTCGCCCGCGGCCACGGCGGCGACGTGGAGCTGAGCGCCAGCCCCCTCGGCGGCCTGCGCGCGGTGGTGCGCCTGCCCGGCTGAGAGACGCGGCCTAGAGCAGCACAGCCCCCACCGTGGCGTCGATCCAGGCGGCGTCGAACACCTGCGGCCAGTCGGCGTTGGCGGGGAGGAGGGCGCAGGCGGCGCGGGCGTCGAAGTCGTCCATGCGGGCGACGGCCGCCTCGATGGCGGCGGTCACCGCCGGCAGGCTCGGCTCGCAGGGCACGATGTTGTCGCTGAAGCCCGCGTACCAGTCGGCCGGGCGGTTCGAGAAGGTGTTGGTCACCACCATGGCGCCCGTCGTGGCGAACTCGAACGGGATCACGCTGGGGTGAGGCGCGTACATCAGGCTGATGCCCAGATCGAGCTGGCGCACGAAGCCGACGTAGGCCTCCTCCGTCATCTTGGGGACGAACTCCAGCCGCCGCCCGCCGCCCAGCTCCACGGGCGGGGTGGGCGCGAGGCAGCCCAGGCCCGTGAAGCTCCAGCGGTCGTCGAACACGCCGCGGGCGCACAGCTCCTTCAGCGCCAGCTCCGCCAGCTCGTAGAGGTTGCGGGAGGCGTGGCCCTCCGGCCGGGCGTAGACGGCGCAGGTGCGGCCGCGGCGCGCGCGCATGTCCGACGCGCTCTGGCTCGGCAGGCGGTTGATGACGTGCTCGAAGGTGGCGTAGTCGCGCCCCTCCTCCGCGTCCGCCCGCACCTTGAACAGGCCCAGCCGCTCGCCAGCGAAGTGGTCGCGAAGCACGCGGCTGTTGAACACGGGATAGCTCGGCAGCTCGTAGGCCCAGTCGGTGACGGCGCGCACCGCGCCGTAGTCGTGGAAGATGGGCTCGTACTCCTGCACCAGGCTGACCACCCGCGGCTCATCGGTGAGGGCGGCGAGGGGCGAGGCGAACACCACGTCCCACGACGAGTAGGCCAGGAAGCGGTCGCGCGGCCCGATCTCCAGGTGGTCCAGCTCCTGGCGCGAGCGCACCTCGAGGTCCGCGAAGGCGCGGCGCAGGCGCGGGTTGGACGTGCGCCACAGGAAATACTCCAGGTTGGCGCGGCCTTCCTCCAGGGTGATCACCGACAGGCGCATGGCGCGCTCGGCGCACCAGGTCTTCAGCGCGGCGATCAGCTCGAAGCAGGCGCGGAAGCCGCCGAAGGAGATGTCCGGGTTCAGCCGCGGCAGCACCACCCACAGGGTGCGCCCGCGCCCCTCCACCACGCGGCAGGGCGTCGGCGCGAGGCGGCCGGCCAGGGCGCGCGAGCGCTCCAGGAGCGTCGGCTCGGTGACGCCGGGCAGCGCCTCCTCCAGCGCCGCCGAGAGGTCGAACTTGGGCAGCCGGCCCTCGGCGCGGCCGGTGACCACGTAGTGGTGGAAGCCGCACAGGATGCGCCCGGCCGCCACGCCCTCGC
The DNA here is from genome assembly GCA_964242255.1 of uncultured Caulobacteraceae bacterium. Taxonomy (GTDB): domain Bacteria; phylum Pseudomonadota; class Alphaproteobacteria; order Caulobacterales; family Caulobacteraceae; genus JASLDZ01. The sequence continues at coordinate 1,252 of CAXTCO010000244.1, read as the reverse complement.
GCACGTCGGCGTAGTAGGCGGTGTACCAGCTCTCCGAGAAGCGCGGGTTGGGCGAATAGCCCTTGCGCAGGCCGGTGCGCAGGTAGTGCTCGAAGGGGTCGACCCAGTCGGCCTTGGACTCCTCCCGCGAGAGGTAGGTGTCGAAGTAGAAGTCCTCGTCGAACTCGGCGCGGATCATCTCGTGCACGGCGTAGGCCGCGCCGCGGCGCTTCGCCTTGCCGCCGGCCGGCCGCAGCCGCCGGCCCAGGGTGCGGGCGTAGTCGTAGGGGCTGAGGTGCGGGAAGTGGCGCAGGAACAGCTGCGCCTCCGGGTCGGCCTCAAGGTAGGCGTCGGGCTCGAACGCGTCGGCGTCGGGCTCCGGGCCGGGCTCGCCGAGGAGGTCGGCGCGCGCCTGGTGGGCGTAGGTGGGCAGGCGCCCCTCGCGCCAGCCCACAGCCACGAAGTGGTAGAGGGCGGAGGGCGCCTGGCCCGTGGCGATGGCCTCCTCCACGTCGGGGTGCGCCTCGCGGTACCAGCTCTCGTCGAACAGGGCGTTGGCGTCCAGCCGCGCGTAGGCGGGCTCGGACAGGTAGAGGGCCATGGGGTCGGCCGGGTCGGGCCAGGCGGCGTACTCCGGCCGCTCCTGCTTCAGGGCGCGCAGGAACACGCCCGGGTCGAACGCCCGCGCGAAGTCGCCGCCCGCCTTGCCGATGTCGAACGCACCCGCCTCGCCGTCCGCCGCCATGTCCGCCTCCTGAATTCAGCGGGCGCTAAAGTTGCAGGCCCGCGTTCAACAACTGTTAGTTGTATCCCGCGAACATGGTGGACGAATGGTTTACGTGGAAACGGACAGCGGAATGGACGACGCGGGCGCCTCCACCTTCCTCAAGCGCCTGGCCGGGCACGCGGCGGCGACGCCTCACCGGCCGGCCCTGGCGCTCCACCAGGGCGAGAGCTTCCGCCTGTGGAGTTACGGCGACCTCCACGCCCGGGCGCTGCGCTGGGGCGAGCGCTGGGCGGAGGCGGCGGGGGCGGAGCGGGCCGGGCGCGTGGCTTTCGTCGTGCTGCCGCACGGGATCGACCTCTACGCGGCCTTCATCGGCGCCATGGCGGCTGGGCTGATCCCCTCCATGCTGCCGACGCCGCAGGTGCGCCAGGAGCGCGAGGCCTGGGCCAAGGCGCAGGGCGCGGTGATCGCCCGCGCCCGCCCGGCCGCGGTCGCCGCCGGTGCGGTGGAGCGCCGCGGCGGTCGCGTCGATCAGCACCTTGTCGG
>CAXTCO010000243.1:0-4054 GCA_964242255.1 uncultured Caulobacteraceae bacterium | reverse complement strand
GCACCACCGAGCAGGTGGAGCGCGCCTTCGTCGACCAGCGGCCGCACACCTTCCTCTACCAGGACGGCGACGGCTTCCACTTCATGAACCCGGACAACTACGACCAGCTGACCGTCACCGAGGAGATGGTCGGCGACAACGCCGCCTACCTGCAGGACGGCATGACCGTCGAGCTCTCCACCCACGAGGACCGGCCGATCGCCATCGAGCTGCCCGCCCGCGTGACCCTGGAGATCACCGACACGGAGCCGGTGGTGAAGGGGCAGACCGCCTCCGGCAGCTACAAGCCGGCGGTGCTCTCCAACGGCGTGCGGACCATGGTGCCGCCCTACATCACCGCCGGCACCAAGATCGTGGTGATGACGGAGGACGGCAGCTACGTGGAGCGCGCCAAGGACTGAGGCGACTCCGCTGCCTTGACGAAGCTGCACTGATCCAGCACGGCTCCGCCACGAAGGTGTGGGCGAAGCGCGCATGGCGGATCAGCCTCGCTGGCTGCGGAACGATGCGGTGGCCCTGCAGCTCAGCGAAGTCGGCTGGACCCTTCCGATGCTGGCGCGCGCGCCAGATCCCGACCTCGTACGCAGGTGGTTCGTCACCCTCTGCCTCTTCCGACACGACCCGCACCTCAAAGCCGCGTTCGAGCGCGACCTGATGCAGCACGGCGCGGCCCGCGGCGGCCCCTACACGGGCTGGATCACCAGCCTCAAGTTCCAGTGCACCGCCACTCCGGAAGAGTTCCCGTTCTGCCTGAACGAGAAGGAGTTCGCCTTCTACTCCAACAAGTTCTTCGGTGGAAAGATCGGCGACATAGAAGGCATCTACAAACCGCCCAGCTTCTACTCGGCGCTGGGGGCCAGCCTGATCAAGTTCGGCGTGGGTGTTGTTGCGGGAGCGTTCGCCATCGCGGCGGTGCCGGAGGAAGCGGGAGCCGGCGCGCTGTCCGCGCCCTTCCTCGCCACAGCCGGCGGGCGGGCCGCGATCTCGGCGACGGTGGGCGCAGCGGCCGACAGGCTGATCCCCGGAGGCTTGACCCCCGAGAGCGGCCGTGATCGCAGGCTGTGGCCTCGCTATGTGGCGGACGCGCAACGGCGTCAGCTGAGATGACCGCAGGTGCCTCCAGGGTCGACGGCTTCCGCCGGCTGGTTTCCCGACACGGAACGCTCATCGGCCTGCCGATCCTGTTCTTGATCTTTGTTTATTCTCGCAATGACTCCGTGAAGATCGGCCTGCTCATCGGGGTGCTTGGCATGGTGTATTTCTGGTGCCTCATGGTGGAGGCGACCGACACGCCGGGTGCGCCGCTGCGGCGGAACATCCGTGTGCTCCAGGTCGGCTTCGTCGGCGCGGCCCTGGCCGTCGTCGGCGCGTCGCTGATCCTGCTGGGATCACGCCTCGGCTGACGAGGAGCCGCCGTCGTGAGGGGGCAGGCGAGGATCGGCGCGCCCGCTGGTCGCGCCCGAGGCGGCGATCAGCGCGCTGCGCTCCGCCGGTGTCAGCGCCCGCCAGCGCCCCTCCGGCAGGTCGCCGAGGCGCAGGGGGCCGATGCGGATGCGGTGCAGGTCCAGCACCCACAGGCGCACGGCCTCGCACATGCGGCGGATCTGGCGGTTGCGGCCTTCCACAAGCGTGAAGCGCAGCACGGCCCCGTCGGCCAGCTGCGCCACCTTGGCGGGCTTGAGCTCCCGCCCGTCCAGCTCCAGGCCGTGGCGCAGGAGCTGGAGCTTGTCGCGCGTCACCGTGCCGCCGACGCGGACCAGGTACTCCTTGTCCAACGCCGAGGCGGGGCCCACCACCGCCTTGGCGAGCGTTCCGTCGTCGCTCAGCAGCAAGAGGCCGCGGCTGTCCTCGTCGAGCCGGCCCAGCGGCGGCAGGGCCGCGTCGCGCGCGGGCGCCTCGCCCGGGCCGCGCCGCCGCTCCGCGGTGATCAGGCGCACGGCCGGCGTGTGCCCCGGCTCCGGCTGGCCGGAGACGTAGCCGACCGGCTTGTTGAGCACGGCGGTGAAGCGCGCGGCCAAGCCCTCCGCCGCCCTGTTGGCCAGGGCGAGGGTCTGCCCCGGCGCGATCTTGCGGCCCGCGTCGTCCACGCGCTCGCCGTCGATGGCGACCAGGCCCTCCGCGATGAGCGCGTCGGCCTCGCGGCGGGAGCACACGCCCGACTGCGCCAGCCAGCGGTTCACGCGCTGGGGCTCGGGCTCTTCGTAGCGGCGGGTCCAGGCCGGGGGCGATGCGGTCATCGCCAAGGGGTCTACAGGGCGGAGCGCGCCGTGCGAACGGGGTCAGGCGGCTCCCAGCCGGCGCGCCAGCCCGTCCACGGCGTAGGGCTTGGGCAGGAAGGCGCAGCCGCGCGGCAGGTCCTCGGCCCCCAGCCTGAGGCCGCCGGAGGTGACCACCACCCGCACGTCCGGGCGCAGGACGCGGATCACGCGCGCCAGGTCGAGGCCGTCCAGCGGACCCGGCATCTGCACGTCGGTGACCATCACGGCGATGTCCGGCCGCTCGCGCACGAGCTGGAGCGCCGCCTCGACGTTCTCGGCGTCGAGCACCTCGAAGCCGGCCTCCGTCAGGCCCGAGCACACGTCCATGCGGGTGAGCGGTTCGTCCTCCACCAGCAGCAGCACGGGCTTGGCGATCCGTTCCATACCGTTCAGACCCGCAAGACGCGGTCTTTGTTCCGCCGTAGGTGACGACCGTTCGTTAATCCGTTGCGATCTCCTCCCAAAGCTCGGCGAGGACGACCGGCCGCCAGCCGCGGGCGTCCACGCCCACGTCGAACTGCCCGGGCAGGGGCTTCAGCCGGCCGTGGCTGTGGCCGTGCAGGTCCAGGGCGCCCCGGTGCGCCCCGTTCCAGGTGCGGAACGGATAGTGGCAGAGCACGAGCGCGCGGCCGCCGACCGTGACCTCCGCATAGGGCGCGACGCTGGCCCAGCCCTCCGGCTGAAGCTGCGGATCGTTGTTGCCCAGGATCAGGTGCTTGGTCCCGTTCAGCTGCGGCAGCACCCGGGCGGCGACGGCGGCCGTGCGGGCGAAGTCGCCCAGGTGCCAGACCACGTCGCCCGGCGCGACGCGGGCGTTCCACTCGGCGAGGAGGCGCAAGTCCATCTCGCCGACGGAGGCGAACGGGCGCTTCCAGATGTTCAGCGTGCGGTGGTCGCCGAAGTGGGTGTCGGCGGTGAACCAGACCGTCACGCCCGATCCTCCCCCGGCGCCGGTCCGGACAGGTGGTGCAGGGCCACCGCCGCGGCCGTCGCCACGTTCAGGCTGTCGAACCCGCGCGCCATGGGGATGGACACGGGGCGGCAGCGGGCCAGGAGGTCGGCGGGCAGCCCCGGACCCTCCGCGCCCACGATCAGCGCCGCGCGGGGCGGCCGCACCGTCGTGCGCAGCGGCTCGGCCCCGCCCGGCGAGAGCGCCAGGGCCTCGAAGCCGTGCGCGGCCAGGAGCGCGGGCGGGTCGGCGTCTCGTGCGAGCCGGCTGAACGGCGTGGTGAGCGCCGCCCCGACGGAGACGCGGATCGCCTTGCGGTAGAGCGGGTCGCAGGCGTCGGCCCCCAGCAGCACGGCGTGGACGCCGAAGGCGGCGGCGTTGCGGAACAAGGCGCCCAAGTTGTCGTGGTCGCCGATCCCGAGGGCGACGAGCACCAGCGCCCGCCCGGGCGCCGCAGCCAGCAGCGCCTCCGGTTCAAGGGCCGGAGGGCGGCGGCCGAGGCCGAGCACGCCCCGGTGCACGGGAAAGCCGGCCACGGCGTCGAACACCTCCTGCGGCGCGGCGAGCAGCGGCAGGTCGGGGTCGGCCTCCAGCAGGTCGGCGAAGCGCGCCGCCTTGCGCTCGGCCACCAGCAGCGCCTCAAGCGGGAAGCGGCCGGCGCGCACCATCTGGCGCACCACCGTCTCGCCCTCCGCCAGGAACAGGCCGCGGCGGCCCACGAGGTCGCGCTCGCGCACGTCGCGGAACGGCTCCAGCCGGGGGTCGGCCGGGTCGACGACGGCGACGAGGGGCATCAGCCCCGCCGCTGCGGCCCGCGCTTCGCGGAGGCGGCCGGCCGGGCGCCGCC
>CAXTCO010000242.1:0-4089 GCA_964242255.1 uncultured Caulobacteraceae bacterium | reverse complement strand
CAACGCCGGCTGGCCGGAGGCCGCCATGGCCGGCGCCCTGCGCGTCCGGTTCGGGGGTCCGGCGGCCTACGACGGCGTGCTGCAGCCGCGGCCGGCGTTCGGCGACGGGCCGCGCCCGACCGCCGAGGACCTCCGCCGCGGCCTGGCCCTCTACGTGCGCGCGTGCGGGCTCTTGTGGCTGCTGACAGGAGCGCTGGCGTGCCGGCGCTGATGGTGCAGGGCTGCGGGTCGGACGTGGGCAAGTCCACGCTGGTGGCGGGCCTGTGCCGGCTCTACACGCGCCGCGGCCTGCGCGTGCGGCCGTTCAAGCCGCAGAACATGAGCAACAACGCCGCCGTCACGGCCGACGGCGGCGAGATCGGGCGGGCGCAGGCCCTGCAGGCGCGCGCCTGCCGCGCCGAGCCCACCGTGCACATGAACCCGGTGCTGCTGAAGCCGCAGAGCGACGTAGGGGCGCAGGTGATCGTGCGCGGGCGGATCCACTCCACCCTGTCCGCCCGCGACTTCCAGGCGCGCAAGCGCGCGCTCCTCGGCGTGGCGCTGGAGAGCTTCCACCGGCTCGCCGACGAGGCCGACCTCGTGCTCGTGGAGGGCGCCGGCAGCCCCGCGGAGACCAACCTGCGCGAGAACGACATCGCCAACATGGGCTTCGCCCACGCCGCCGACCTGCCCGTGGCCCTCGTGGGCGACATCGACCGCGGCCACGTGATCGCCGCCCTGGTGGGCGCGCACGCGGTGCTCGACGAAGCCGACCGCGCGCGCGTCCGCGGCTTCGTGGTCAACAAGTTCCGCGGCGATCCCGCCCTGTTCGACGCGGGCCGCGCTGAGATCGCCCGGCGCACCGGCTGGCGCGACCTGGGCATGGCGCCGTTCGCCGCCGCCGCGCGCCGCCTGCCGGCCGAGGACGCCGTGGCGCTGGAGCGGTCGGGCGCGGCGCGCCGCGGCCGCACGCGCGTGGTCGCCCCCTTGCTGCCGCGCATCGCCAACTTCGACGACTTCGACCCCCTGCGCGCCGAGCCGGAGGCGGACTTCGCCTTCGTGCCGCCCGGCCGGGCGCTGCCGGGCGACGCCGACCTCGTGGTGCTGCCCGGCACCAAGGCGACTCTGGCCGACCTCGCCTTCGTCAAGGCGGAAGGGTGGGACGTGGACCTGCGCGCGCACGTGCGGCGGGGGGGGCGGGTGCTGGGCGTCTGCGGCGGATACCAGATGCTCGGCCGCCGCGTCGCCGACCCGCACGGCGTGGAGGGCCCGCCCGGCGCCGCGGAGGGCCTGGGCCTGCTGGACGTCGAGACCGTGCTCACCGCCGACAAGACGCTGCGCCGGGTGGCGGGCCGGCTGGCGGAGGGCGGCGCGGCGCTCCGCGGCTATGAGATCCATGTGGGCGTGACCGACGGCCCCGACCGCGCGCGGCCCTTCGCCCGGCTGGAGGGCGGCGGGCCCGACGGCGCGATGTCCGCCGACGGGCGGGTCGCCGGCACCTACCTGCACGGCCTGTTCGAGGCGCCGGAGGCCCGCGGCGCCCTGCTGGCGGCGCTGGGCGCCCGCTCGGACGGCGTCGACGGCGACGCGCGCATCGACGCGGCGCTGGACGAGATCGCCGACGTGCTCGAAGCGCACTTGGACATCGCCGCCCTCTCGGAGATCGCCGGCCTGTGAGCCGATACACCTCTCCCGCCCCGCCTGCGTCCGACCCTGGGCTGGAGGCCCTTGTCCGCGCACGGCTCGACGGTCTCGCCAAACCCCCGGGCTCCTTGGGCCGCCTGGAGACGCTGGCCGTGCGGCTGGCGGTGATCCGCGGCTCGCAGACGCCCCGGCTGGAGCGCGTGGAGGCCCTGGTGTTCGCCGGCGACCACGGCCTGACGGCGGAGGGCGTCTCCGCCTACCCGTCGTCCGTCACCGCCGCCATGGTGGCCACCTTCCTCGCCGAGCGCGCCAGCGTCAGCGCCCTGGCCCACGCCTGCGACGTCGGGGTGCGGGTGGTCGACGCCGGCGTCGACGCCGACCTGCCCGCGCACCCCCGCCTGCGCGACGCCAAGGTGCGCCCCGGCGCGCGCAACGCCGCCGTCGAGCCCTCGCTCACGGCGGTGGAGACCGTGCAGGCGCTTGAACGGGGCGAGGCGCTCGGGCGCGAGGCGGTGCAGGACGGCGTCGATGCGGTGGTGGTCGGCGAGATGGGCATCGGCAACACCGCGGCCGCCGCCCTCCTCATGCACCGCCTCGCGCCGGCGCCGCTGGAGGCGTGTGTCGGGGTGGGTGCGGGGCACGCGCCCGAGGGGTTGGCGCGCAAGCTCGCCGCTTGCGCCCGCGCCGCCGCCCGCAGCGCCGCCGCGGACCCGTTCGAGGCCCTCTGCCAGTGGGGCGGGCTGGAGATCGCCATGATGGCCGGCTGCCTCCTCGGCGTCGCCGCGGAGCGGGGCGTCCCGGTGGTGGACGGCTTCATCTCCACCGCCGCGGCTCTGGTCGCCGTGCGCCTGCAGCCCGCGCTGGCCGGCCGGCTGGTCTTCGCCCACCACGGCGCGGAGAAGGGCCACGCCCTGCTCCTGGACGTGCTCGGCGCCGAGCCGCTGCTGGCGCTCGACCTGCGGCTGGGCGAGGGCACGGGCGGGGTTCTCGCCGCGCCGATGCTGCGCGCCGCCGCGCGGCTGCTCACCGACGTGGCGTCGCTGCAGGACGTGCTGGACGGGCGGCTGTGACCCGGCTGCGGCGCGAGTTCGACCTCCTGCTCGTCGCCGCCCAGTTCCTCACGCGCCTGCCGGTCCCCGAGCCTAGCGCCTTCACGCCGGACATGCCGACGCGCGCCGTGCGCTGGTTCCCGCTCGTCGGCTGGCTGGTGGGCGCGATCAGCGCCGGTGTCTGGCTCGCCGCGGGCCGGCTGTGGAGCGCGCCGGTGGCCGCGCTGCTGGCGGTCGGCGCCGGGGCGCTCGCCACGGGCGCGTTCCACGAGGACGGCTTGGCCGACACCTTCGACGGCCTGGGCGGCGGGACCACGCCCGAGCGGCGGCTCGCCATCATGAAGGACAGCCGCATCGGCGGCTACGGCGCCCTGGCGCTGGGCGTCGTGGCGGCGCTCCGCGTCGGCGCCCTCGCAAGCCTTGCGCCCTGGGCCGGTGCGGGAGCCCTGATCGCCGCCCACGGGGCGGCCCGGGCGGGGGCGGTGGCCGTGATGCGCCTGACCCCCTACGTCGGCGACCCCGGGGCCGCGAAGGGGCGCGACGGGGCCCTCAGACCGTCGGCCGGCGAGACGCTGTGCGCCCTCGCGCTCGGCGCCGCCGGCCTTGCCCTCGCGCCCTGGCCCGGCCTGTCGTCGGGCGTCGCGTCGGCGGCGTTCGCCACCACGGCCCTGGCCTGGACCTCCCGCCGTCTGGTGGGCGGCCATACGGGGGACGTGCTCGGGGCCGTGGAGCAGCTGGCGGAGGCGGCGTTTCTGCTGGGCGCGGCCGCCCGCGTCTAGCCGGGCCCCGGCGGCGACCCGCCGCAGCCCCGGCGGCGCCGCGCGGGTGTTAGGACGTCCGCTTTCCTCCACCGCATGGGAGAGCCCCCCGGCTTGCTGGTCTTCGGCCCCCTGATCTCCGTCGTCGTGCTCGCCTTGACCGCCGCCGTCGGAGGTCGCGCCGAGCGGGAAGGGGCGGCGGTGGGCGTCGTCGTTCTTCTGAGCTCGCTCGGGCTGCAGCTCGCCGGCGCGGGGCTGGAGCTCTCCGTGGCGATCGCCGACGTGCTGCTGCTGGGGGGCGCGATCCTGCTGGCCTTCAGGCACCGGCGCATGTGGCTCTTCGCCGAGATCGCCGTCGGCCTCGCCCTGGTGGGGGCGCATGTCCTCAACGTGGACAATTCGGACCCGACGCCGAGCTTCCGCGTGCTCATCGACACGCTCGCGCTCGGCGCGCTCGCGATCCTGATGGTCTCGGGCCTGCGGACGTTCCGTGGGAAGCGGGTCGCCGCGGCGACGCCCTGAGAGGCCGAGGCGCGCCCGACCGCGCCTGAGACGGCGGTCTCACCCGGCGAGCGCCTCTCCGGCGTCGTCGGGCGCCCTGGGCGACGGCGTGTCCCGCGTCGGGGTGGGCGCGATCGGCCGGAGCGGCGGCGCGGGGC
>CAXTCO010000241.1:0-4091 GCA_964242255.1 uncultured Caulobacteraceae bacterium | reverse complement strand
GCGGGGCGTCCCGCTAGTGTGTTCAACGGCCTGCGGCGCGTCGAACACAGGGCTATGACGAACAAGAGCTGCTGCGACCGGGGTGCGGCCGATCTCGCCGGAGCTGGCGGCGCTACGGTCGGGCCCACGCTCGGGCGCGCCTCAGCCCTGTGTTCGACGCGCCGCAGGCCGCGTTGAACTTTGGAGGGACGCCCCGCGTCCCGACGCCCCCGCGTCCGCCGCCGCGCGCAGGGCGGGTCAAGGCCGAAGAGCGCAGCGGAGCGGAGCGCGCCTTGACGCGCCCGAGCACGGTGGCCCCGCACACGCCCCGCGCCGGCGCCCGGACAAGCGGAAGGCCGCCCCCGTCGCCGGGAGCGGCCCTCCGAAACTCCGAATTGCGGAGCGCGTCGGCGATTACTTGATTTCGACCTTGGCGCCGGCGTCTTCCAGCTTCTTCTTGATGTCTTCCGCTTCCTGCTTGGAGATGTTCTCCTTCACCGGCTGCGGGGCGCCTTCCACGAGGTCCTTGGCCTCTTTCAGGCCGAGGTCCGAACGGATGCCGCGCACTTCCTTGATGACGTTGATCTTCTTGTCGCCGCCGGCGGTGAGGATGACGGTGAACTCGGTCTGCTCCTCGGCCGCTTCGGCCGGGGCCGCCGCGCCGCCGCCGGCGGGCATGGCCATCGCCATGGGAGCGGCGGCGGAGACGCCCCACTTCTCTTCGAGCAGCTTGGAGAGCTCGGCGGCTTCGAGCACGGTGAGCGAGGACAGGTCCTCGACGATCTTGGACAGGTCGGCGGCCATTGCGGCTTCCTTTCAGGGGACAGGGTGGGGTGGAGGCGGGCGGAGGCTGACCGGACGCCGCTGACGCGGCGCCCTTGCCCGGTCCGCCGCTTACGCGGCGTCCTTGGTGGCGTAGGCGTTGAACACGCGCGCGAGCTGGCCGGCCGGAGCCTGCAGCACGCCCGCGACCTTCGTGGCGGGGGCCTGGACGAGCCCGATGAGCTGGCCGCGGATCTGGTCCAGCGAAGGCAGGGTGGCCAAGGCCCCCACGCCTTTCGCGTCCAGAACCACGGCGCCCATGACCGCGCCCTGGACGACGAACTTGTCGTTCGTCTTGGCGTAGTCCACGGCCACCTTGGCGGCCGACACGGGATCCGGCGCGAAGGCGATGGCGACGGGGCCGGTGAAGAGCCGGTCGCCCGCCTCCCCGTTGGCGCCCGCGATCGCCTTCTTCACCAGGGTGTTCTTCACCACCTGGAGCGTGGCGCCCTCCTTGCGGAGCTTGCCACGCAAATCGGTCATCTCCGCAACGGTCAGGCCCGAGTAATGGGCCACGACCACGGCGCCGGCGGAGGCGAAGACGCCCTTCAGCGCCTCGATCGACTCGGCCTTCTGTGCGCGGTCCATTGCGGAACTCCGGTAGTCGGTGCGGCGCCTGCGGGAGTGCGGACGCCGGACGGCCGCGCGCCGCACGGCCTCACGGCCGCCGCGCACGGATCAGAACTGTCCACGGGAAGTCGCCGTCCGGCGTCCCTACGGCTCGCGGCCGGCGGGAACGGTCGAACGGTCGCGTCTCCTCGTCTCCCCGCGATGATTAAGCCGCCCGGAAAGGCGGCCCGCGGTTCTCGGACAGGGTCGGCCGCGGGATCGCTCCCCCGACCGGAGGGCGCGCTCGTAAGGCAAGACGCGCCTCCAGGCAAGGCCCGAGGCCGGAGTCCGCCGACCCCGCCGCTTCAAGCCGCTTCAAGCGAGGCGGGCCTCAGGCGCGCGGCTCGTGGATCGGGCACTTGTTGAACTCGGCGCGGTAGTCGGCCGAGTGGCGGTAGGCCTCCTTGCGCGCGCGGTTGATGTTCCCGAGCGGCTGGTGGGCGGCGAGGCCGGTCCAGACGGCGAAGCGCGTCTGCTCGTCCACCTTGCGCACGAGACCGGCGTCCCAGCTGTCCTGGGCCGGCGCCCGCAGGGTGGCGACGGTCTGGAAGGGCGCCTCGTCCTCCTTCCACTCGACGGTGGAGTCCTCCACCGGCTGCTTGGCGAGGTCGCGGCAGAGCTGCACGCGGAACTCCCACACGGCGTCGAGCCCCCTCATCTGCGACCGCACGGTCTCGCGGATCGCGTCGGGGCGGTCGTGCGCGTCGATCTCGCGGCCGGTGAGCGCCTTCTGCGCGGGCGCGGCCGGAGCGAGGCTGAACTTGGCGATGTGGCCGCCGTAACGGAACGGCGTGACGCTGTAGTAGGTCTCACCGAGCGGATCGACGTTAGGCGCCCCGCCCAGGGCGGCGAGCTTCGGGCTTTCCACGCCCACGGCCGTCAGCGCCTTGTTGAGGCCGCCGAACACGGCGGAGGCCGCCTTCTTCACGCCCTCGATCTTGTCCGTGGTCTTGGCGAGCGCCTTCAGGTTGGTGAGGAACTGGTCGGCCGTCTTGTTCTGGAACACCTTGCCGTTGACCATGACGAAGTCCTGTCCCGTGCCCTCGGCGCCCGGCAGGCGCTCGCCCTGCACGTCCAGCACCTTCAGCGCCAGCCCGCGCGGCAGGCCGATCACGTCGGGCAGGACGTCGCCGGCGTTGGTGGACAGGCGCAGGTAGGCCTTGTGCTCCCCCGGCTCGGCGAACAGCCCCTGCGCCAGCTCGGGCGGCAGGCCGTCGTGCACGGTGAAGGTCGCCGCCAGGACGCCGTGCGCCTTGGCGTGCACGGAGCGGACCGCATGGCCGTAGTCCTCGGCGGTGGTGGTCAGGATCTCGTCGAACGCCTTGTCGAGGCGGCCGATGGTCTCCCCTTCGTCCTCGCGGACGGTCTCCACGTCGGGGCTGAAGCGGACGGGGGCGGCGGCCATGACGGGAGCTCCTGAACGCGGACGAACGGAAAGCCAACGCCGTCGGGCGGCTTGCGTTTCCCCGGGCGCAGCCGGGACGGGCGCCGCTCAGGGCCCGGAACCCGCGCCGGTGCGGACCTTCGCGGGCGCGCCGCCGTGGATCAGCTCCCTGATGCGCGCGCCCAGGACGTCCACGGCGAAAGGCTTGGTCAGCACCGCCATCCACCATCGCGGTCCACAGGCCCGCCGCGCCCACGTGCTCGACGGCGATGGCGGGGCCGACGGTGCGCTGGATCAGCTCCATCATGCCGCCGATCAGCCCGTTCACGTCCGTGGGCTTGGGCGCGAGCGTCTGCCGGCGCGAGAAGGCGAGCAGCCGGTGCGTCAGCGCCGCCGCCCGCTTGGCCGCGCCCTGGGCGGCGACCATGTACTTGTCGATGTCCGCCAGCCGGCCCTGGCCGATGCGGGCGCTCATCAGCTCCAGCGAGCCCGAGATGCCGGCCAGCAGGTTGTTGACGTCGTGCGCGAGGCCGCCGGTGAGCCGGCCCACCGCCTCCATCTTCTGCGACACGCGCTCGGCCTCGTCGCGCGCCCGCGTCTGAGCCAGAACGGTCTCGGTGGCCTCGAAGGCGACGTTGAGCAGACCGACGATCCGGCCCTCGTCGTGCAGCGGGATGTAGGAGAAGTTCCAGTAGGTGTCCTCCTCATGGCCCTTGCGGCTCATCAGCAGGTGCATGTTCTCCTGCAGGACCGCCTCGCCCCGCATCACCCGGTCGACCGGCGGGCCGATGGCCGGCCACACCTCGGCCCAGACCTGTCGATGGGGCGGCCCAGGGCCGACGGGTGGCGGTCGGCCAGGAAGGGAGCGTAGCCGTCGTTGTAGATCAGCGTCCGCTGCGGCCCCCAGGTGGCGCACATGCCCACCACGCTGGAGCGCATGACGTCGGGGATGGTGCGCAGGGCCGGAGGCCAGCCGGCCTGCGCTCCAGGGGAGCCGGGCTCCAGTCGAACGCGTCGAGCCCCGACGGCATGATCCGCTCCGTGTCGCCGCCGCGCGGCGGCCTGCGCGCCTGCGGGCGCGGCGCGGCTGGGCGGACGGCGGAGCGCATGCGTCTCCGTGCTCTCCAGGGCACCAACCTTTAAACAGGCGGCGGCTAAACGGAGGCTGGGGGGCGACGTTCCGCATGCGGTCCGCATCATTCGACACGTGACCGGCGGCGCACCGCGCCTCGCGCGCGGCTGGCTTCCGGCGGCGGGGCTGGCGGCCTGCGCGGCGGCGGCGTGGACGGCCGACCTG
>CAXTCO010000240.1:0-4096 GCA_964242255.1 uncultured Caulobacteraceae bacterium | reverse complement strand
GCCTCGCCCTGTCGCCGCCCGGGGCCGCCGCCACGGCCGCGGCGACCGCCCCCGCCGACGCCCGTACCGACGCGCACGCCGCCGCCGCGTCCATGGAGCTTCCGGTCGCCGCCTCCGCGCCGGGCTTCATCGACTTCGCCGCCTGGAGCCGCACGGGGCCGGGCGGCTGGAAGGCGCGCTACGACGACCTGCTCTCCCGCGCCGCGGCGGAGTCGGGGCAGGGGCGGGACGCCTCCACCGCCGCGCGCAGGGGGCTGGCGCGCTTCCTGGTGGGGTCGGAGCTCAGCTTCGAGGCGATCGGCCTGCTCAACACCCTGGTGCGCGCCGACGGGCGCCTCGCCGCAGACGCCGAGTTCCGCGGCCTGCGGGGCGCGGCTCGCGCCATGGCCGGCCGTTGGGCCGACGCCCAGGCCGACTTCTCCACCCCCGTCACCGCCGACGACCCGGCCTCGTCCCTCTGGCGCGGCTACGCGGCGTGGCGCACGGGCGACCTCGCCGGCGCGCGGGCGCAGTTCGCCGCCGGCCGCCCGGCCCTGGCCGCTTTCGCGCCCAAGTGGCGCGCCCGCTTCGTGCGCGCCTGGGCCGAGTCCGCCGCGGCGGGCGGCGACCTGACGCTGGCGCGCCAGGCCATGGCCGCGGTTCCCTCCGCCGGGCTGGAGGCGGACGAGGCGGACGGCCTGCGCCTCACCGCCGCGCGCCTCGCGGAGGCGGCGGGCGACCGCGACGGAGCGATCCGGCTCTACGACGCCGCGGCCAAGGCGAAGCTCGGCGCCGTGGCCGCGCCCGCCCTGCTGCACGCGACGCAGCTGCGCCTCGCCGCGGGCGCGGTGTCGCCAGCCGACGCGTCGGCGACCCTGGAGTCGCTCCGCTTCCGCTGGCGGGGCGACGAGACGGAGGCGCAGACCGCGCGCACCCTGGCGCGGCTCGACCTGGACGCCGGCCGCTACCGCGAGGCGCTCACCGTGCTGCGCGCCGCCCCCGCCCACGCCTCGGGCGCATCGAAGGGGTCGGCGCTGCACGACGACCTGCAGGCCGCCTTCAAGGCGCTGTTCCTGGAGGGAAGGGCCGACGGGCTGCAGCCGATCCAGGCCCTGGCCCTGTTCTACGATTTCAAGGACCTGACCCCCATCGGCGCCGACGGCGACCTGATGGTGCGCCGCCTCGTGCGCCGGCTGGTGGACGTGGACCTGCTCGACCAGGCCGCCGACCTCCTGCGCTACCAGGTCGACAACCGGCTGGACGGCGTCGGCCGCGCCCAGGTGGCGACGGACCTCGCCCTCATCGACCTGATGGCGCGCAAGCCGGAGGCGGCGCTGGGCGCCCTCAACGACACCCGATCCACCCTGCTGCCGCCGGCGCTCGCCGGACAGCGCCGGCTGGTGGAGGCGCGCGCCCTGCTCGACCTCGGCCGCACGGACCACGCCTTGGAGGTGCTGGGGGCGGACGCCTCGCCCGACGCGACGGAGGTGAGGGCGGTGGCCGCGTGGCGCGGGCATGACTGGGCGACCGCCGCCCGCCTGTCCGAGGCGCGTCTGGGACAGCGCTGGCGCGACCCGCGCCCGCTCGACGGGACGGAGTCCGCCCTGCTGCTGCGGGCGGGCACGGCCTACAGCCTGGCGCAGGACGACGCGGGGCTGGCGCGCCTGCGCGGCCGCTACGGCGCCCTGGCCGAGCGCTCGACCCAGCCCGACGCCTTGCGTGTGGCCCTGGCGGGGCTGAACAGCCTCGCGCCCGGCGAGGGGCTCGGCGCCGCCCTGGCGCAGGCGCAGACCGACGCGGGCGCCTTCGCCGGCTGGGTCGGGCGGATGAAAGCGCGCTTCCGCGAGGAGGACCGGCCGGCGGCGAAGCCGACGCCGGCCGTCAAGTCGCCACCCGCCAAGCGCGCCTGACGCGCCCCCGCATCTCCGGCCGGCGCAGAGCGGGAGGGGGCGGGGCGCGCTAGGTCGCCGTCGCCGCCCGCAGCGCGCCCCAGATCAGGGTCGCCCATCCGGCCATGAGCAGCAGCCCGCCCAGGGGCGTCACCGCGCCCCAGGCGCGCACGCCCGTGAGCGCCAGCACGTAGAGCGAGCCGCCGAACACCAGCGCTCCGGCTCCGAACAGCCAGCCCGCCGCCCCCGCCCACGCGGGCATGCGCGGCAGGAGCGCGAAGGCGGCCAGCCCCGCCACGGCGTGCGCCAGCTGATACTGGGCGCCCGTGCGCAGCCACTCCTTCACCTGCGGGTCGGAGGCGCCGTGCGCGCCGAAGGCGCCGGCCGCCACGGCCACCAGTCCGTTCACCGCCGCCAGCAGCAGCCACGCCCACGCCATCCTCATCCCCACAGCTCGCGCTCGGGCGGCGCGACCATCGAGCCCTGAAACGCGAGCCCCGGCTCCCGGTCGCGCGCCAGGAGCAGCGGCCCGTCCAGGTCCACGAACGCCGCGCCCTGCGCCACGATCAGCGCCGGCGCCATGGCGAGCGACGTGGCCACCATGCAGCCCGCCATCACCTCCAGCCCGCGCGCCCGCGCGTCCCGGTCCAGCAGCAGGGCCTCGGTGAGGCCGCCGGCCTTGTCGAGCTTGATGTTCACGCAGGCGTAGCGGCGGGTGCAGGCGTCCAGCTCCGCGCGCGTGTGCAGGCTCTCGTCGGCGCAGAGGGGCACGGGGCTGCGCCAACCCTCCAGCGCCGCGTCGTCGGCGGCGGGCAGGGGCTGCTCGATCAGCGACACGCGCAGGCGCGCGAACTCGGGGGCGAGGCGGCGCAGGTCGTCGAACGACAGGCCCTCGTTGCCGTCCACGATCAGGCGGGTCCGGGGCGCGGCCTCGCGCACGGCGGCCACGCGGTCCAGGTCGTCGCCGCCGCCGATCTTCAGCTTGAGCACCGGCCGGCGGGCCTGCGCGCGGGCGGCCTCGGCCATGGCGGAGGGCTCGCCGAGGCTCAGGGTGTAGGCCGTCTTCACCGGGTCGAGCCGGGCGCGGCCGGCCAGCTCCCAGGCGCGCACGCCGGCCGCCTTGGCCTCCAGGTCCCACAGGGCGCAGTCCAGGGCGTTGCGCGCCGCGCCGGGGGGCAGGAGCTCGGCCAGGCGTTCGCGGCCGCAGCCCGCCTCGAACTGGGCGCGCACGGCCTCGGCGGCGGCGAGCACGGCCTCCACCGTCTCGCCGTAGCGGGCGTAGGGCACGGCCTCGCCGCGGCCGGTGTGGCCGTCGCGCTCCAGCTCGGCGACCACCACGCGCGCCTCGGTCTTGGCCCCGCGCGCGATCACGAACGCCGCCGCGAGCGGCCAGCGCTCCTCGCACAGCGTGAGCTTCGTTCGGCTCATCCCTTTCGGTCATCCCGGCGAGGGCCGGGAGCCAGGTCCGCCCGCAATCCCACGTTCAGCATCTCGATGGCGAGTTCCCGCATCCTTGCTCCCGCACCTGGGCCCGGCCTCCGCCGGGATGAGCGGAACGGGTGGGGAGGTTCAATGCAGGTCGCCGACCGCCGCGTCGAGCAGGAGGAAGGCGCGGCCCGGGTCGGAGCCCAACAGCGCGGACACCGCCCCGTCGCCGTCTCCGCCCCGCCGGCCGCGCTCCTCGCGCACCAGCTCGCCGTAGCGGCGGCGGTAGAGGTCGGCCTGGCCGCGCAGCACCTTGTCGGTGAGCACGCGGCGCGACAGGCGGCGCACGGCGGCGGGGGCGAGGCGGCGCACCGTCTCGCGGGCGCGGCCCTCGTCGCCGGCGTCCACGGCGCGGGCGATCTCGTCGATGCGCGCGCGCGGCAGCAGGGCGCCGGGGTCCACGCCCATGGCCTCGATCTCGCCGATCATGCGCTCGGCCAAGGCGTCGTCGTCGAGCGGCTGGGGATCGTCGATGGCGGTGAGCAGGTCCTTCCAGCTCCAGTCCCCGTCCGGCGAGGACGCCGGCTCGGCCCCGAACTCCGGCGAGCGCGGCGTGGGGGCGAACAGCAGGTCGTCGGTCGCGGTCAGCTGCAGCCGGGGGCGCAGGGGGGGCGCAGGATCCGCCTCGGCCGCGGGCTCCGCCGGCAGGGTCGCGATGAAGCGGGGGGGCTCCGCCGGCCGCGCGGCGGGCGTGGGCTCCAAGGGCGCGGCGGCCGAGGCGGGCGCGAGGATCGGGTCGGACG
>CAXTCO010000239.1:0-4187 GCA_964242255.1 uncultured Caulobacteraceae bacterium | reverse complement strand
GGCCGCGCACGTCGCGCCCGTCGAGCAAGACGCGCCCGGCGCTCGGCGCGGCCAAGCCGACGAGGGCGCGCGCCAGGGTCGACTTGCCGGCGCCGTTGGGGCCGAGCACGCCGACCAGCCCACCGGGCGCCAGCTCCGCGTCGACGCCGTCGAGCACCGCCCGCCCGCCGAGCTCCACGCGGAGCCCCTCGATGCGCAGGACGGTCACGGGCGGCTCACCACAGGCGCCGCGCCTTGAGCAGCTGCACGGCGAACACCGGCACGCCCAGGAAGGCGGTGACCACGCCGAGCTTCAGCTCCGCCGGCGTGGGGACCACGCGCACCAGGGCGTCGGCCGCCGCCAGCAGCGCCGCGCCCGCCAGGGCGGCCGGCAGCAGCACGGCCGACGGGCTGCGGTCGGTGGCTGCGCGCACGAGGTGCGGGGCGATCAGCCCCACGAAGCCGATCGCTCCCGATACGGCCACCGCCCCGCCCACGCCCAGGGCGACGCCGAGCAGCAGCCGCAGGCGCAGGACGCCGAGGCGCACGCCAAGGGTGGAGGCCGCCTCCTCGCCGAGGCTCAGGGCGTCCAGGGCGCGGGCGTCCCACAGCAGCAGCGCGCCGCCGGCCAGGATGCACGGGAGCGCCAGGGCCACGTGGTGCAGGTCGCGGTCGGCGAGCGAGCCCAGCAGCCAGGTGGTGATCTCCATGGCGGCGAAGGGGTTGGGCGACAGGTTCAGGGCCAGGCTGATCCCGGCGCCCGCCAGCGCGCCCACGGCCACCCCCGCCAGAACCAGGGTGAGCTGGCTCTCGCTCCGTCCGCTCAGCGCTAGCAGCGGCAGCAGCGCCAGCAGCGCGCCGCCCATCGCCATCAGCGGCAGGGCCAGCGGCTGCGCCTCCGCCACGCCGAAGTACAGGGCGCCCACCGCGCCGAGCGCCGCGGCGTTGGAGGCGCCCAGCACCGCCGGGTCGGCCAGGGGATTGCGCAGGTAGCCCTGCAGCGCCGCGCCCGCGAGGCCCAGCACGGCGCCCACCGCCACGCCCAGCACCGCCCGGGGCAGGCGCAGCTCCCGCACGACGGACACCATCACCGGGTCGCCGCGCCCGGCCAGCCCGTCCAGCACCGTGGCGAAGGGCAGGTGCGCCGGCCCGGCCCAGAGGGACAGCCCCGCGGCGAGCGCCGCCAGCAGCCCCAGGCCGCCGAGCAGGGCGGCGCGGGGGACCGTGCGCGGCGGCGCGCGGCCTGAAGCGGCCGCGGGAGGCGCGGCGGCGGGGATGCTCACGGCGGGGACCTCTTCCGGATCGGCCGCACCCCGTCACGCTTGTGTCCGAGGGCCGTCGCCGCCATCCGTAGCGGCGGGCTGCGGCGGAGGAAAGATTGAGGATAGGACGGGGTCTCGCGGCCGCGGCGCTGGCGGGCCTTCTCGCACCCTGCGGCCAAGCGGCGACGGCGCCTGCGAAGACGCCGCGCCGGATCGTGTCGCTGAACCTGTGCGCCGACCCGCTGCTGCTCGACCTCGCCGACCCGGACCGCATCGTGGCCCTGTCGCGCTTCTCCCGCGATCCGGGCTTGGCGCAGGCGGCGGCGCGCGCCCGCGCCTTTCCCCTCAACGGCGGGTCGGCGGAGGAGGTGCTGGCCCTCAGGCCGGACCTCGTGCTCGCCAGCGGGCCGCGGCTCAGCGTGGTGCGCGAGCTGCTGAAGCGGCGCGGCGTGCGCGTGGTCGACCTGCCGCGGCAGGAGAGCCTCGCGGGCGTGGAGAAGGCGATGACCGCCGTGGCGAAAGCGGTCGGCCATCCGGAGCGCGGGCGTGCGGAGATCGCGCGGCTGGAGGCGCGGCTCGCCGCCGCCGGGCCGCCGCCCGGGGGCGGGCGCACGGCGGCCTACTACCAGCGGCGCGGCTATCTCACGGGCACGGGCACGCTGATGGACGACCTGTTCCGGCGCGTGGGGCTGGTGAACCTCGCGGGCCGCCTGCACCGCCCCGCCCTGTCGCAGATCTCGGTGGAGGAGATGGCCCTCGCCCGGCCCGACTTCCTGGTGCTGGAGAGCGCCACCGCCCGCGTCACCGACGGGGGCACGGAGATGCTGCACCACCCTGTGCTCGACCGCGCCACGCCGCCCGCGCACCGCATCTACATCCCGCAGGCGACCACCGTGTGCGGCGGCCCCGCCTACGCGGACGCCGTCGTGACGCTGGCGCGCGACATCCGCGCGGCCAACGGGCGCGCGGCCGACGGGCGCGCGGCCGACGGGCGCGCCGACGACGGGCGGGCGGCGGCTAATACTCGATCCCCGGCTGCGCCTTCACGCCCGAGCGGAAGGGGTGCTTCACCGCCTCCATCTCCGTGACGAGGTCGGCGGCGTCGATCAGCGCCTGCGGGGCGTTCCGGCCGGTGACGATGACGTGCTTCATCGGGTCGCGCGCGGCGACGGCCTCCAGCACCTCCTCGACCGGCAGGTAGTCGTAGCGCAGCACGATGTTCAGCTCGTCGGCCAGCACCATGCGGTAGGCCGGGTCGGCGATCATGCGCTTGACCTCCGCCCAGGCCTCGCGCGCCGTCTCCACGTCGCGGGCGCGGTCCTGCGTGTCCCAGGTGAAGCCCTCGCCCATGGGCTTGAACTCGACGAGGTCGGGGAAGCGCTCGAACACCGCCTTCTCACCGCTCTCCCAGGCTCCTTTCACGAACTGCACCACGCCCACCTTCATGCCGTGGCCGATGGCGCGGGTGACCATGCCCAGCGCGGCGGAGGTCTTGCCCTTGCCCTTGCCGGTGTGGACGATCAGCAGGCCCTTCTCCACGGTCTTGCCCGCGACGATCTTGTCGTGGGCCACCTTCAGCTTGGCCATCTTCTCGTTGTGGCGCTCGTCGCTCGTCTTCACGGGGCGGTCTCCTGCAGCTGCGCGAGGAGGGGGCCCGCGCTGTTGGACCGGGGCCGCCAGAGGCCGCGGTCGATGGCTTCGGCCAGGCGCGCGGCGGTCTCGCGCAGGGCGTGGGGGTTGGCCTGCGCCATGAAGGCGCGCACCGCCTCGTCCTCCACGAAGGCGGCGTGGACCAGGTCGAAGTGGTGGTCGGCCACCGCGTCCGTCGTGGCGGCGAAGGCGAAGAGGTAGTCGACGGTGGCGGCGATCTCGAACGCGCCCTTGTAGCCGTGGCGCATGACGCCCGCGATCCACTTGGGGTTGACGACGCGGGCGCGGACCACGCGGCCGATCTCGTCCGCCAGGGTGCGGATCACCGGCCGCTCCGGGCGGCTGTGGTCGTTGTGGTAGCTGACGGGCGCCGAGCCCTTGAGGTGCTCCACCGCGGCGGCGAGGCCGCCCTCGAACTGGTAGTAGTCGTCGCTGTCCAGCAGGTCGTGCTCGCGGTTGTCCTGGTTCTGCACCACGGCGTCGACGGTGCGCAGGCGGTCGGCGAACAGGGCGCGCTCACCGTCGCCCTCCACGCCCGCGCCGTAAGCGAAGCCGCCCCAGTCGAGGTAAATCTCCGCCAGGTCGGCGCGGCGCGTCCACAGCCGCTCGTCCACCATCGCCTGCAGACCCGCCCCGTAGGCGCCCGGGGCCGAGCCGAACACGCGCGCGCCGGCCCGCCGCTCCGCCCGCGCGGAGTCCTCGCCCGCGGCGCGCAGCCGGGCGGACTCCTCGCGGCGGCGGACGGCGGCGGGGTTGTCCTCGTCGGCCTCGTTCAGGCTCATCACCGCGCGGCAGGCGCTGTCGAACAGGTCGATCTGCTCGGGGAAGGCGTCGCGGAAGAAGCCGGACACGCGCAGGGTCACGTCCACCCGCGGGCGGCCGAGCTTGGCCAGGGGCAGCACCTCGAAGCCGGTCACCCGGCCCGTGCCGTGGTCCCACGTCGGGCGGCAGCCGATCAGGGCCAGCGCCTGGGCGACGTCGTCGCCGCCCGTGCGCATGTTGGCCGTGCCCCAGGCGCTGAGGGCGACGGACGTCGGATAGGCGCCCTCGCGTTGCAGGTGGTCCTCCGCCAGGAGTTGGGCGGAGCGCCAGCCCAGGTCCCACGCCGTGGGCGTCGGCACCGCGCGGGTGTCCACGGAGTAGAAGTTGCGGCCGGTGGGCAGCACGTCCGGGCGGCCGCGGGTGGGCGCGCCGGAGGGGCCGGGCGCCACGAAGCGGCCGTCCAGCGCCGCGAGCAGCGCCGCGCGCTCGGCGGCCCCGCAGGCGTCCACGTCTGGCGCGAGCTCGGCGGAGACC
>CAXTCO010000238.1:0-4195 GCA_964242255.1 uncultured Caulobacteraceae bacterium | reverse complement strand
GCCCATAGCGCGGCGGCGCGGTGCTTGACGGCGAACGCCAGGGCGGGGGCGAGCGCGGTCACGACGCCCCTCCCGCACCCGTCGCCCGGGCGAAGCTCTCGCCGGTGCGCATCATGCGCGACAGGGTCGCCGCGCGCCGGCCCACCTGCCCCGCCCAGCGCGAGCGGAGCATGGCGTCGGCCGCCTCGGCGAAGCGCCCGCCCTGCACGGCGGCCAGCATGTCGGCGAAGCCGCACAGGCCGGCGACGCCCATGTTGAAGCCCATGTCGATCAGCACCGCCCGGCGCGGCGCGTCGAGCCTGCGCCACCAGGGCAGGCGCGCGTCCAGCGCCTGCTCGACGACGTGGACGTCGCAGAAGCAGAGGAACATGGCCTCGCCCTCGCGCAGGCCCGTGTCGTCCAGGTTGCGGCCGACGCCGACCGTGAGCTTGCCCACGCTGTCGCGGTAGGGCTTCAGCCGCAGGCCCTCGTGCGCCTTGAGCTGGAGCCAGAGGTCGGGGTCGCGGTCGTCCGAGCCGGCGATGGAGGCGGGGTCGGAGCCGCTCACGCCACCCCCCGCGTCTTCTCGAAGGAGCGGGCGGCCACCAGGGCGCCCACCGCCGCGAACAGGGCGGCGAGCTGGGCGGCGTCCGCCGGGCGGCGTATCGCGGGGCCTATGATGAAGGCGTAGACGAGGCAGGGCGTCAGCGCCCAGCCGAGGGCGGGGCGCCAGCCGCCGCGGGCGAAGTCGGAGAGCTTGCCCACGGTCACGCCACCGGGCTGCGGTCGTGGACGCGCCGCCAGCTTCCCCCGTCGGAGAAGGCCGGCGTGCCGCCCGCACTGTCGTCGTAGACGTAGATCATCGCGCCCGAGCCCTCCGCCGACGCGCTGGGCAGGGACGCCTTGCTGTAGACCTTCGGCCGGATGGATCCCTCCACCTGCAGCTTGGCGGTGGGCGAGGCCGTGCCGAAGCCGACCCGGCCCGCACCGTCGACCACGAACGCCTCCGTCCAGGTCGATCCGTCGGGCGAGACCTTCACGTGCAACAGGTCGTCGCCGCACAGGCCGATCTCGGCGCGCCCGCCGAAGCCGTCCTGGAACAGGAGCGAGGCGGTCTGGCCCGCCGCCGCCTTGTTGAGCTTGACCTGGAAGCCGCCCGTGTCGGCGGTGAACAGGGCGCCCGGCCCTTTCACCAGCAGCGGGTTGTTGGCGTCGGCCGTGCCGCCTATTCCCACCGCGGTCGCGTTCTGCAGGGCGGAGACGAGGTCGGCGAAGCGCCGCCAGCCGGAGGCGCCGTTCACGATCACCGCGTCCTCGTCGCGTACGTAGGCGACCTGGCCGGGAACCACCGCCAGCACCGTCCAGGCGCCCGCCTCGAAGCGCAGCAGCGTCCCCGCCGGGTGCAGCGCCCACTCCGATCCTGTCGCGCCGGCGGGCAGGAGCCAGGCCTGGCCGTCGCTCGGCGCGGCGGGCTGGGCCGCGGCGGCGCGGCTCTCCAGGGTGCAGGCGACCAGGGCGTCGAGCGCCGCCAGCCCCTCGTTCACCGTCACGTGCTTCTGCGCCTGGGCGGCCGCCAGGTAGGGCAGCCCCAGGCGGGGCGTCGCGTCGTCGCTCATGCCGTCCGCTCCTCTGTTCGGGACGGCGGCAGCTTCCTCCCGGGCGGAGGCGGCGGGGACAGACGGCGATCTGTCCCCGCTCCGGATCGGGCGTCAGGCGGCGGCGAGCGCGCTCCGGGCGGCGTCGTAGCCGGCGGCCAGCCGCGCGATCAGCTCGCCCGCGGGCTCCACCCTCTCGATCACGCCGACGCCCTGGCCGGCGCCCCAGATGTCCTTCCACGCCTTGGCTTTCGAGCCCTCGCCGCCGCCGAAGTTCATGGCGGACGGGTCGCTCACGGGCAGGTCGGCGGGGTCCAGCCCGGCGGCCTCGATGGAGCCGCGCAGGTAGTTGCCGTGCACGCCGGTGAAGAGGTTGGAGTAGACGATGTCCCCGGCGCTGGAGGCCGTGATCATCGCTTTATAGCCCTCCTGCGCGTTCGCCTCGGCCGTCGCGATGAAGGCGGAGCCGATGTAGGCGAGGTCGGCGCCCATGGCCTGCGCCGCCAGGATCGCCCGGCCCGTGGCGATGGCGCCGGAGAGGGCCAACGGCCCGTCGAACCAGCGGCGGATCTCGCCGACCAGGGCGAAGGGCGAGAGCACCCCCGCGTGGCCGCCGGCCCCCGCGGCCACGGCGATCAGGCCGTCCGCGCCCTTCTCCACCGCCTTGCGGGCGTAGCGGTCGTCGATGACGTCGTGCAGCGTGATCCCGCCCCAGGCGTGGACGGCGGTGTTCACGTCCTCGCGCGCGCCAAGGCTGGTGATGACCAGCGGGACCTTCCATCTGGCGCAGGTCTCCATGTCCTCCTCCAGCCGGGCGTTGGAGCGGTGGACGATCTGGTTCACGGCGAAGGGCGCGGCGGGCCGGTCGGGGTGCGCGCGGTCCCAGGCGGCGAGCGCCTCG
This sequence comes from uncultured Caulobacteraceae bacterium, assembly GCA_964242255.1. Lineage (GTDB taxonomy): Bacteria > Pseudomonadota > Alphaproteobacteria > Caulobacterales > Caulobacteraceae > JASLDZ01. The sequence goes on along the minus strand of CAXTCO010000238.1, from coordinate 1,720 downwards.
GTGACCTGGTGCAGCCACTCGTCGAGCAGGGCCTGCGGCCGGGCGTTCAGGGCGGGGAAGCTGCCGACGATCCCCGCCTGGCACTGGGCGATCACCAGCTCGGGGTTGGAGATGATGAACAACGGCGAGCCGATCACCGGCAGGCGCAGGCGCTGGAGGACGGGCGGCAGGGACAAGGCGGAGCTCCGGTGCGGCGGCCAGCCTAGCCGCGCCCTCCCGCCTGCGGAAGCGGGCGGCGGTTGACCCCCGCCGCCGCCGGTCCCACACCCGCGGCATGCAACCGGGCGCGCTCGCCGCAGGCTTCCCCGACCCCCCGCGCGAGGCGTGGCTGGCCCTCGTCGACAAGGCGCTCAAGGGCGCGCCTTTCGACAAGCGCCTGATCGCCCGCACAGCCGACGGGATCGCGCTGGGCCCGCTCGACACGGCCGCCGACGCCCCCTCCCCCGCCCCGCCCCTGTGGGCGCCGCGCGACCCCGCCCGGCCGTGGGAGGTGCGCACGGTGGTGGCGCATCCCGACGCCGACGCCGCCAACCGCCAGGCGCTGGACGACCTGCAGAACGGCGCCGCCTCCGTGCTGCTGCGCCTCGACCCGTCGGGCGCGGACGGCGTGGCCGTGGGGAGCGCCGACGACCTGCGCCGCGTGCTGGGGGGCGTGCTGACCGACCTCGCCCCCGTGGCGCTGGAGGCCGGGTGGCTCGCACCCCAGGCCGCGGAGTGGCTCAGCGAGGCCGCCGGCCGCGGCCCCGCCGCCCCCCTCGCCTTCCACATGGACCCGCTGGGCGCCTTCGCTCGCGACGGCGCGACTCCCGGGCCGCTCGACGCCCACGTGCGCCGCTGCGCGGAGACGGCCGCCCGCCTCCTCGACACGCACCCGCAGGCCGCCGCTTGGCTGGCGACCGGCCGCGCCGTGCACGAGGCGGGCGGGACGGAGGCGCAGGAGCTGGGCGTCATGGCCGCCGCGGCGCTCGCCTACGTCCGCGCCGGCGAGGCGGCGGGGCTGCCGCGCGACGCCGCCCTGCGCGCGGTGACGCTGGGGGTGAGCGTGGACGGCCGCTTCCTGCTGTCCACCGCCAAGCTCCGCGCCGCCCGCGCCCTGTGGGCGCGGATCGCCGCGGGGTTCGGCGTGGAGGCGCCCGCCCGGATCGAAGCGCGCTCCTCGGCGCGCATGCTGTCGCGCCTGGACGCCTGGACCAACCTGGTGCGCCTGACGGCGGCCGGGTTCGCAGGCGCGGTCGGCGGGGCGGACGCGGTGGTGCTGGCGCCCTTCACCGAGCCCCTGGGGCCGCCCACCGATTTCGCCCGCCGCCAGGCCCGCAACACGCAACTCGTGCTGCAGGAGGAGGCGCACCTCGGCCGCGTGGCCGACCCCGCCGCGGGCGCCTGGTCGCTGGAGCGGATCACCGACGGCTTGGCGCGCCGCGCCTGGGCGCAGATGCAGGCGATCGAGCGCGAGGGCGGCCTCGCCGCCGCCCTCCGCTCCGGCCGGCTGCAGCGGGAGGCGGCCGAGGCGCGCGCGGCGCTGGAGCGCGACGTGGCGACGCGCAAGTCGGGCCTGGTCGGCGTGTCGGAGTTCCCCACCCTGGCCGAAGCGCCCGTGGAGGTCGACGCCGCGGCGACGGAGCCGCGCCCCCCGCCCGACCCGCGCCTGCCGGGGACCGACGACGTCGCCGAGCCGCTGCGCCCCATGCGCCTGTCCGCCCCCTTCGAGCGCCTGCGCGCC
>CAXTCO010000237.1:0-4197 GCA_964242255.1 uncultured Caulobacteraceae bacterium | reverse complement strand
TCGCCCGCCGAGATGCTGACCCGGCTGAACCAGCTCGGCCACGACAACGGCGTCGGCCGCCTCGACCTGGTGGAGAACCGCTTCGTCGGCATGAAGAGCCGCGGCGTCTACGAGACGCCCGGCGGCGCGATCCTGCTGCACGCGCACCGCGGCATCGAGAGCATCACGTTGGACCGCGGCGCGATGCACCTGAAGGACGAGCTGATGCCGCGCTACGCGTCGCTCATCTACAACGGTTTCTGGTGGAGCCCGGAGCGCGAGATGCTGCAGGCCGCCATCGACCACAGCCAGGCGCACGTGGCGGGCCGCGTGCGGGTGAAGCTCTACAAGGGAAACGTCACGGTCACCGGCCGTGAGAGCCCCTACGCCCTCTACGACCAGGACCTCGTCACCTTCGAGGAGGGCTCGGGCTCCTACGACCAGCGCGACGCGGCCGGCTTCATCCGCCTGAACGCCCTGCGCCTGCGCGTGCTCGCCGGGCGCGACCGGCGGGCCTCTCAGGCGGCGTCCAGCCGCACGTAGCGGAACACGGAGTCGATCCGCTCGGCGAAGAAGCGGCCCTTGGAGGGCGCGGCCATGAAGGCGCGCGCCGTCTCCGGCGGCGTCCGCAGGTAGGCGTAGAGCGCGCCGCTGCGGAAGCGGACGAACAGCGTGCGCGAGACGTCGTCGTAGCCGAGGGCGCAGATCGCCGAACTGTCGACGGGAACGAGCTGCGGCGGCTCCATGGCGAAGATGTGATCCACCTCTCCAAGACGTAACGTGCGGCCGCCCGGCTGCGCGTCCACCTTCTCCTCAGCGTCACGCCCGGGAGAAGCTCCATGATCGTCACCAGCCTGCTGGCCGCCCTCCTCGCCGCCGCCCCCCCAGCCATCGAGACGCACACCGACACGGGGTCCGACCGCGGCGGAGAGACGGCCGTCACCCGCACGGTGGACGGCCGCTCCGTCACCGTGATCACCGGGGCGGGGGCGCGCTCCTCACGCCCGCCCGTGCTGCGGTACCGCGATCCGCAGGGGCGGGAGGTGCAGGTCTTCAGCGACCGCCCCGTCAGCCGGGCGGAGGCCGACCGCCTGCTGTCCGACGCGCGGGCGGAGCGCGACCGCGCCCTGGAGCGGGGCCGGCGCGCCGAGGAGCAGGGCCGCCATGCGGCGGAGCGGGGACGCGCCGAAGCGGCCCGCGCCAGGGCGGAGGGCGAACGCGCCCGGGCGGAGGGCCTGCGCGCCGCCGATGAGGCCCGCGAGGCCGCGCGGGACGCCGACGCCTCCGCCGGCTCGCGGCCGCACGACGTGGCGGAGCTCGGCCTCGCCCACCAGCGCGTCGAGCTGGCCCGCATGCAGAAGGAGACGGCCCGCATGGGCGAGGAGATGCGCGCCGGCCGTGCGGAGGCGGACGCGGCGGCCGGCGACCGCTGACGCCCTTGCGTCCACCGGGGGGAGCGGCCTAACCGCCGCGGGTGACTCCGCCCGTGGACCCCGCCCGCTTCGGCCTGTTCCTGGGCGTCATGGCCGTCCTGGCGGTGACCCCCGGGCCGGCCGTGCTGTTCTCCATCGCCAACGGCGTGCACCGGGGCGTGCGTGGCGTGCTGCTGGGGATCGGCGGGATCATGACGGCCAGCCTGGCGTGGTTCGCCGCCGCGGGCCTGGGGCTGGGCGCGCTCATGACGGCGACGCCGTGGCTGTTCTCCGTGCTCGCGTGGTTCGGCGTCGCCTACCTGCTGTGGCTCGGCGGCGGCAAGCTGTGGGCGGGGGTGACGGGGCGGGCGGCCCTCGGCGGCGGCGGGCGCCTGCGGCCCGGCCGCAGCGCCTTCCTCGACGGCCTGGGAGTGCAGCTGGCCAACCCGAAGATGGTGCTGTTCTTCTCCTCCATCCTGCCGCCCTTCCTCGACCTGCGCCGGCCGCTGCCGCCGCAGCTCCTGCTGCTCGCCGCGGCGGCCGTGGCCATCGACGCGGTGGGGCTCTCCGCCTACGGCCTGGGCGGGGCGGCCCTGGCCGACCGGCTGCGCTCGCCGCGGGGGGCGCGCGCCTTCGCCGTCGCGTCGGGCGCGCTGCTGATGGCGGCGGCGGCGCTGATCGCGTTCACGCGCCGCTAGCTTGGAACAAGCGCCGCAGGCGCCCATTTCGCAGGGCAAGGGCGAGTTCAACCCCTCTTCGGAGTTCCCCAACCCCATGAAGCGCTTGCTTCTCCTGGCCGCGGCGGCCGGCGCCCTGTCGCTGAGCGCCTGCGAGACCGCGACCCCCTACCAGCCGCTGGGCGCGCACAACAACCACGCCTCAGGCGGCTTCTACGACCAGCGCCTCGAGCAGAACCGCTTCCGCATCGGCTTCCGCGGCAACTCGCTGACCTCGCGGGAGCGTGTGGAGCGCTACCTGCTGTTCCGCGCCGCAGAGGTGACGCTGCAGAGCGGCTTCGACTGGTTCACCACCGTCGACAAGCACACCGAGCGCAAGGACGCCTACTATGGCGACAGCCTAGGCTACGGTCCTTACGGCTACGGCGGTTTCGGCGGCGTCTGGAGCCCCTACTGGGGCGTCTACGGCGGGCGTTACGGGCGCGGCGCGTTCGGTTACGGCGGCTACGGTGCGTTCGGCGGCTTCGGTCCGGGCTTCGGCGGCTTCAACGATTTCGACGTCCAGCAGGTGACGCAGTACGACGCCTCGGCGGAGATCCTCATGGGCCGCGGCGCGAAGCCGGAGGGCGACCGCCGCGCCTTCGACGCCCATCAGGTCGACTCCAACCTACGGCCGACGATCCAGCTGCCCGAAGCCCGCTAGGGTGCGGCGGGGCGGGTCCTCGCCGGGCCCGCTCCTCTCCGCTTCAGCGCGGGGCCATGCGCAGGGCGCCGTCCAGCCGCACGGCCTCGCCGTTGAAGTAGGGGTTGCGCACCATCTCCAACACCAGGGACGCGCGTACTCCGCCGGCCGTCCCAGCCGCCGGGGAAAAGGCACGGTCGCCCCCAGCCCTTCCACCACCTTGTCGCCCATGCCCCTCAGCAGCGGCGTCTCGAACAGGCCGGGCAGGATGGTGTTCACGCGGACGCCCTCGCCCGCCAAGTCGCGCGCCGCGGGCAGCGCCAGCGCCGCCACTCCGCCCTTCGAGGCCGCGTAGGCGGCCTGCCCGATCTGTCCGTCCTGCGCCGCGATGGAGGCTGTGTTCACGATCACCCCACGCTCGCCGTCCGCCGGCCCCAGCGCCAGCATGCCCGCGGCGCTGCGGGACATGACCCGGAAGGTGCCGATCAGGTTCACCTGGACGGTGAGCTCGAACTGTCCCATCGGGAGGCTTGTGATCTCGCCCGTGTCGCGCCTGCGCCCGGCGGTCTTGGCCGCGGGGCCGATCCCTGCGCAGTTGACGCAGATCCGCTCCTGCCCGTGGGCCGTGCGCGCCTTGGCGAAGCCGGCGTCGACGCTGGCGTCGCCCGTCACGTCCACCTCGCAGAACAGGCCGCCGACCTCCGCCGCGGCGCGCTCGCCCGCCCCCACGTCGCGGTCGAAGATCGCGACCTTGGCTCCCGCCTCCGCCAGGGCGCGCACCGTCGCAAGGCCCAGGCCGGACGCGCCGCCGGTGACCACGGCCGCCGTGTCGCCGTCGATACGCATGGATCTCCCTCCCGATCGGGCGTTCTGTGCGGGTGCACGCCCCTTCGGCGGGAGGCTCTAGCATCGTGACCGCGGCCGACGCCAAGCCCTTCGACCCCACCGTCCCGCTCGACCCGTCGCGCGCGCTGGCGCCCTACGCGGTGCGGGTCAACGCCACCCTCGTGCGGCGGCGCTTCTGGCCCAAGCTGCGGCGGGTGGTGCGGCACATCCCGTTCGCGGAGGATGCGGTGGCGCTCTACTTCTGCGCCCTGGACCGCGACACGCCCGCGGCCACCAAGGGCATGCTGCTGGCCGCCCTGGCCTATTTCATCCTGCCCACCGACTTCATCCCGGACTTCCTGCCCGGCGTCGGCTTCACCGACGACGCGGCGGTGATCGCCGCTGCGATCGCCCTGGCGCGGCGCTCAATCAAGCCCGAGCACCGCAAGGCCGCCCGCGCGCAGATCGAACGCCTGGCGGGAGCGGCGTGACGGGGGTCTCGTGACAGGGGTCTCGTGACGGCGGCCGCGGCGCCCGTCGCCCTCGCTGCCTTCGCCGCGCTGCTCGACGTGGCCGCGCCGGCGGGCGCGACCCCCTCCGGCGTACGGCGGCTGCTGCGCGC
>CAXTCO010000236.1:0-4200 GCA_964242255.1 uncultured Caulobacteraceae bacterium | reverse complement strand
CCCCGCGATGCTCCCCACGCCCATGGGCAGGATTTGCCGGGCGCGTGGTTAAGAACACCTTTCATCCGAGACGCTTGGCGGGGCGACGCCCCCCCGCTAAGACCTCGCGCCCGCCCCCTCCGGCGGACCCGCTTTCCTGCCGAGACCTCCGATGGCCGACGAGACCCTCCACCTGCAGCTCTCGACCGGCCCGGTCGTGATCCGCCTGCGGCCCGACCTGGCCCCCAACCACGTGGCCCGCATCAAGGAGCTGGTGGGCGAGGGCTTCTACGACGGCGTGACGTTCCACCGCGTGATCCCCGGCTTCATGGCGCAGGGCGGCGATCCCACGGGAACCGGCCGCTCGGGCTCGGACAAGCCGAACCTGAAGGCGGAGTTCAGCGACACCGCCCATGTGCGCGGCGTCGCCTCCATGGCCCGCACCCCGCACCCCGACTCGGCCAACAGCCAGTTCTTCATCTGCCTCGACGACGCCCGCTTCCTGGACGGCCAGTACACCGTCTGGGGCGAGGTCGTCGAAGGGATGGAGAACGTCGACGCCCTGCCCAAGGGCGAGCCGCCGGCCAACCCGGGGCGCATCGAGACGGCGGCCGTCCAAGCTGCGGCCTGACGCCTCAGCAAAAACGGCCGAGCTTAAGGGCCTGTAAGCCGTTCAGAGTCAGTGTCCCCCAAAGTGGGGAGACGACGGGATGGCGGACACCATGGAGGCGCAGGTCCGGGCGCCTGACGCCTACGCCCTCGCCCGCCAGGCGCTGGACTCCATGCAGCGCGACCGCGTGTGGCCGACGCCGCTGAACTACGAGCTGTGGCTCCACATGCTGGCCGACCCGCAGGGCGCGTTGGCGCGCGAGATCCGCGCCCTGCTCGATCGCGGGGAGGCCATCACCGATCAGGTCAGCGAGGAGCTGGCGTCGCAGTTCCTGCCCCGACTGCGCCTGAACGAGGAGATCCGCGACGCGGGGGACCAGCTGTCCAAGCAGCTGGCGAGCATCACCAAGGCCTTCGAGCGCGCCCAGGCCTCCACGGAGACCTACGGCCGCACCCTGGCCGGCGCCCGACGCGAACTGGACGCGCCCTCCGAGGCGGCCGGGCTCAAGCGCCTGGTCGACCACCTGTCGTTCGCCACCTCGCGCGTGCAGCGCGAGAACGGCGCCCTGGAGCGCCGTTTGTCGCAGGCGACGCAGCAGGTGACGCAGCTGCGCGAGCACCTGGAGCAGGTGCGCCGCGACGCTATGACCGATCCGCTGACGCTCCTGGCCAACCGCAAAGCTTTCGACGAGGCCCTGGAGCGGGCCTGCTCCGAGGCCGACGCGGCGGGCGCCCCCCTCACCCTGGCCATGCTCGACATCGACAACTTCAAGGCGTTCAACGACACCTGGGGCCACCAGACCGGCGACCAGGTGATCCGCTACGTCGGCTCCATCATCGGCCAGGTGGGGGCGCCGCCGCGCGTGTCGTCGCGCTACGGCGGCGAGGAGTTCGCCATCCTGTTTCCCGGCGAGGCGGCGTTCCGCGGCGTGCAGGCGACGGAGGCGATCCGCCAGGAGGTCTGCTCGCGCAACCTGAAGCGCCGCTCCACCAACGACGACCTGGGCGTGGTGACCGTTTCGGCGGGCGTCGCGCAGCGCCGGCCCGGCGAGAGCGCGTCCGAGCTGATGGAGCGCGCCGATACGGCCCTCTACGTCTCCAAGCGCGCCGGCCGCAACCGCACCACCTCCGCCGAACCCGCCCGCGAGGTCCAGGCCGCCTGACGCAGCGTCGGCCTTTCCCCGTGAGCGCGACCGCCTATGGTGGCCGCCGTCACGGAGAACGCGCATGGGCGGACAGCTCGACGTCCAGGTCGCCGACCGGATCGCCACCCTCACCCTGAACGACCCGGCCACGCTGAACGCGCTCGGCATGCCCTTGGCGGAGGCGCTGCACGCGGCCGTGCGGGCGGTGGCCGCGGGCGAGATCGACTGCCGCGTCGTGGTGCTGACGGGCGCGGGCCGCGCCTTCTGCTCGGGGGCGGACCTCTCCGCCTCCGCCGCGAAGGCGGGTGAAGAGTTGCGCGACATGGGGAGCGGGCTGGAGAGCACCTACAACCCCCTCATGACGGCGTTGCGCGACCTGCCCGTGCCGCTGGTCACGGCGGTGAACGGGGCCGCCGCGGGGATCGGCTGCTCCCTGGCGCTGATGGGCGACCTGATCGTGGCGGCGGAGGACGCCTACTTCCTGCAAGCCTTCCGCCGCATCGGCCTCGTGCCCGACGGCGGGAGCACCTTCATGCTGCCGCGCCTGGTCGGCCGCGCCCGCGCCATGGAGATGACGCTCCTGGGCGAGCGCCTGCCCGCGGCCGTCGCCCAGGACTGGGGGCTGGTGAACAAGGTCGTCCCCGCCGCTGATCTGGCCGCCGCAGCGGGCGACTACGCCCGCCGCCTGGTCGACGGCCCCGCCTCGTTGGGACTGACGCGGCGGCTGGTCTGGCGCGGCGAGCTCGCCGGCTGGGACGAGCAGCTCCACGCCGAGCGCGAGGCTCAGCGCGAGGCCGGCCGCACGTCCGACTTCCTGGAAGGCGTGACGGCGTTCCACGGCAAGCGCCCGGCGCGCTTCACAGGCGCCTGACGCCGGGCGGGACGGCGCCTCGCGGCCTGCTCAGCCGTCGGACGCCCAGGCGGACCGGCGCAGCGAACGGCGCAGCGAGCCGCCGCCCAGCGTCGGGATCTCGACGGCGAGCTCGGGGTCCAGGCGCATGGCGTCGTAGCCGGCCAAGTGCACGATCCCGATGGGCGCGTTGGGCAGGTAGCGCTCCACCAGCAGGCGCCCGTCGGCCGAGGCGGCCCAGTTCGGCCCCATGTAGTTGCACGTCTCCGGCATCAGCTCGGCGGGCAGGCCGTCGACGTGGACCATGATCCCGAGCGCCAGCTGGTCCGAGGTGAAGACGCGGCCGTGGCGCAGGCACTCCGCCTGCCGCCGACGCCACACCTCCCAGTGCGGCGCGGCGCGGCGCAGGGCGAAGACGCCGGCGTTGAAGGTGGGCTTGTCGCCGACCTGGCGCGCCAGCCGCTCGCCCAGCCGCGCCCGCCGCGCGCCCTTGTAGAGGATCGAGCGCACCTGGGCGTAGCCGAAGGCGCCCCACCGCAGGCTCATGGCCTTGGCCGCGTAGCGCGAGGCCTGGCTCACCACCGCCAGCCGCCCGGTCTCGCCGCCGCGGACCATCAGGTCGAGGCCGGCGGGGTCCTGCACCCAGGTGTCGCCGTCCATCCAGACGATCACCTCGGCCTCGGGCAGGTGTCGGTCCAGGAACGTGCGGGCGGTGAGCACCTTGAGCGCCGGCCGCCTGCGGCGCTGGCGCTCGGGAATATCGAAGCCCCAGCCCACGTCCAGCACCCGCGCCCCCCATCGCGTCGACAGGCGGGCGAGCTGGCCGGCCTCCATGCCGCCGTCGATCACCGCCAGCCCGACCGCCTCCGCGCCCCGGAAGGCGCGCACGGAGGCGCAGAGCTCGTCCACCAGGGGGAAGTAGCCGGCGTCCCCGCCGGTGACGATGACCGTGTCGCTCATGGGCGGCGTCAGCCTAGCACGACCTAGGCGTCCGCTCGCCGCCTCAGGTCACGAGACGCCGGACGCCTTGCGTTTCGGCGGCTTCGACCGCGCCCGCAGCGCGGCCTCCAGGCCCGACCGACCCCAGCGCAGCGCCTCCTCCGGTTCGTCGAAGGCGGTGTCCGGCAGGCGCCAGTAGCGCATCACGTAGGGCTCCCCGTCTTTGCCCCGGTAGGTGAACGGGTGGGAGCCGGCGGCGCGATGGTGGGCTTCGTTGGCGTCGTCGCCCTTCACGTAGAGGCCATCGCCGGCCGCCAGGGCGAAGAACAGCCCGTCCGCATAGACGCCCAGGCCGCCGAACATGGGCCGGCAGCGGATGTCGCCCAGGCTCGCCCACAGCTCCTGCGCCTGTTCGCGCAGGCCGGGATCGACGGGCACCGCTCAGTCGGGCCGGTCGAGGGCCGGAACGATGGTGACGCTCTCGCCGCAGCCGCAGGAGTCGGTCTCGTTCGGGTTGTGGAACACGAACTTGGAAGAAAGCTTTGAGACCTCGTAGTCGATCTGCGAGCCGATCAGGAACAGCACGGCCTTGGGCTCGATGAGGATGCGCACGCCCTTCTGCTCGACCACCTCGTCGATCGGGCCGGCGGCGTCGGCGTACTCGAACACGTACTCCTG
>CAXTCO010000235.1:0-4217 GCA_964242255.1 uncultured Caulobacteraceae bacterium | reverse complement strand
CCAGTGCAGCATGTGCAGGTCCCACTTGTCGACGTCGCCGGGGATGAAGAGGTTCACGGACTGGGACTGGCAGATGTCCGGCGTGCGGTCGGCGGCCAGCTCCACCACCCAGCGCTGGTCCAGCTCGAAAGCGGTCTTGTAGACGTCCTTCTCCAGGTCGGTCAGGAAGTCGAGGTGCATGACGCTGCCCTGGTTTTCCAGGATGCTGCTCCAGGTCGCGTCGTCGTTCTTCTCGTGCGCGGTGAGCACCTTCTCCAGGTAGGGGTTCTTCACGGCGAAGGAGCCGCTCAGCGTCTTGTGGGTGTATATGTTGGCCGGGATCGGCTCGATCCCCGCGCTCGTGCCGCCGCAGATGATGCTGATGCTGGCGGTGGGGGCGATGGCCAGCTTGTGGCTGAAGCGCTCCATCACGCCGCGCTCGGCGGCGTCGGGGCAGGGGCCGCGCTCCTCGGCGAGCTTGACGCTGGCGGCGTCGGCCGCGCGGCGCAGGCTCTTGAAGATGCGCATGTTCCAGCTCTTGGCCATGGCGCTCTCGAAGGGCACGCCCTGGCTCTGCAGGAAGCTGTGGAAGCCCATCACGCCCAGGCCCACCGAGCGCTCGCGCTGGGCGGCGTAGATGGCCGCGCTCATGGCCGACGGGGCGCGCGTGATGAAGTCCTCCAGCACGTTGTCGAGGAAGCGCATCACGTCCTCGACGAAGCGGGGGTGGTCGCGCCACTCCATGAAGGTCTCGGCGTTGACGCTCGACAAGCAGCACACGGCGGTGCGGTCCACGCCCAGGTGGTCCTTGCCCGTGTGCAGCATGATCTCGCTGCAGAGGTTGGACTGCTTCACGCTGAGGCCGAGCTCGCGCTGGTGGGCGGGCATGGCGCGGTTCACGGCGTCGGAGAAGATCAGGTAGGGCTCGCCCGTCTGCAGGCGGATCTCCAGGATCTTCTGCCACAGCTCGCGGGCGTTCACCTGGCGCACGGGCGCGCCGTCCTTGGGGGAGAGCAGCGAGAACTCGGCTCCGTCGCGCACGGCCTCCATGAAGGCGTCGCTGATGCTGATGCCGTGGTGGAGGTTCAGGCTCTTGCGGTTGAAGTCGCCCGACGGCTTCCGAATCTCGAGGAACTCCTCGATCTCCGGGTGGTGCACGTCGAGGTAGACGGCGGCCGAGCCCCGGCGCAGCGAGCCCTGGCTGATCGCCAGCGTGAGCGAGTCCATCACGCGGATGAAGGGGATGATGCCCGAGGTCTGGCCCGCGCCCTTCACCTTCTCGCCGATGGAGCGCACGCCGCCCCAGTAGGTGCCGATGCCGCCGCCGTTGGCCGCCAGCCACACGTTCTCGTTCCAGGCGCCGACGATGTGCTCCAGGCTGTCGTCCACCGCGTTCAGGAAGCAGCTGATCGGCAGGCCGCGGTCCGCCCCGCCGTTGCTGAGCACCGGGGTGGCGGGCATGAACCACAGGCGGCTCATGTAGTCGTAGACGCGCTGGGCGTGGTCGGCGTCGTCGGCGAAGGCGGTGGCGACGCGGGCGAACATGTCCTGCGGGCCCTCGCCGGCGAGGAGGTAGCGGTCCTCCAGCGTCTTGCGGCCGAAGTCGGTGAGGAGGGCGTCGCGCGCCGGGTCGGTCTCGACCTTGCGCACCAGGCGCAGTTGCGGACCCTTGGTGGGCCAGGAGGCGTGCCGCTGCGGCGCCGCCCGCCCGGAGGTCTGAACCCGCATCGTCGCTTCCGTCGGCGCCATCGAGAACCCCATATCTAGTACCGCAGATCATTAGAGACACCGGATGCGGTGGTCCACAAGCTGTTTATTCGCCGCGGCGTTAGTTGACCGTCCACTTCTCCACGGCCTCTTCGATTCGCTCACAGGGCGGACGCGCATCTCCCCGCGGCGTGCTAACGCGCGTCCATGACAGACGCGGTCCTGCCCGACGCCGCCCCCGCCAACTGGGTGGACCGGTTCGCGCCGGCGGCGCTGCGGCCATGGCTGAAGCTGGGCCGCTTCGACCGGCCGGCGGGGATCTGGCTGCTGATGCTGCCCGGCTGGTGGGGCGCGGCGCTGGCGGCGGCGGAGGCGCACCGCACGCCGGACTGGACGCTGCTGCTGCGCATGGCCGCGGGGGCGGCGCTGATGCGCGCGGCGGGCTGCGCCTTCAACGACCTCGTGGACCGCGACATCGACCGGCGCGTCGCCCGCACGGCCGCCCGCCCGGTCGCCTCCGGCGCGATCAGCCGGCGGGGCGCGGCCGTCTTCCTCGCGGCCCTGAGCCTGGCCGCCTTCGCCATCCTGCTCACCCTGGGGCCGCTCGCCATAGGGCTGGGCGTGGCGAGCCTGGCGCTGGTGGCCGCCTACCCGTTCATGAAGCGGATCACCTGGTGGCCGCAGGCGTGGCTGGGGCTGACCTTCAACTGGGGCGTGCTCCTGGGGTTCGCGGCGGCGGCGGGTGCGCTCGACCCCGCCGCCGGGTGGCTGTACGCGGCGGGGATCGCCTGGACGCTCGGCTACGACACCATCTACGCCCTTCAGGACGTGGAGGACGACGCGCTGGCCGGCGTGAAGTCGTCCGCGCGGCGGCTGGGCGCGGGCGTGCGCGGCGGCGTCGCCTTCTTCTACACCGTGGCCTTGGTGCTGATGCTCCTGACGGTGAGCCAGGCCCACGTCGGCTGGACGGCCCTGGCCGGCGCGGTCGCCTTCGCCGTGCATGCCGGATGGCAGACGGCGGAGCTGCGCCCCGGCGACCCGCGTCGCTGCCTGCAGCTGTTCAAGTCCAACGCCTGGGCGGGTTCGCTCGTGGCGGCGGGGCTGGCGCTCGCGGGCCGATGAGGCTCAGATCGGCTTGCCAAGGCCGTCGTAGGCGGCCTGCAGGTCGTGGATGCGCCCCGCGTAGAGGCGCGACGGGCATCTCCGGTCGCCGCCGCAGGCGCGGCGGCGCGCCGGCCAGGCGCGCTGCTCGTCGCGCATCGCCCCCGCCACGCCCATGGCGTGCGGGCCGCGCAGGAAGTCGAACATGACGCTCATGCGCACGTCCTGGTCGTTCAGCCCGCGGTCGGCGCAGACGGCGCGCTCGTCCGGCGCACGGGCGTGGGCGCAGTCGAAGCTCGCCGCGTGGGCGCCGCCCCCCGCGCCGACGAGGGCCGCGAGGCACGCGGCGAGGGCGGCGGCGGGCGGTCGCATGGCTCCGCAACGCGGGCGGCGCGGCCATGTCTCCTGACGCGCGGCGCGCCTTCATCCTCGCCCACACGCGCCTGCAGAGCCCGCCGCACGCGCCGGAGCTGGTGCTGCACCTGGCCGACGAGGTCACCCCCATCTGGCGGATGACGGAGGAGGAGCTTGGCCGCGTCGGCCTGCCGCCGCCGTTCTGGGCCTTCGCCTGGGCGGGCGGCCAGGCGCTGGCCCGCTGGATCCTCGACCATCCGGAGGAGGTGCGCGGCCGGCGCGTGCTCGACTTCGCGACGGGCTCGGGCCTCGTGGCGGTGGCGGCCATGCGCGCGGGCGCCGCCTGCGCGCTGGGGGCGGACGTCGACGGCTTCTGCGCCGCCGCCGTGGCGCTGAACGCGCAGGCGAACGGCGTGGAGGTGGCGTTCACCGACGCCGACCTGCTCAACGCCGAGCCGCCGGACGCGGAGGTCGTGTGCGCCGGCGACATCGCCTACGAGCAGCCCCTCGCCGGGCGCGTTCGGGCTTGGCTGGAGCGCGCCCGTGCGCGCGGCGCCCGCGTGCTGGTCGGCGACCCGCGGCGCACCTACTTCGACCCCTCCGGCCTCACGCCCTTGGCCGAATACCGGGTGCCGACCACGCGCGAGCTGGAGGACCGGGAGGTCAAGCGCGCGGGCGTGTGGGCGCTGCCTTGACCGCCGGTCCGGTACATGGAACATATGGCGAACAAGGCGCGGGGGCGGCGATGCGGGTGCAGGGCAAGATCGACTATGTGGAGTTGCCGGCGTCGGACATGGCCGCCTCCAAGCGCTTCTACGCAGAGGCGTTCGGCTGGCGATTCACGGACTACGGCCCGACCTACGCAGCCTTCGACGAGGGGCTGGAGGGCGGGTTTCAGGCCGACGCGGCGGAGCGGCCGTCCGCCCCGCTGATGGTGCTCTACGCCGACGACCTGGAAGCGATGCTGGTCAAGGTGACGGTGGCGGGCGCGGAGGTCACCAAATCGATCTTCAGCTTCCCGGGCGGCCGCCGCTTCCACTTCCGCGACCCGGCCGGGACCGAGCTGGCGGTGGCGA
>CAXTCO010000234.1:0-4242 GCA_964242255.1 uncultured Caulobacteraceae bacterium | reverse complement strand
CGCGTGGGCGCCTTCGCCTACGAGGACGTGCGCGGGGCCGCCGCCAACGCCCTGCCCGACCACGTGCCGGAGCCGGTGAAGCGGGAGCGGCGCGACCGCCTGATGGCCGCCGCCGCCCGCATCTCCCGCGACAAGCTGCGCCTCAAGGTCGGCCGCACCCTGCCCGTGCTGGTGGACGCCGTGCGCCCGGACGGGACGGCCGTCGCCCGCACGGAGGCGGACGCGCCGGAGGTGGACGGCGTGGTCCACGTGCGCGGGGGCGCCCACCTGCGCGCCGGCGACTTGGCCCGGGTGCGCGTCGAGCGCACGGACGCCTTCGACCTGCACGCCGTCGCCCTGGACGCTCCGGCGTCCGCCTCGCCGTCAGCCCTGGGCGCGGCGCCGCGACGGCTCCACCGGGTGATCTCGCGGCGCTGACCGGGGCCGTCGTCCGCCCGACCCCGGTTAACGTCGTGGCGACGGCTGCGGCCTAGGGTCGGCCCCATGCAGATCGAGGTGGTGCGTCCCCGCGAACTCGGAGCCGACGATCTGCGGGCGTGGCGGGCGGTCCAGGCGGACACGCCCGGCCTGCGCTCGCCCTATCTCGCGCCCGAGTGGATGCTGGCGCTGGACGCCGCCGGCGGACCCGACGCGCGTGCGGGCCGCGTGGCCGTGGTGCGGCGCGACGGCGCGGCGGTGGGCTTCCTCCCGGCGCGCGTGGGGCCGTTCGCCGCCACGGCGCCCGGCGCGCCCCTGTGCGACTACCAGGGGCTGGTCGCCCGGCCCGACCTGCAGGTCGACGCCCGGGCCCTCGCCCGGGCCCTGCGCGTCCCTCGCATCGACCTGCAGAACGCCGTGGTGGACGGCGGGCCTTTCGGGCCGTTCGTGCGGGGGGTCAACGCCTCGCACGTGCTGGACCTGTCCGGCGGCTTCGACGCCTACGCCGCGGGGCGCAAGGCGGCGGGCTCGGGCCTCCTGGCCGACACCGCCAAGAAGATGCGCAAGATGGCGCGTGAGGTGGGCGAGATCGCCTTCGCCCGCTCCGACAGCCATGCGGACTGGGACGCGGCCCTGGCCTGGAAGCGCGCCCAATACCGCACCACGCGGCAGACGGACATCTTCGCCACGCCCTGGACGGGGCGCCTGCTCGAGCAGCTGCGCGACGGGGCGGACGAGAGGTTCGGGCTGCGCTTCTTCACCCTTCACGCGGGCGGGCGGCTCGCGGCCACGCACATGGCGCTGCAGAACGGGCCGGTGCTCCACGCCTGGTTCATCGCCCACGACGAGGAGCTGCAGCGCTACTCGGCGGGCGTCGGGCTGATCGTGGAGATCCTGAAGTGGGCGGCGGCGCGGGGGGTGGAGGAGTTCGACCTCGGGCCCGGCGACTACCGGTTCAAGACCAGCCTCGCCTCCGGCGTGCGGCGGCTGGGCTACGGCTTCGTCGGCCGCCCCTCGCCGTCGGCGGCGGGGCGCTGGGCGCAATACCGCGTGCGGCGCGCGGCCGAGGTGCTGCCCCTGGGCCGCTTCTCGCACCTGCCCGGCAAGGCGATGCGCCGTGTGGACCTGTGGCGCGGGCTGTCGGGGACCTGACCCGCGCTCCACCGGGGGTTGATCGGAACGCCCCGCACACCGCCCAAGCGGAACCGCGCCGCCCCGCGCGGGTTCATGCGGGGCGGAGGCGGCGTCCCCCTCGACAAACCCGGTCTTCCCCCGGACCGGCCCGCCGTCTCCGCACTTCACCGAGCCGTTCGAGGTGGGTCGCAGGTCCGGTCGTCTGAGCTCCGGTCCGGGCGTCAGTCCGCCGGTCCTGCCCGGATGACCACCTCCGTACGGCGGATGAGCGGAGTGCGCACGCCGTGCGTGGCCGCCGCGGCCCCCGTCACTTGCACGTCGAAGCTGGGGCTGGGCAGCCCGGCCCCCGCCAGCGCCGCCGCCACGCCATCGGACCGCCGCTGGGTGAGCGCGGGGTCCGTCGCCCGGCCCGCCGCATCCGCCGCCGCCACGCCCGTGACCTCCACCCCGGCGATGCGGCAGCCGCCGACGCGCTTGGCCGCCGAGCGGATCACCGCCGCCGAGTCGGGTTGCAGCTCGGCCGAGCCGGGGGCGAAATAGATCGGGAAGCGCTCGTCGCCGCAACGCGCCGGCGGCGCGGCCGCGGCCCGGGAAGGCGGCGTCGTATCGGCGCAGCCCGCCGCCAGAGCGGCCACGACGGCGAGCCCCGCCGCTCCGGTCACAGTCCGAACGCTCAAGAGCCCCTCCCACACCTGTACGCACACGCGTCCGAACGTCCTCTTTACGGCCAAGGTTCCTCCCGCCGTCCTGGCCGGACCGGGCGGAACCGAGGGCGCGAGGCCACGTTGGCGGCCCATGTCAGACCCCGCCGACCCGGCGCCCGCCCGCGCCGCCTCCCCCGGCGTGCGCCGGGTCGAGGCCGTGGTGAACTCCGCCTCCGGCGGAGTCGGCCCAGGCGCCGCGGCGGCCCTCGAGAAGCTGCTCGCCGCCCGGGGGCTCGAGGTCCGCGTGCGCGACGCGCCCCCCAAGGGCATCGCCGCGGCCGTCCGCGAGGCGCTGTCCACGCGGCCCGACCTCCTGATCACCCTGGCGGGCGACGGCACCGCGCGTCTGGCCTGCGAGCTGGCGGGGCCCGACGGCCCGCTGGTGGCGCCCCTGCCCGGCGGCACCATGAACATGCTGCCCTTCGCCCTCTACGGCCGCCATCCCTGGCCGGAGGCCCTGGCGCGGGCGCTGGACGAGGGCGTGGAGCGGCCCGTCTCGGGAGGCGAGGTCGACGGCCACGTCTTCTTCTGCGCCGCCATCCTGGGGGCGCCCGCCCTGTGGGGGCCCGCCCGCGAGGCCCTGCGGCGCGGACGCCTCCGCCTGGCGTGGATGCGTGCGGCGCGCGCGCTGAAGCGCGCCTTCACCGGCCGGCTGCGCTTCCGCCTGGATGGCGCGCCCGTGCGCAAGGCGGAGGCCCTGTCGGTGATCTGCCCCCTGGTCTCGCGCGTCTTGACGCAGGACGTGGCGCTGGAAGTGGCCTCCATCGACCCGAAGAGCCCGGCCGCCGGCCTGTGGCTCGCCTCCCGCACCCTCCTGACCGACTTCCTGGGCGACTGGCGCGACGACCCGTCCGTGCAGTCCAGCCGCGGCCGCAGCTTGGCCGTGCGCCACCGGGGGCGCATCCCCGCCGTGCTGGACGGCGAGGCCCACCGCCTGCGCGCCGACACGGTGGTGCGCTACCGCCCCGCCGCCTTCCGGGCGCTGGCCCCGCCGGACAGCGTCGAGGCGGGCTCTGCAGACGCTGCACGGCGTCGCGAGCAGGCCGTGGCCGCTGGGAGCTCGGGCGCGGTGGCCGTCGCGCGCGGGGCGGCCGCCTGATGCGCCTGCTGCACCTCAGCGACGTTCACTTCGGCGCGGAGGACGCGGCGCCCACGCGCGCCGCCCTGGAGTTCGCGGCCGCGTGGAGGCCGGCGCTGACCGTCTTCTCCGGCGACGTCACCCTGAACGGCCTGCCGCGCGAGTTCCGCCCGGGCCGGACCTGGCTCGACGCCCTGCCGCGGCCGCTGCTTCACACACCGGGCAACCACGACACGCCCTATTGGAACATCCTCTTGCGCGCGCTGACCCCCTTCGCGCGCTACCGGCGTTTCATCGGCGACCCGTTCCGCGGCGGATTCGACAGCCCGCAGCTCGCCGTGCGCATGATCAACACCTCGCGCGGGGCGCAGCCTCGGCTCGACTGGTCCAAGGGCGCGATCAACCTGGGAGTCTGCCGGGCGGCGGCGGCGGAGGTGGCGGCCTCGGCTCCCGACGGCCTGCGGGTGATCAGCTGCCACCATCCCCTGGTGGAGGCGGCGGGCGCGCCCGTCACGGGCGGCGTCCACAGGGGTGCGGAGGCGGCGGCCATCCTGGCGCAGGGCGGCGTGGACGTGATCCTCACCGGCCACGTGCACAACCCCTTCGCCGTGCCCCTGCCGACGGGCGACCACCTGACCTACGCCGTAGGGGCGGGCACCCTGTCGCTGCGCACGCGCGGCACGCCGCCCGGCTTCAACACGGTCGAGTGGGACGCGCACGCCGTGACCGTCACCGCCCAGGGCTGGGCGGGAACGAAGTTTGAGCCGTTCCGCACCTGGTCCCTGCCGCGCCGCAGGCGCTGAGCCGTCCCGCGGCGTGGGTGAGCGTCAGGCGCGCGTGTTCAGAGCGATGGCGCTCGCGTCGCCCGCCCGCGAGCGGCCGGCCGCGCCGTAGCCGGCGGCCGGCGCC
>CAXTCO010000233.1:0-4257 GCA_964242255.1 uncultured Caulobacteraceae bacterium | reverse complement strand
GACCAGCTCGACTACCTGCAGGAGCCGGACGTCTTCCACGACGTGTTCGGCCACGTGCCCATGCTGACCGACCCCGTGTTCGCCGACTACATGGCCGCCTACGGCCGCGGAGGGCGGCGCGCGCTGGAGCTGGGGCGGCTTAAGAACCTGGCTCGGCTCTACTGGTACACGGTCGAGTTCGGGCTGCTGGACACGCCGGAGGGCCTGCGCATCTACGGCGCCGGCATCGTCTCCTCGCGCGCCGAGAGCGTGTTCGCGCTGGAGGCGGCCGACCCGAACCGGATCGGGTTCGAGCTGGAGCGGGTGATGCGCACGCCCTACCGGATCGACGACTTCCAGCAGGTCTACTTCGTGGTGGACTCCCTCGACCAGCTCCTGGCCGAGACGCAGCAGGACTTCGCGGGCCTCTACGGCCGCCTGGCGGGGGCGGACGACGCGGCCATCGCCGGCATCCTGCCCCGCGACCGCGTGCTCACCCGCGGCACCCAGGCCTACGCGCGGGAGCGGGGCGGAGCGGCCGTGGGCTAGCGGCTGCGCCGGAAGCGGACGGACAGGCGCGAGTCGCCGCCCGTCCACGTCTGGGCGATCACCGACAGGCGGCGGCGCACCCGCCACTCCACCTGCGCCGACGAGCCCGTGCGGCCGAGCGGCACCCCCTGGAGCAGGGCCGCCTCGCGGTCGACGCCCGCGCCCGTCAGCTCCAGGTAGACGTTGCGCGTCAGGTACTTGCCGCCGCTGATGCTGGCGCCCGCGGCCGTGCCGCCCAGCGCCAGCCGGTCCAGCCCGGCGAACTGGCGCAGGCTGCCCAGCACGTCCAGGCCGCCGCCGGTGGCCAGCGCCGTCACCGCGGAGGCCAGCTCGGCGGCCTCGAAGGGCGACAGCTGCGAGGCGGAGACGCCGAACAGCACGCGCGCCAGGATCTCGTCCTGCGGCAGCACGGGGATGCTGGTGAGCTTGATGTCCGGCCGGGCGGCGGAGCCTGTGATCCGCACGCGGGCGTCCAGCCCGTTCTCGTCGCGCTCGGCGGTGAGGTCCAGGCGGATCAGCTCCGGCTTGGCGGCCAGGCGCACCACGCCCGCCTCGTCGAACTCGAACTTCTTGCCGCTGAAGTCGTAGGAGCCGCGCACGATCCGGGCCACGCCCGTCAGGTCGGGGGCCGCGGTGGTCCCGCCCACGTGGGCGTTCAGGCTGAGCTCGGCGTCCAATCCCCTGCCCCGCACGAACACGCCGCGGGGCGCCTGGATCGCCACGTCCAGCGCCACCGCGACGGCGCCGGCGCGGCGGCTGGCGGCCTCGGCGGCGAAGCCCGTGCGCGCAGGGGTGTTCAGCTCGATCACCTCCATGGACGGGATGGTCGGCGCGTCCGAGGTCTTGGCCGTGATGTCCGCCCGGTCGACGCCCAGCTTGCCCGTGAGCTTGGCGTGGCCGGCCGCGTCGCGCGTGACGGTCGCCGCGCCCGAGGCCGTGGCGCGGCCGTACTCGTTGTCGAACAGGTGGAAGCGCTGCAGCGTCAGCTGCAGGTTGGACGCCCCGTCGCGCGCCAGGCTGACGGAGCCCTGCCCCCCGAGGGTCCCGCCCTTGCCGTCGTCGCCGGAGACGCCGCGCAGGGTCACGAGGTTGCGGCCGAACTCCGCCGAGCCTTGCAGGTTCTTGAGGGACAGGCCGATGCCGCCGTCCGTCACCGTGCCGCGGTCGAGGCGCGCCGAGCCGGTCACCTGCGGATCGTCCAGCGTGCCGCCGACCGTGGCGCGGGCGGTCAGCTGGCCGGTGACCACGCGCTCGCTGCCGACGAACAGGTCCCACAGGGGCCGCACCTCGCCGTCAGCGGACACCGCACCGCCGATCGGGCGGCCGTGCGCCAGGGCGAAGCGGAACGGCCGGGCGGAGGCGTCGACGGGCAGCTCCAGCCGCGCTTGCGCCTTCAGGCCCTGGCCGCCGGCGAAGTCGGCCTCCAGCCGGAGGCGCTCGCCGGCGAGGTCGGCGTGCATCCGCCCGTCCACCGCCAAGTCCGGACCGGCGTCGCGCGCGCGGGCGTCCTTCAGGGCCAGGTCGGCGCGGCCGGTCAGGGCGGGGCCGCGCCCGGCCAGCTGCACGGAGCCGGAGACGGCGCCCGTGTAGTCCTCGTTGAAGGCGCCCAGGGCCACGGCGTCCAGCGTCCCCTGCGCGTCCACCGCGTCGCCCGCCTGACGGCCGTCCAGGGAGAAGCGGCCGCCGCCCACCGCGAGCCGCAGGCGGGCGTCCGCGCCCTGCGGCCCGAAGCCGAGCCGCGCCGTCTCCAGCGTGCGCACCTCCGCACCGCGCAGGCGGCCTGAGCCGTCCAGCGTCAGCTCGCGCCGATCGCCCGAACGCGCCAGCACGCCGGAGCCGGCGAGCCGCCAAGGCAGGGCGTCCACGCTCTCTGCGGAGAGGCGGAAGGGCAGCCGATCGAGCGGGCCGTCCGCGTGCAGGTCGAGCGTGTGCAGCGTCACGGCCGGGTCGAAGGGGGCGAGGTCGCGGCCCTGCAGGTCGATCCGGGCGCGCACCGCGCCCGGCGCGCCGGCCACCTTCACCTCGCCGGCCAGCTTGCCGCGCTGCAAAAAGGCGCCCGGCCCCGCGGCCACCGTCAGGTCCGCGGCCGAAGGCGCGTCGCCGCGCAGGGCGAGGGAGCCGCCCAGGCGCACGCCGCCCGCGTCGGCGGCGATGTCGTGCAGGTCCACGCCGCCCGGCGCGAAACGGAAGGCGGCCCGCGCGCTCGCCGGCCCGAAGTCGGAGGGGCCGTTCACCGCGACCGTCCCCTCCAGCAGCCCGCCGGGCGCGGCGGCGAAGCTCAGGTCGAGGTCCGCCGGCCGCACGACGAGGCGGCCGAGGTCGAGGGCCGCAAGGTGAGCGTGCAGGTCGGCCCGCTGGCGCTCCAGTTCGCCCGTGAGCCGGCCGTCGCCCGTCATGGCGCCCGCGACCTCCAGCGGGCCCACGGTGAACGGCCCGCGCGCGCGCCAGCTCAGGGCGAAGTCGAGCGCCTTGGCGGTGCTGTAGGTCCCCTTGGCGGTCCCGTCCGCCGCGGCGCCCGTCAGCACGATGTCGTCGAAGCTGAAGCCGGCGGGGCGCCAGTTCCCTCGGGCGGTCACCACCGGACGCGGCCCCAGCATGCGGTCGAGCTCGGCGATCCCGCTGGCGAAGCCTTCGCCCTGGCCCCGCCCGCTCAACGTCCAGAAGTCGGAGCCCTTCTTCGACGCGGCGTCGAAAGTCGCGTCCAGCGCCCCGTGCGATCCGGGACGCAGGCCGACGAGGGACGGAGCGGCGAAGCGACCCTTGAAGCTCAGGTCGCCGAACAGCGTGATCGCACCCTCGGCGTCCACGCGGATGTAGCGGCCCGCGACGTTCAGGGCGCGGAACAGCACGCGCCCGTCCGGCAGGCGCGACAGGTCGACGTGGGTGGTCGGCCGCGGCCCCAGCAGCGACGCCAGCAGGCCGGGGCCGCCGACGCCCTGGCCCGCAAGGTCGGTGACGACGCGCCACTCGTTCTTCTGCTGGGTGACGACCAGCGGCCCGTCCAAGCGCGCCACCGTGGTGTCGAGCTCGCTCGTCGCGGCGCCCGAGGCGCGGGCCTGGATGCGCAGGTCGTTCCACGTCCCCGTCAGCACGCCGGCGGCGGTGGTCGCGCCGACTTTGGGCGGTTTGAACCAGGTGGACAGGTCCTGCACGCGCGCCTCCAGCGCCATGCCCGGCGTGCGGCGGCGGTCCGGGTCGAAGGGGCCGTGGGCGTGCAGCCCGGCGAAGGCGCCCTGCAGCACGGCGTCCGTGTCGAACATCCGGCCCGCCGGCTTGGCCGTGAGGTGCAGGCGCGCCTCCGGCCCGATGCGGGGGACGTAGCGGTCCGTGTGGTGCGACGCGGCGAGCAGGGCCGTGGCGTCGACCACGGCGCCCGCGCGGCTCCACCTCCCCGTCGCGCGCAGCGGCGTCAGGGCGCCCGAGCGGCTGTCCACCTCGACATGGCCGCCGCCGTCGTCGCTGCGCAGGTCGGCGTGCAGGCGGAACGGTTGGTCGGCGCGCAGGCCGAGGCCGCCGGCGACCGCCCCGCCCTGCGCCTCCCAGGCGTCGGCCAGGAGGTGCAGGCGCGTCCGGGTCCGCAGGTCCATGTCGAGGGCCAGGCGGTCGCCCCGGTGCAGGCGGCTGTCCGCCGTGAGCCGGCCGGAGGCCCGGCCGTCGCGCAGGAGGTCGAGGGCGCCGAGGGCGTCCCAGTCGCCGGGCGCGGCGGTCAGGGCGGCCCCGGTGCGGACG
>CAXTCO010000232.1:0-4264 GCA_964242255.1 uncultured Caulobacteraceae bacterium | reverse complement strand
TCTTCAGCTCGGGCTCGTCCATGCCGCCGTAGAGATGGTTCAGGAACATCTCCTTCGTCAGCGTCGTGCCCTTGCGGAGCGAGAGCAGCTCCAGCATCTGGTATTCCTTGCCCGTCAAGTGCACGCGCTGACCCAGGACCTCCACGGTCTTGGCGTCCAGGTTCACCGTGATGTCGCCGGTCTTGATCACCGACTGGGCGTGGCCTTTGCTGCGGCGGACGACGGCGTGGATGCGGGCGACGAGCTCGTCCTTGTGGAACGGCTTGGTCATGTAGTCGTCGCAGCCGCCGCCGAAGCTCTTCACCTTGGTGTCGATCTCGGTGGTGCCCGAAAGGATCATCACCGGCGTGTCGATCCGCGCTACCCGCAGCTGGCGCAGTACGTCCAGCCCGCTCATGTCGGGCAGGGACAGGTCCAGGAGGATCAGGTCGTAGTCGTAGATCTTGCCGAGGTCGACGCCCTCCTCACCGAGGTCGGTCGTGTACACGTTGAAGCCTTCCGACTTCAGCATGACCTCGATGGTCTGCGCCGTGGCGCTGTCGTCCTCGATCAGGAGAACCCGCATCGACCCTCTCCAGCCCGCCCGCGCCCCGCCGGATGGCGGCGGCGCAGGCCCTGCGGGACACAGTCGCGCCCCGACCCCTTAGGATTCGTTAATGATGAACCGTCGGGTCAGATTCCTTCCTGATTTGCGAATCGACGGCAAGCGCCGCGTTCGGGCGCGGGCGCGGGCGAGTCACTCCGCCGCAGGGTCGAGGTCGAAGTCGTGGGGACCAGCCGCGGCCGAAGGAACCGGCTGTGGAACCCAGGCGTCTAGCAGCCGCCGGGCGCCGAGCGCCTGCACGACGCGGGAGCTCAAGCCATGCCGCGCGTGGAGCGTCTGCCGGTCACACTCGGAGCAGCCCTCGCCTTCGCTTGCTGTCTCTGGGGCGGTTGCGCCCAGGCCGCCAGCCCGGACGGGCACACGTGGCGCACTTACTCCAACGCCCGCCACCAGTACGCGGTCTGCTGCCCTGCCGATCTGCTGAAGCCGCAGGGCGAGCCGGACGCTCACGACGGCCAGGCCTTCACGGGGGGGTGACGGGAGCGTGCTGACCGCCTTCGGCGCAAACAACGCCCTCGACAAGTCGCTCCGCCAAGCGGCTGCCGACTATGTGGGCGGACTTGGCGGGAGAGACGCGAAGGTGACCTATAGGGTGTTCCGACCCGACTGGGCGGTCCTGTCCGGAACAGGCACAAGCGGGAAGTTCTATGCCAAGGTGTTCAAGCGCAGAGACCAGTTCCTCGTATTCACTCTGACATACCCCGCTGCGGCGGCTGCGCGCTACGACGCCGTGGCCGCGGCTGTGTCCCGCTGCTTCAGGGACTAGCTCAGCGCGGCGCACCCCCACCCGCCGGCCTGTTGTATTGGTGGAGATCGTACAGCCGCATCACCGTTTTGAGATCGGAGCCGTAGGTCGATTCAGTGGCGTAGGTATGGGTAAGCGCCTCCGCGTAAGCATCCGGATCGTTCTCGTGGGTGCGCGCGGCCGCGTATCTCGGATGGTGGTGCAGCAAGTCGCCATGCTGGTCAAAGGCCTCTGTCAGCGAGTCGAAGACGCGGAAGGGAGCCGTGATGTGCACGGTGCGACCGTGCACCTCCTCCGTGGTCGGCGCCATGACGAACTTCGACCCCTGCCGGCCTTGATGCCGAAGGGGTTGTTCGACCCCTTCGGCATGTGCTGGCCCCCGCCGCTCTCCAGCGCCCACTGCGCCATGGTGATGGATGCAGGCGCACCCCATCTGGCCGGCGCGGCCTGGGCGGCGGCGATCACCTCCGGAGGGAAGATGCCGGAACGCTTATGATGGTGCTGGCCGTGGCTCGCCCCGCCGTGGGTTGAGGCGGGCGCAGTCGCGTCCGGAGCGTGCGCAAGTGCAGGCGCCCCGCCGTACGACCGCGACGCGGCGGCCGAGGAGGCCGCCGATCCGGGAGGATTTGCTCCGTCGGCGGGATGCGCCGGCGCAGTCGGTGGCGGTCCACGCTTCAGGCTGGTTCGACGCCGCAGGTGATTGAGTGCGCGCAGCGTCGGCCCGTGAGGGTCAAGGCGCCCGTCCGGCGCCGCAGCGCCTATCAGGCGACGCTCGATTTCGGTGATGGCGTTCTCGGTCAGCGGGCCGGAGATCCCGTCGACCGCCGACGGCTTGAGCGGCGTCGGAAGGTGCGCGTTGATCAGCTCCTGCGCACGCATGACGTCCAGCCGGTCGTTTGCGCCGCCCCGGCCCACGGGACGGGAGAGCGAAACATACCGGTAGCCCGCCATCGCGCCACTCCATCCGCACGGGGGGTGGCGTGCGGACGTCGCCGCCGTTCCGCCCCGACATGCCGCGCTTCACTCCCGGTTAAAGCGCAGGGTTGCAGGGTCGCGGCCTGCCCGGAGTTTCCAGTCCTTGCGTAACCTGATCGCCGCCGTGGAGCGCCTGGACCCTCTGCAGGTGTCCGGCCGAGTGGCGGCGGTGAACGGCCTCTTGATCGAGGCGCGGGGCGGCCTGACCCGCCTGCCGGTTGGGGCCCGCGCCGAGATCGACCGCCGCGGCCTGCCGCCGCTGCCCGCCGAGGTGGTGGGCTTCCGCGAGACCCGCGCCCTGCTGATGCCCTTCGGCCCGGTGGAGGGCGTGGCCCCCGGCGCGGAGATCCTGATCAAGCCGGAAGGGGCCAGCGTGCGCCCCACCGCCGCCTGGCTCGGCCGCATCGTCAACGCCTTCGGCGAGCCCATCGACGGCAAGGGACCCCTGCCGCAGGGCCCCGCCGCCTACCCGCTGCGCACGCCGCCTCCACCCGCCCACGCCCGCGGCCGGGTGGGCGAGCGCCTGCCCACGGGCGTGCGCTGCCTGGACGTGTTCACCACCATCTGCCGCGGCCAGCGCATGGGCGTGTTCGCCGGCTCCGGCGTCGGCAAGAGCGTGCTGCTCTCCATGCTGGCGCGGGGCGCGGCCTGCGACGCGGTGGTGGTGGGCCTGATCGGCGAACGCGGCCGCGAGGTGCGCGAGTTCGTGGAGGAGACCCTCGGCGAGGAGGGCCTCGCCCGCGCGATCGTGGTGGTCGCCACCAGCGACGAACCCGCGCTGACCCGCCGCCAGGCCGCCTTCATGACCATGGCCCTGGCCGAATTCCTGCGCGACGGGGACCACGAGGTGCTGTGCCTGATGGACAGCGTCACCCGCTTCGCCATGGCGCAACGCGAGATCGGCCTCGCCGCCGGCGAGCCGCCCACCACCAAGGGCTACACCCCCACCTGCTTCACCGAGCTGCCCAAGCTGCTGGAGCGCGCCGGCCCCGGCCCCGTCCGCGCCGACGGCACCACGGCGGGCCCCATCACCGGCCTCTTCACCGTGCTGGTGGACGGCGACGACCACAACGAGCCGGTCGCCGACGCCGTGCGCGGCATCCTGGACGGCCACCTCGTCATGGAGCGCGCCATCGCCGAGCGCGGCCGCTTCCCCGCGGTGAACGTGCTGAAGAGCATCAGCCGCACCCTGCCCGCCTGCCAGACGCCCGACGAGCGCGCGGTCGCCACCGACGCGCGCCGCACCCTCTCGGCCTTCTCCAACATGGAGGAGCTGATCCGCATCGGCGCCTACCGCACCGGGTCCGACCCGGCGGTGGACCGCGCCATCGTCCTCGAGCCCGCGCTCGAGGCCTTCCTCGCCCAGCAGAAGGACGAAGCCACGCCCATGCCCGACAGCTTCCAGCGCCTCGAGGCGATCCTGGCCGCCGCTCCCGCCCGGCTCGCCGCGTGAGCTGGGCCCAGAGCCTGATCCGCCTCTCCACCTTCGAGGTGGAGGAGCTGCAGAAGCGCGTCCGCGAGGTGGAGGACCGCCGCGCCTCCTCCCGCCTCGCCTTGGTGAAGCTCGACCGCGAGGCCGAGGAGGAGACGCAGCGCGCCGCCGCCGACGCGCAGGCGGGCTGGTACCTGGTCGGCTTCAAGGAGGGCCTGAAGGCGCGCCGCTCCAAGATCCTGGGCGAGCTCCTGGCGCTCGACCTGGAGGCGCAGGGCGCCCGGGACGCCCTGGCCCACGCCTTCGAGAACCAGAAGAAGTACGAGCACGTGGCCGAGGCCGCGCGCCTGCAGCTGGCGCGCGAGACCGCCAAGCGCGAGAGCGCCGCGCTGGACGAGCTGGCGTTGCGACGCGCGAGCTGACTTGCGGCGGCTCCGCGGCGCCCCTGCGATGACCCCGCCGTGACCGTGGGCCGCCGCACGTTGCTGGCGGCGCCGCTGGTGGCCGC
>CAXTCO010000231.1:0-4265 GCA_964242255.1 uncultured Caulobacteraceae bacterium | reverse complement strand
CGCTACGCTCCCCGCGAGGCGCCCTCGCCGGACGGCCTCAGCTACAGCCGCCCGCCCGCCTTCGCGGAGGCCGCGCGGCGCAACGCGGACAGCCTGGACCGCCTGCCCGTGAACGCCTTCGGCCGCACGGAGGCGGGCTGGGAGATCTACATGCCCGCCCTGGCCGCGGAGATCGGCGCCGCGCCCGTGCCGGAGGGCGTCGACTTCGCCCGCGCCCTCGCCCGCTGGCAGGCCGCGCGCGGCCTCCCCGCGTCCGGCGTGGTCACGGCCGACACGGTGAAGCGCGGGCTCGACGAACTGCAGGCGCGCCGCCCCTTCCTGCAGGCGCGCGCCGCCGCCCGCACCGCAGACGGGGGCGCGGCCCCCTGCCCCGACCCGCCGGACGAGGCGACGCTGGCCTGGACCACGCCCGCGGAGAGCTGGGGCGCCCGCCCCAACGCGCTGCGCCCCGGCGCGCTGGCGGCGTGGCGCAGGATGCGCGCGGCCGCCGCGCGCGAGGGCGCCCTGGAGAGCCCGCAGTCGCTGCTGGTGTTCTCCGGCTATCGAAGCCCGGCCTACGACGCCGGCCGCTGCGCCGCGGAGGGCGACTGCGACGGCCGCCGCCGCGCCACCTGCTCCGCGCACCGTACGGGGCTGGCCATGGACCTCGTGCTCGACGGGGTGCGGCCTGTGGACTCGACGGCGGCGGAGGACCGGCTGCGCCTGACGCGCTCGTCGAGCTACCGCTGGCTGCTGCGCAACGCGCGGCGCTTCGGCTTCGTGAACTATCCCTTCGAGCCCTGGCACTGGGAGTGGACCGGCGAGCCCGTCCAGTCGCCCCGCCCGGTGCAGGCCACCGACCTCCTGCCGCCCGGCCTGCCCCGCTGAGCCGGATCCGGCCGGGTCGGAACCCGGCCCGGGTGGGAACCCGGCGGCCCGGCTCCGCTTGAGTCGGACGTCATGGCCGAGACGCTCGCCGCCTACCGCGCCAAGCGCGACCCGCAGAAGACGGCCGAGCCGTTCGGCGAGGGCGCGCTCGCCCCGTCCGAACGCCTGCGCTTCGTGGTGCAGAAGCACGACGCCACGCGCCTGCACTACGACTTCCGCCTGGAGCACGAGGGCGTGATGCTGTCCTGGGCGGTGACGCGCGGGCCGTCCCTCGACCCCGCCGACAAGCGGCTGGCGGTGGAGGTGGAGCCGCACCCCCTCGACTACGGCGACTTCGAGGGGACGATCCCCGCCGGCGAATACGGCGGCGGGACCGTGATGCTGTGGGACCGCGGCTTCTGGGCGCCGGAAGGGATGACGGTCGAGGAGGGGTTGAGGAAGGGCGACCTCAAGTTCGTGGTGGAGGGCGAGCGGATGCGCGGCGGCTGGGTGCTGGTCCGCATGGCGCACGACCGCAACGCCAGGCCGGGCGGGAAGGGGCGCACCAACTGGCTCCTCATCAAGCACCGCGACGGGACGGAGCATCCCGGCGACGGCGACGCGCTGCTGACGCAGAACGCCACCTCCGTCGCCAGCGGCCGCTCCATGGCCGAGATCGCCGCCGGGACCGGCCGCGGCCCGACCCGCTTCATCACCGCCGAGGCGGGCGAGCCGCCCTCCAAGCGCAGGCGCACGCCGGCCAAGCGCGTGTGGAACTCCCATGGCGGCGACCCGGAGGCGGGCGCGGAGGCCGTCGCCGCCGCGCCGCCGCCGAAGCCCGCGGCCGTCAAGCCGAAGCGCGCGGCCAAGGGGGCCGGCGGCGCGGCGCTTCCCGACTTCGTCCCGCCCCAGCTGGCGCGCAACGTGGGCCGGCCGCCGGCCGGGGCGGGCTGGGCGCACGAGATCAAGTTCGACGGCTACCGCCTGCAGCTGCACGTGAACGGCGGCGCCTGCCGCGTGCTGACCCGCAACGGCCTGGACTGGACGCCCCGATTCGAGGAGCTGGCCGCGGAGGCCGCGCACCTGCCCGCCGGCCTCTACGACGGCGAGGCGGTGATCCTGGACGAGTCCGGCGCACCCGACTTCGCCGCCCTGCAGGGGGCGCTGGAGGCGGGGCGCACGGGCGAGGTCGTGTTCTTCGCCTTCGACCTGCTGTGGGCGGACGGCGGCGACCAGCGCGCCCGGCCCTTGTCCGACCGCAAGGCGCGTCTCGCCGAGCTCCTGGCCGCCGCTTCCTCCCCGCACCTGCGCTTCGTGGAGCACTTCGAGACGGGGGGCGACGCGGTGCTCTCCTCCGCCTGCTCGATGCACCTGGAGGGGATCGTCTCCAAGCGGCTGGACGCGCCCTACAGCTCCGGCCGGTCGGAGGCCTGGACCAAGGCCAAGTGCCGAGGCGGGCAGGAGGTGGTGGTCGCCGGATGGGTGAGCGAGGGCGCCAAGCCGTTCCGCTCCCTGATCGCGGGCGTGCAGCGGGGCGGACGGCTGGTGCACGTGGGCCGCATCGGCGCCGGCTTCTCGGCCGAGAAGGTGTCCAAGCTGCTGCCCCGCCTGCGCGCCGTGGAGACGAAGGTGTCGCCGTTCGCCGCCAAGGACACGCCCCGCGCCTCCGGGACCCATTGGGTGGAGCCGGTGCTGGTGGCCGAGATCGAGTCCGCCGGCTGGACGGGGGCCGGTCACCTGCGGCAGGCCAGCTTCAAGGGCCTGCGCGAGGACAAGCCGGCCGCCGACGTGGTCCGCGAGGCGCCCGAGCCGGCCGCCGACGCCCCGACCGCAGCGGCGAAGGCCGCAAGGCCGATGGCGCAGGCGGCGGCCCGGCGGTCGGACGGATCGGCGGTCGTGATGGGCGTCACCCTCTCCAATCCCGACAAGGCCCTGTGGCCCGCCGACGACGCCGGGCCGGCGCTCACCAAGCTGGACCTCGCCCGCTACCTGGAGGCGGTGGGGCCGGCCATGCTGCCCCACCTCGCCGGCCGCCCGGCCTCCATCATCCGCGAGCCGGACGGGATCGGGGGCGAGACCTTCTTCCAGCGCCACGCCATGCCGGGCACGTCGTCACTGATCACGCTGGTGGAGGTGCGCGGCGACAAGAAGCCCTACATCCAGCTCGACCGCGTGGAGGCGCTGGCCGCCGTCGCCCAGACCGCCGGCGCGGAGATCCACCCCTGGAACTGCGCGCCGGGCCGTCCGGAGGTGGCGGGGCGCCTCGTGTTCGACCTCGACCCCGCGCCCGACGTCGCCTTCGAGGCGGTGGTCGCAGCGGCCAAGGAGGTGCGCGCGCGCCTGGAGGCGCTCGGGCTCGCCGCCTTCTGCAAGACCACGGGCGGCAAGGGCCTGCACGTGGTGACGCCGCTGGACGCGTCCGGCGGCCACGGCGTGGAGTGGCCGGCGGCCAAGGCGTTCGCGCGCGACTTGTGCGTGCGGATCGCCGCCGACGCGCCCGACCGCTTCCTGGTGAACATGGCCAAGGCCAAGCGCACGGGCCGCATCTTCCTCGACTACCTGCGCAACGACCGGCTCTCCACGGCGGTGGCGCCCTACTCGCCCCGCGGCCGGCCGGGGGCGCCGGTGTCGTGGCCGGTGGCGTGGAGCCAAGTGCGCAAGGGGCTGGACCCCCACGCCTACACGATCCGCACCGCGCCGGGGCTCCTGACCCGCAATCGGGCGTGGGACGGCTACGACGCCGCAGCGCGGCCCCTCGGGCCGGCGATCGCGGCGCTGGGCCGCAAGGCGACGGCGTGAGCGCCACGTCTGTTCGCCAGAGTGGATGCGGAACGGGAGCCGCCACCGTGCTCGGGCGCGCGGCGGCTGACGCGGGGGCGTCGGGACGCGGGGCGTCCCTTGATTGTTCAACGCCCTGCGGGGCGTCGAACACAGGGCTGAGGCGTGCCCGAGCGCGGGTCCGACCGCAGCGCCCTCTGCTCCGGCCTAAGCGGCTGCGCTCCGTCCGCGGCGGCGGCTCTTGTTCGCATACAGCCCTGTGTTCGACGCGCCGCAGGCCGTTGAACACACTTGCGGGACGCCCCGCGTCCCGACGCCCAAGCGTCAGCCGGCGCGCGCAGGGCGGGTCAAGGCCGTAGAGCGCAGCGTGCCTTGACGCGCCCGAGCACGGTGGCGCCCCACCGCGGATCTATCCTCGCCGGTCCCGAGCAGGGTTACACTCCCCTTCTTCCGTCATCCCGGCGGAAGCCGGGACCCAGGTCAGACCCGCGCATGCGGCAGGCTGCGGAGCGTGGCGCGCCGTCTGGGTCCCGGCCTCCGCCGGGATGACAGAAGGAGAGGGCTTGAGCCGGAGCCGGGGGTGGGGGAACCTGCACGACCTGCACGACCTGCACGACCTGCACGACCTGCACGACCTGCAC
>CAXTCO010000230.1:0-4275 GCA_964242255.1 uncultured Caulobacteraceae bacterium | reverse complement strand
GCCGCGCCCCGCCCGGCGAGCATCACGTGGGGCGTGCGCTCCATCACCGCGCGGGCGGCGGCGACCGGGCTCTGGAAGCCCTCCAGCGCCGCCACGGCCCCGGCCGTCCCGTGCGCGCCGTCCATCACCGCGGCGTCGAGCTCGTAGCGGCCCGCCGCGTTGGGCGAGGCGCCGCGCCCGGCGATGTAGAGGCCCGACGCCTCCAGCGCGGCCGTCGTCTCCACCGCCACGTCCAGCGCCGGGGCGCCGGCCGCCAGCCGGTCGCGGCCCGCTTCGACGAGACCGCGCATGTGCGCGAGCTCCTGGGCGTAGCCGCGGTCGGGACGCGCGCCCGCCCCGCCGTGGAGCGCCAGGGAGAAGACCATCGACAGCCTCGCGACCCCCGGCTTAAACGCGCCGGAGCGCCCGCTTAGCGGCGCGGGCGCGCAGGCGCCAGGGAGAGGACGACCGGATGAAGGCGGTGCTGTCGAAGGCCGTGGGCGGCCCGGAGTCCCTGGTGCTGGAGGAGGCGCCCGACCCCGTCGCCGGCCCCGGCCAGGTGGTGATCCGCATCCGCGCCTGCGGCGTGAACTACCCGGACACGCTGATCATCGAGGACCGCTACCAGTTCAAGCCGCCCCGCCCCTTCAGCCCCGGCGGCGAGGTCGCGGGCGAGGTGGAGAGCGTCGGCGAGGGCGTCACGACGCTGAAGCCCGGCGACCGGGTGATCGGCTCCAGCGGCTGGGGCGGCCTGGCGGAGAAGCTGGCCCTGGACGCCTCCCGCTGCATCCCGATGCCGGACGCCATGCCGTTCGACGAGGGCTCGGCGTTCGTCCTGACCTACGGCACCAGCTGGCACGCCCTGAAGGACCGGGCCCGGCTGAAGGCGGGCGAGACCGTGCTGATCCTGGGCGCCGCAGGGGGCGTGGGCGTGGCGGCGATCGAGCTGGCCAAGGCGGCGGGCGCGCGCGTGGTGGCGGCGGTCTCTTCCGAGGAGAAGGCGGCCTTCTGCCGGGAGCACGGGGCCGACGCGGCGGTGGTCTACCCGACCGGTCCCTTCGACAAGGACGGCCGCAAGGCGCTCGCCGAGCTGTTCAAGGGCGCCTGCGGCAAGGAGGGCGCCCACGTGGTCTACGACGCCGTGGGCGGCGACTACGCCGAGGCCGCCCTGCGCGCCGTCGCCTGGGAAGGGCGCTTCCTGGTGGTGGGCTTCCCGGCGGGCATCCCCTCCATCCCGCTCAACTTGGCGCTGCTGAAGGGCTGCCAGATCGTGGGCGTGTTCTGGGGCGCCTGGGCCGCCCGCGACCCGGCCGCCTTCGCCGCCAGCGTGCAGGAGCTGATGGGGCTCTACACCGCGGGCAAGGTGAGGCCCCGCATCTCCGCCCGCTTCCCCCTGGAGCGCGCCGGGGCGGCCATCCGCGAGCTGGCCGACCGCAAGGCGCAGGGCAAGCTCGTCGTGACGATGGACTGACGGCGGTGGTGGAGCTGGGCCTCACCTGGGGTGCGGGGCTCGATCCGGCGGCGGCGGCCGGCGTGCTGCGCCGCTTCGGCCGCGCGCACCTGCCCGACGTGCGGCCCCGCGCCACCGCCGAGGCCCTGCACCGCGACCTGGCCGAGGCCGTCCCTTGGCGGCGGCGATCCTGCGCGGGCGGGCGCCACGCCACCATGCCCATGGACGCCTTCGAAGCGCAAGGCGCGGCGTGGACGGCGGACGTCCACGCCGCCGTGCGCGCGGCGGCGGCCGACGGCTTCTCCTACCTGTTCGACACCTACCCCCTGGCCGAGGAGATCGAGGCCGGCGTGCGCCTGGGCTCGCGGCCGAGCAGGTCTACGACGCCCTGAACGCCCGGCCGGGCTGGACTGGCTGCGCCGCGTCACGGGCGAGCCCCGCTGCGCCCAGGCCGCCCGCTTCGAGCCCGGCGGCTTCCTGACGCAGCACGACGACGGCGTGGAGGCAAGGACCGCCTGTTCGCCTACGTGCTGAACCTGACGCCGCGCTGGCGCGCCGATTGGGGCGGCCTGCTGCTGTTCACCGACGAGGACGGCCACGTGGCCGAAGGCTACACGCCGGCGTTCGACGCCCTGAACCTCTTGCGCACGCCTCCGCCGCACCGGGTGAGCGGGGTGGCGAGCTTCGCGCCCGCGCCGCGCCTGTCGATCACCGGCTGGGTCCGGTCGAAGCGACCATAGCCGCCGCCGTCACACCCGGAAGCGGTAGTCGCGCCCCGGCTCGCGCTCCACGTCGGGGGGGAAGCTGGCGCGCTTGGCGGCGTAGTAGGCGCGGCGGTGGTCGCCGTCGCTCTCCAGGTTGTATGTCAGGTAGAGGATGCGGCGTTGGCGGTCCGTGAGGTTGGGCGCGGAGCCGTGGGGGGCGTAGCTGTCGAAGAACAGCACGTCGCCCGGCTCCCCCGGCACGGCCACCAGGCGGAACGCGGCCATCTGCGCCGGCGTCAGCGGCGTCCACTCCTCGCCGATCAGGCCGCCCAGGCGCGGGGCGTCGGCCATCTCCAGGCAGCCGTTCTCCAGGGTGGACGGGTCGAGGGTCACGAGGGCGGTGACGAACATGGGCGCGAACTCGGTCCAGCCCGCCTGCTGGTCCTGGTGCGGTTCGAAGCCCGCGCCGCCCGGCTCCTTGAAGTTGATCTTGTCCTTGAACAGCACGGCCGGGCCGCCGAGCAGTTCGGCCGTGGCGTCGCGCAGGCGGCCGTGCACCAGGGCGTCGAACTCGGGCGCGACGGGGCAGAAGTCCTCGATCCGCTGGCGCACCTTGGCGGCGGGGTCCTTGAGGCTCTTCTCCCAGTAGACCATGTGCGCGCCGGGAACTTCCGGCCGGGCGGTCAGCGCGTCCGTCCAGCGCGAGATTTCGGCCGCCTCCGCGGGGCCGAAGAACCCGGGCGCCGCGCACCAGCCGTGGCGGGCGTAGTGGGCGTGGGCGTCGTTGGAGAGGAGCGGGCGCGCTCCGGCTTCGGTGGTGTCGAGGGCCATGGCGTCAGTCCGTCAGTTGCGGGAGGACGATGTCGCGGGCCTTGGCCACGTCGTCCTCGAAGTCGATCTCGGTCCAGGGCAGGTCGCCCACGTCCGCCACGCCCCACCGGCCGGACCCCGACTTGGGATCGGCGAGCATGAGGTCGCGCAACGCCTCCTCATACTCCAGGTGCGCGCCGCCCGCGGCGATCTTCTCGTCGCAGCGCGCCGAGAGCTCGGCCGCGGTCTGCGGCGACAGTCGGAAGAAGCCCACCGACTCCCCGTGGCGCTCGCCGGGATCGTCCGGCCGCTTGCGGAAATCGACGATGCGGTCGCCGCGCAGGCACACCTTCACCGGCTCGTCGCCGGGCTCCAGCCCGGGGTCCATGAGGAGCGTGTTCTCCGCCCCGCCCTCCCACAGGCGGGCGACCATGCGGGCGTCGTGGAGCACGTCGCCGTCCATCACCAGCACGGGGCGGCCGGCCGTCAGCGCCTCGCGCTGCACGGCCAGCGAGACGAGGCTGCCCTCCCGGTAGCGCGGGTTCTCCACGAAGCGCACGTCCAGCGGCGGGTCGAGCCGCGCCGCCTCCGCCCGGATCCGGTCGGCCTCGTGTCCCACGGTGATCGACACCTGCTCCACCCCGCACGCGGCCAGGGCGGCGAGCCGGCGGTCCAGCAGGGTGCGGCCGTCGAACTCAAGCAGCATCTTGGGCCCTTCGTGCGCCGCTCCCAGCCGGCGGCCCACGCCGGCGGCGAGCACGACGGCGATCGCGTTGCGGAGCTGTGACAAATGCGCGGCGATCTCGTAACGTGAACGGGACGGACGTATGTATCCGGGTTTCCGCGGCGATCAACGCTCGGCCGCGACGCGTATGGGGTTCCTCTCAAGCATGTCCGTTCAGACCCAAGCGGCCGTCGGCCGCACGGCCGCATCCCCGCACCGCCGCACCACCGCCCTGCGGCGTTTGATCACCTCTCCCGACCTGTCCTTCCTCATGGAGGCGCACAGCGGCCTCTCCGCCAAGGTGGCGGAGGAGGCGGGCTTCCGCGGGATCTGGGCCTCCGGCCTCAGCATCTCCGCCAGCCTGGGACTGCGCGACTCCAACGAGGCGTCGTGGACGCAGGTGCTGGAGGTGCTGGAGTACATGGCCGACGCCACGCGCCTGCCCATCCTGGTGGACGGCGACACGGGCCACGGCAACTTCAACAACATGCGCCGCTTCACCCGCAAGCTGGGCGAGCGCGGCGTCGGCGGCGTCTGCATCGAGGACAAGCTCTTCCCCAAGGCCAACAGCTTCGTCGGCGAGGCCCAGCCCCTGGCCGACGTGGAGG
>CAXTCO010000229.1:0-4289 GCA_964242255.1 uncultured Caulobacteraceae bacterium | reverse complement strand
GCGCCACCGGCAGGTTGTAGGTCTCCGGCCGGTCGGTGAGCAGGAAGAAGGCGTTGAGGTGCTCCAGCCCGCCGGTGGCCCCGACGCCGCCGTCCACGCCGTAGAGGTAGGCCGTCTCCACCCCGCGCGCGTGCAGATCGGCGACGCGCGCTTTGGCGCGGTCGACGAGGTTCCCGACCTCGCCGAACTGGATCGAGTCCGTCGGGCAGCTCTTGGAGCAGGCGGGCTCCAGCCCCCCCTTCAGCCGGTCGTAGCAGAGGGTGCACTTGTGCGCCTTGCCGTCGATCTTCGACAGGTCGACCACGCCGAACGGGCAGGCGGGGACGCAATAGCCGCAGCCGTTGCAGATGTCCTGCTGCACGACCACGGTGTCGAATTCGGTCTTGAACAGCGCGCCGGTGGGGCAGGCCTCCATGCACGGCGGGTTGTGGCAGTGCTTGCACACGTCGCTCATCATCAGCCAGCCGGATTGAAACGGCGTCTCCACGTCCGTCCGCACGCCCCGATCGCCGGTCTTTTCGATGAAGTTCACGTGACGCCACGTGTTGGCGGAGAGCGCGCCGGTGTTGTCGTAGGACTGACCCGTCAGCCCGATCTGGTCGGCGGGGAGGTTGTTCCACTCCTTGCACGCCACCTCGCAGGCCTTGCAGCCGATGCAGACGGTGGTGTCGGTGAAGAAGCCGTAGGACTTCCCGGGCTCGATGCGCACGCCGGCGGTCAGCTCCGCCTCGTAGGGGATGACGCCCGGCAGCTTCGAGTCGGCGTGCTTCTGGACGCGGGCGTGAACCTCCATTCAGGCGGCCTCCAGCTCGATCTTCTCGGCCAGCCTGCCGATCACCAGCGCCACGTCGCGGTAGGTGACGCTGACACGGGCTTGGCGGCGGGCGAGCGGCTTCAGCTGCGCCGTCTCCAACGCCGCGTGGGGCGACAGGATGAACAGGTGGCCGGCGCCCTCGTCGTCGATCACCTGGAAGCGGCCCTCCTGCACGATGGTCACCCGTCCCGTCAGCTTCGGCATCGCGCCCTCCCGACCGGAAACCCGTGCGACGTCCGCCAGTTGCCCGCGATCCGCCGATGGAGGGAGGCGACAGGCGCGCACGGGGCGGCTAGCATCGGTGCTACAGGAACCCGGTCCGCCCGCAAGGGTTGACCCGGCGACTCCACGGAGGCCCGCGCCCGCCCCATGCCCGCCCTGCGCCAGACGCTGCTCGGCCGCGCCGCTGACTTCCTGCGCGACTGGACGCTGCCGCGCCAGTTCGCCGGCCGGAGCGTCTACGCCGAGGGCGCGCGGTCGACCGCCTCCAAAGAGTGGCGGCCGCGGCTGGAGGAGGCCGACGCCGTCGGCACCAACATCTGCCCGTTCTGCGCGGTGGGCTGCGCACAGCTGATCTACGCCAAGGACGGCCGGCCGATCCACATCGAGGGCGACCCGCGCTCGCCGATCAACCAGGGCACGCTCTGCCCCAAGGGCGGCGGCACGCTGGGCATGCTGATCAGCCCCAAGCGCGTCTCCGCCGTGCTGCACCGCGAGCCGGGCGCGACCGAGTGGACGGTGAAGCCCCTCGGGTGGGCCATGCAGCGCGTGGCCGAGCTCACGAAGAAGGCGCGCGACGCGACCTTCGTCCACAAGCTGCCCGACGGGCGCATCGTCAACCAGACGCTGGGGTTGGCGACGCTCGGCGGCGCCACCATGGACAACGAAGAGAACTACCTGATCAAGAAGCTGTTCGGAGGTGGCCTCGGGCTCACAAGCATTGAGAACCAGGCCAGGATTTGACACTCCTCATCGGTTCCTAGTTTAGGAACCACTTTCGGACGCGGCGCGGCGACCATGGCCCTCTGGGACTTGGAGAACAGCGACGCCGTGATCGTGATGGGCTCCAACATGGCGGAGAATCATCCGATCGCCTTCCGCTTCGTGGTGGAGGCGCAACGCAAGGGCGCCAAGGTCGTCCACATCGACCCCCGCTTCACGCGCACCTCGGCCCTGGCCGACCTGCACGCGCCCATCCGCTCGGGCTCGGACATCGCCTTCCTGGGCGGCCTGATCAACTACGTGCTGGAGCACGACCTATGGTTCAAGGACTACGCCTTGAGCTTCACCAACATCGCCAAGATCATCTCCGAAAACTACGAAGATACAGCGGATGATGCGGGCGTCTTCTCCGGCTTCGACATCGACACCAAGAGCTACAAGGAGAAGAGCTGGCAGTACGAGGGCAAAACCATGCCCTCGTCGATGGCCAACCACCGGGTGCAGGACGCCGACCCGTCCGACTACGACAGCATGACGGCCGGCCCGATCCCGGAGGACCGCACGCTGCAGCACCCGCGCTGCGTCTACCAGATCCTGCGCCGCCACTTCGCCCGCTACACGCCCGAGGTGGTGGAGGACATCACCGGCTGCCCGCAGGACGTGTTCGTGCGCATCGCGCAGACGCTGGCGGCGAACTCCGGGCCGGAGCGCACCACCGCGATCTGCTACGCCGTGGGCTGGACGCACCAGACCACGGGCGTGCAGATCATCCGCGCCGCCTCGCTGCTGCAGGGGTTGATGGGCAACGTGGGCCGCCCGGGCGGAGGCGTCATGGCCTTGCGCGGCCACGTGTCGATCCAGGGATCGACGGACATCCCGACGCTCTACGACACCCTGCCCACCTACCTGCCGCAGCCGAACGCCCGCCTGCACCCGACGCTGGAGGCGCTGCTGAAGCTGGAGACGCCCACCACCGGCTGGTGGGCCAACCTGCCCAAATACATGGTGAGCCTGCTCAAGGCCTGGTACGGCGACGCCGCCGACAAGGAGAACGAGTGGGCCTACCAGAACATCCCCAAGCTGATCAGCGACTGCTCCTACGAGCCCATGTGCCTGTCCATGGCCAACGGCGTGGTGAAGGGGCAGTTCATCTTCGGGCAGAACCCGGTGGTGGGCGCCGTCAACAGCGAGTTGGTGGAGAAGGGCCTGTCGCGCGTGCCGTGGCTGGTGGTGCGCGACTTCGCCCTCACCGAAACGGCCGACTTCTGGCGCGACGGCCGCCGCGTCCGCAAGGGCGAGGTGAAGCCGGAGGAGATCGAGACGGAGGTGTTCTTCTTCCCCTGCGCCATGCCGGGCGAGAAGGAGGGCACCGTCACCAACACCAGCCGCATGGTGCAGTGGCACGACAAGGTGCTCAAGGCGCCGGGCGACAGCCGCAGCGACCTGTGGTTCGTCCACCAGCTCGGCCTGAAGCTGAAAGCCATGTACGCCGACAGCCCTCTCGAGCGCGACCGGCCGATCCGCGAGCTGACCTGGGACTACCCGGTCACCGAGGAGGACGACGAGCCCGACGCCGAAGCCGTGCTGATGGAGATCAACGGCTGGACCGTCGCCGACCGCAAGCAGCTGCCCGGCTTCGCGGCGCTGAAGGACGACGGCTCCACGGCCTGCGGGGGCTGGGCCTACAGCGGCGTCTACCCCGAAGTGGGCAAGAACATGGCCCGGGGCCGCCGCCCCGACGCGCCCGGCGAGACCACCAACCACTCGGGCTGGGCTTATGTCTGGCCGTCCAACCGGCGCACCATGTACAACCGCGCCAGCGCCAAGCCGGACGGCGCGCCCTGGTCCGAGCGCAAGAAGCTGGTGTGGTGGGACGAGGCCGCCGGCGAATGGACGGGCCACGACACGCCCGACTTCGTGGCGGACAAGGCGCCCTCCTACCGGCCCGACTGGTCCAAGCGGCCGCACGGCATGGACGCCATCGGAGGCGACCAGCCGTTCATCCTCCAGGCGGACGGGCTGATCCAGCTGTTCGTCCCCACCGGGCTGAAGGACGGCCCCCTGCCCACCCACTACGAACCTCTGGAGAGCCCCGTCTCCAACCGGCTCTACCGGCAGCAGGCCAACCCGACGGCCAAGGTGTGGAAGCGCCGCGGCAACGACATCCACGCCAGCGGCGACCCGGCTTTCCCCTACGTGTTCACCACCTACCGCCTGACGGAGATGCACTGCGGCGGCATCTCCACGCGCATCATGCCCCATACGGCCGAGCTGCAGCCTGAAGCCTTCGTCGAGGTGTCGCCCGAGCTGGCCAGGGAGCTCGGCATCCGCAACACGGGGTGGACGGTGATCTCGTCCAAGCGCGGCGAGATCGAGGTCAAGGCGCTGGTGACGGAGCGGATGAAGCCCTTCACCATCCAGGGCCGCACCGTGCACCAGATCGGCATGCCCTACGTGTTCGGCGTGAAGGGCTACGCCCGCGGCGAGGCGGCCAACGTGCTGCTGGCCATCTACGGCGACGCCAACACCTCCA
>CAXTCO010000228.1:0-4299 GCA_964242255.1 uncultured Caulobacteraceae bacterium | reverse complement strand
ACTCCACGGCGGCGGCCAGCAGCGCCGCGTCCAGCCCGGCCCGGTAGCCGCGCACGGGCTGGCGCAGGCGCACGCGGCCGCCGAGCACCGCCGCCTCGTCCGTCTCCGCCTTGCGGCCCTGCGTGTCCGGCATGGCGGATCGGCCTCCCCCGCGCTATCTGCACGCGCAGGGCGCGTTCGGCCAACACCCGCGCGCCGACGCCCCTTTCGGGAGCCCGCCCCCCTGGACGCCGCCGCCGCCCTTTCCGTCCGCCGCCCGGCCTCCGTGGACCGGCTGGTGGAGCTTGCGCGCGCGGACATGGGCCGGGTGGACGCCCTGATCGTGGCGCGCATGGACAGCCCGGTGCCGCTGATCCCCGCCCTGGCGGACCACTTGGTCGCCGCCGGCGGCAAGCGCCTGCGCCCGCTGGTCACCGTGGCCGCCGCCCGGCTGGCGGGCGGGGAGGGCGACGCGGCGCTGAAGCTGGCCGCCGCCGTGGAGTTCATCCACACCGCCACCCTGTTGCACGACGACGTGGTGGACGGCAGCCAGCTGCGCCGGGGCAAGGTCGCGGCGCACCTGATCTGGGGCGGCGCCCAGAGCGTGCTGGTGGGCGACTTCCTGTTCGCCCGCGCCTTCGAGCTGATGGTGGAGACCGACAGCCTGCGCGCGCTGGGGGTGCTGGCCCGCGCCAGCCGGGTGATCGCCGAAGGCGAGGTCCTTCAGCTGACGCGCGCCCTGGACCTCGACCTCGACGAGGCCGTCTACCTGGAGATCGTGCGCGGCAAGACGGCCGAACTGTTCGCCGCCGCCGGCCAGGCGGGCGCGCTGACGGCCGGCGCGTCGGCGGCGGGCGTGGAGGCGCTGCGCCTGTACGGGCTGAAGCTCGGCTACGCCTTCCAGCTGGTGGACGACGCCCTGGACTACGGCGGCGCCTCCGCCGAACTCGGCAAGAACGCGGGCGACGACTTCCGGGAGGGCAAGGCCACCTTGCCGCTCATCCTCGCCGTGCGCCGCACCCCCCGCGAGCGCGCGTTCTGGGAGCGCGCCTTCTCCGACGCGTCGCGGCGCGAAGCCGACTTCCGCCGCGCCCGCGAGCTGGTGGTGGGCGCCGGCGCCCTGTCCGCCACCCTGGAGCTGGCCCAGCGCTACGCCGACGAGGCCAAGGCGGCGCTGGCCGGCTTCTCCCGCGGCCCCTGGCGCGAGGCGCTGGAGGAGCTGGCCGACTTCGCGGTGAGCCGCACGGCGTGAGTGGCGGCCGACGCCCTGTGGCCGATGAGCCGCATGCAGTGAACTTCATACCTCTGAAACGCGGCGGCGCGGATTGTGCATTGCAGCGCGTCGCCCGGCGGGAGACAGTTCCCGCTGCGGCGTTCCAGCCGAGTCGAGCCCCATCATGAACCAGGACCGCAGGCCGCCCAAGCTGAGCGTCGTTCCCGAAGCGGAGGTCTACGACCTGGGACGAGGACCCGAAACCACCGCCGACCGCGTCAAGCGCCTGCAGCGCGAGGCACGCCTCCTGGCGCGCGAACAGGCGGAGGCGCTGGCCGCCAAGCTGGTGGACACCGCCGCGCTCGCCAAGGAGATCACCGAGGGCGGCGAGGCCTTCCCCGCCGGCGTGCGCGAGATCGCCGGCCGCATCCACACCGAACTCGATGGCAAGGAGATGACGCTCCGCGCCCTGGTGGAGCGCACCTTCGGCGCGGACTGAGCTCGCGACGCGGCTGGTGCGCTGCAGGTCGTCGTCGTCGGCCGCGGCGCGCAGGCCGCCCTCCAGGTCGCCGGGCTCCATGAGCGGCCGCAGTGCGCCTGCAGCTCCGTGCGGGCGCTCGCCCCGTCGCGGGTGTCTGCGGAACGGCGGGCGCGTGCGCCGTCCTCGCCCGGCGCGCCGGGCGGGTGCTGGACGTGGCGGGCCACCTCGTGGGCGACCACGCAGGCCTTGGCGGAGCCGCCGGGCGCGCCGAAGCGGTCCGGCGGCTCGCGGAAGAAGGCCAAGTCCAGATGCTGGGAGGTGCGATGCCGCGTTCCCGCGCGGGCGCGCCCGCGCTAGGGTGGATCATCGTGACCGACCTTCTCGTCTCCGAGATGCCGCCCGTCCAGCGCGCGCGCGTGAACGGGGTGGAGCTGGCCTACTGGGAGGTGGGCGAGCGCGGCGACGCGCCGCCGGTGGTGCTGTGCCACGGTTTTCCGGAGATCGCCTTCTCCTGGCGCGCCCAGTTGAAGGCGTTCGCCGAGGCGGGTCGCTGGGCGGTGGCCTACGACGCGCGGGGCTACGGCCTTTCCTCTGTCCCCGCGGGCGTGGCGGCCTACACGATGGAGGCGCTGGTGGGCGACCTCCTCGCGCTGACCCGCCACCTGGGCGCGGAGCGCGGGATCTGGTGCGGGCATGACTGGGGCGGCTTGGTCGTGTGGCAGGCGGCGCTGATGGCGCGCGAGGCCACGGCGGGCGTGATCGGGCTGAACACCCCGTTCCTGCCGCGGGGGTCGCTCGACCCGGTGTCGCTGATGCGCGACCGGCTGGGCGAGGACCACTACATCGTCCGCTTCCAGGAGGGCCGGGACAGCGACGAGCTCTTCGCCCGCGACGTGGACCGCACGATGCGCTTCTTCATGCGGCGGCCGGGCGCCCTGCGCGAGGGCTTCAGCGGCGAGGCCGCCGGCTCGGGCGTCGGCGGGCGCGGCCTTCCCCTGCAGAAGATGCTGGAGGCCTACGACCCGGCGCGGGACGACGCGCAGTTCCTTTCGGACGCCGAGCGCGCCGTCTTCGTCCGCGCCTTCGCGCGCACCGGCTTCACCGGCGGCATCGACTGGTACCGCAACATGACGGGCAACTGGGAGCGCGCCGCGGCCCTCGCGCAGCGCGTGGACGCTCCCGCCCTGATGATCACCGCCGAGCTCGACGCGGCCCTGCCGCCCGCCCTCGCCGAACCGATGCGCGCCCACGTGGCCGACCTGGAGATGCACGAGCTGAAGGGCGTCGGCCACTGGTCGCAGCAGGAGGCGCCCGGCGAGGTGAACCGGCTGATGCTCGACTGGCTGGACCGACGCTTCCCGCAGGGCAGGGCGTCGGCGTGATGGACCGGCTGCACCGCGCCGTGGTGGGCGCCTCCGCCACGCCCGCGCCCACGTCGCAGCGCCGCGGCCTCTACCCGGAGACGGAGCCCTTCTCCTTCGGCTGGCTGCCCACCGGCTCGGCGCACGAGGTCTATTACGAGGAGTGCGGGCGGCCGGACGGCAAGCCCTGCGTGATCCTGCACGGCGGCCCGGGCGGGGCGATCAACCCCACCATGCGCCGCTTCTTCGACCCCGGCCGCTGGCGCATGATGCTGTTCGACCAGCGCGGCTGCGGTCGCTCGCGCCCCAACGCGTCCCTGGTGGACAACGACACCTGGGCGCTGGTGGAGGACGTGGAGCGCCTGCGCCGCAAGGTGGGCGTCGACAAGTGGACCGTGTTCGGCGGCAGCTGGGGCTCCACCCTGGCGCTGGCCTACGCCGTGACGCACCCGGAGCGCGTGGAGGCGCTGGTGCTGCGCGGCGTGTTCCTGCTGACCCGCGCGGAGCTGGCCTGGTTCTACCAGGGCGGCGCGGCCATGCTCTATCCGGACGCCTGGGAGCGCTTCCTGGCCCCCATCCCGCCCGCCGAGCACGGCGACCTGATCGCCGCCTACCACCGCCGCCTGGTCGGGTCCGACCGCGGCGAGCGGGCCGTGGCCGCCAACGCCTGGAGCCGATGGGAAGGCGACACCATCAGCATCCGCGGCCCCGATGCGCGCCCCGCCAAGTTCAACGAGGAGGAGTTCGCGGTCGCCTTCGCGCGCATCGAGAGCCACTACTTCATGAACGGCGGCTTCTTCCCGCAGGACGGCTGGCTGTTGCAGCAGGCGGGCCGCCTGGCCGACATCCCCGGCTGGATCGTGCAGGGCCGCTT
Organism: uncultured Caulobacteraceae bacterium; assembly: GCA_964242255.1. Taxonomy (GTDB): domain Bacteria; phylum Pseudomonadota; class Alphaproteobacteria; order Caulobacterales; family Caulobacteraceae; genus JASLDZ01. Next base: position 391 of record CAXTCO010000228.1, on the reverse strand, counting down.
CGACGTGGTGACGCCCATGACCGCCGCCTGGGCGCTGCACAAGGCGTGGCCGCGCGCGCAGTTCGAACTGGTGTGGGATGCCGGCCACGCCTCCACCGAGCCGGGCGTGGTGGACGCTCTGGTCCGCGCCACGGACGCGGCGCTGGGCTGACGCCGGACCCGCCGCGCACCGCCTTCGCGGGCGCGAGGCGGGTCAATCCGCCTGCGCCCTCCGCCCGCTCCGGAGCAGGACGGACGCGGCGGCGAGCAGGCCCAAGGCCAGCCCGGCGAGCGCGAGGTCGTGGCCGAGCTTGAGGCGGCCGCCGCCCAGGCTGGCGACGAGGTAGAGGCCGCAGCAGCCGACGCCCCAGGCGCGCAGCAGCTTGACCCCGTAATCCTGGATCTCGTCGCC
>CAXTCO010000227.1:0-4349 GCA_964242255.1 uncultured Caulobacteraceae bacterium | reverse complement strand
ACGAGGAGATCAAGGCGGTCAAGCTCGAGTCCACCAAGGTGATCGACATCGAGCGCTTCGTCGCCGCCGACAGCATCGACCGGCTGTACTGGAACGATCCCTACTTCCTGACGCCCAACGGCGAGATCGCGACGGAGGCCTTCACCGTGATCCGCGAGGCCATGCGCGAGACCGGCCGCATCGCCCTCGGCCGCGTGGTGCTGTCCACGCGCGAGCGGCTCATGGCGCTGGAGCCGCAGGGCAAGGGCATCGTCTGCTGGTCGTTGCGCACCAAGGGCGAGGTGCGGAACGCGGCCGACTACTTCCGCGACATCCCCGACGCCAGGCCGGACAAGAACATGCTCGCCATCGCCGAGAAGATCATTGAGCAGGGGGAGGGCGCCTTCGATCCCTCCACCTTCAACGACCGCTACGAGGACGCCCTCAAGGCGCTGATCGAGGACAAGAAGAAGGGCCAGTCCCTGACGGAGGCGCCGCCTCCGCAGGACACCAAGGTGGTCGACCTGATGGAGGCGTTGCGCGCCAGCCTGCAGCGCGGCGGGTCGCAGCCGCCGCGCAGCGCGGCCAAGGCCCCGGCCAAGAGCGACGCCTTCAAGCCTGAGCCGAAGGCGGCCGCGCCGCGCCGCGCCACGGGGCGGCGCAAGGCGGGCTAGCACCCGCCGCAGCGCGGGCGGACCGCGTCGACGGACGGGTGCGACGCCTCATGGAGGTCTGGATAGGGGTGGGCTTCAAAGGGCGCCCGAGAAGCACGTGCGCGTCCGCGAGAGCTTGAGTTCTGACGCCCGCGTTAATATGTCTTCACGCCGCCCGAACGCACGAAGCCCGCCGCGGGGGATGATCGCGGCGGGCTCGGCTCGTTTCCGAAGTTAAGAGGGCGTTTCCTCCCCGAAACGCCGCTTGGCCCAGACGTCTCGGCGTCCGTTCGCCTCGCCAGGAGAAGAAACGACGAAACGGCGGCGACGTCAACACTGGAGGCGGACATTATCGCCGTTTCGTGACGCGCACCTCCATCGGCGATCAAAAGTGACATGATCGTCAAACCAGCCGCCGCAGCCACCCTCTCGCCTTCAGCCGTTCGGTGTACGACACCACGCCGCCCTGATCCGCTACGACCGGGTGAGCCGCCCCCGCCCGGTGTGCGGGGCTTGCCACGGCGCGCTGGAGCGCGGGGCGGCCATGGGCGGCGCGGCCCTCGCACGGCTGCTCTGCCCGCGGGCGGCTTGGCGGCGCTCTGGGCGGCCGCCGGTCCCGTCGTCCACCACTGGGCGCCGAACGTCATCGCCGCCTTCCACCGCAACGGCGCCCTGGGTCGGTGAGGGCCGCGCGTCCGGCTTCGCCATGACGGATCTTTCCCTGGCGTGGAGAGATGACGGGAAGGCCGAGCGGACCTCAAGCTCCAGGAGCCCGTCGCCCAACGGAAACCCCCGGCCGCTCGCGCGACCGGGGGTCCGTGATTCGGCGAAGGTGACCGGGCCTTAGAAGTCCATGTCGCCCATGCCGCCGCCCATGCCGCCCGGGGCGCCCGCACCCGCGGAGGCCTTCTTGGGAGCCTCGACCACCGCGGCTTCCGTGGTGATCAGGAGGCCGGCCACCGAGGCGGCGTCCTGCAGGGCGGTGCGCACGACCTTGGCCGGGTCGATCACCCCCTGCTGCACGAGGTCGCCGTACTCTTCCGTCTGGGCGTTGAAGCCGAAGGCGGCGTCGGCGTTGTCGAGCACGCGCGACACGACGATCGAGCCTTCCACGCCGGCGTTCTCGGCGATCTGGCGGATCGGCGACTGCAGGGCGCGGCGCACGATCTGGATGCCGGCGTCCTGGTCATCGTTCTCGCCCTTGAGGCCGTCGAGCGCCTTGCTCGCCTTGAGCAGGGCGACACCGCCGCCAGCCACGACACCTTCTTCCACCGCGGCGCGCGTGGCGTTGAGGGCGTCGTCGACGCGATCCTTCTTCTCCTTCACCTCGACTTCCGTGGAGCCGCCGACGCGGACCACGGCGACGCCGCCGGCGAGCTTCGCGAGACGCTCCTGCAGCTTCTCCTTGTCGTAGTCGCTGGTGGTGTCCTCGATCTGCTTCTTGATCTGGGCGACGCGGCCCTCGATGCCGGCCTTCTCGCCGCCACCTTCGACGACGGTGGTGTCGTCCTTGGTGATGGTGACCTTCTTGGCCTTGCCGAGGTCGGCCAGGGTCACGTTCTCGAGCTTGATGCCCAGGTCTTCCGAGATCACCGTGCCGCCCGTCAGGATGGCCAGATCCTCAAGCATCGCCTTGCGGCGGTCGCCGAAACCCGGAGCCTTGACGGCCGCGACGCGCAGGCCGCCGCGCAGCTTGTTCACCACCAGCGTGGCCAGGGCCTCGCCTTCGATGTCTTCCGCGATGATCAGCAGCGGGCGGCCGTTCTGCACCACCGCCTCGAGGACGGGGAGCATGGGCTGCAGCGAGGAGAGCTTCTTCTCGAACAGCAGGATCTGCGGCTCTTCGAGAACGGCCTCCATCTTGTCCGGGTTGGTGATGAAGTAGGGGCTCAGGTACCCGCGGTCGAACTGCATGCCCTCGACCACGTCGAGCTCGGTCTCGGCGGTCTTGGCTTCTTCGACAGTGATGACACCCTCGTTGCCGACCTTCTCCATGGCCTGCGCGATCATGGCGCCGACTTCCTTGTCGCCGTTGGCCGAGATGGTGCCGACCTGGGCGATCTCGCTGTTGCTGTCGACCTTCTTGGAAGACGACTTGATGTGATCGATCACAGCTACGACAGCCTTGTCGATGCCGCGCTTCAGGTCCATCGGGTTGCGGCCGCTGCCGACCGACTTCAGGCCTTCCACGACGATGGCCTGGGCCAGCACGGTGGCGGTGGTGGTGCCGTCGCCGGCCTTGTCGTTGGTCTTGCTGGCGACTTCGCGGATCAGCTGGGCGCCCAGGTTCTGGAAGCGGTCGGCGAGCTCGATCTCCTTGGCGACGCTGACGCCGTCCTTGGTGGAGCGGGGGGCGCCGAAGCTCTTCTCGATCACGACGTTGCGGCCCTTGGGACCGAGCGTGACCTTCACGGCGTTGGCGAGCACGTTGACGCCCTGGAGCATGCGCTCACGGGCGTCGGAGGCGAAATAGACGTCTTTAGCGGCCATGGTGTGTGGCTCCTGAAAGAGGGTTGCGCAAAGCGGAGGGCTGAGGTCGGGCCTTGGGCCTCGACCGGCTTGGTCGTGCCCGCTTACGCGGCCACGATGCCCAGGACGTCGCTTTCCTTCATGATGATGAGGTCTTCACCGTCGATCTTGACTTCGGTGCCGGACCACTTGCCGAACAGGATGCGGTCGCCGGCCTTCAGCTCCATCTCGACGCGCTTGCCGTCCTCGTCGCGGGCGCCTGCGCCCACGGAGATCACTTCGCCTTCCTGCGGCTTCTCCTTGGCGGTGTCGGGGATGATGATCCCGCCCTTGGTCTTCGACTCTTCTTCCACGCGCTTCACGAGCACGCGATCGCCAAGCGGACGAAACGCCATCGGCTCTGCTCCTGTCGGTTCTGTTGATGTGGTCACGCCGACCGCCCGGACCGCTTTGGCAGCCGGTCGGGTCGAGTGCTAACGCGGTGGGAGATAGGCGGGGCGCCGGAAGGCGTCAAGCGTTCACCGGACGCGTTCGGGACGACTTGTCCCGTCTCCTCTCGCCCGCTCATCCGGCGAAAACATGTCGCAGGCCGTTCGCGATCAGGACGGTGATCTGCGCGCGCGTCCGGGCCGGACGCACGGCCGGACGGCGCTCAGCGCGTCTCCGTGCAGCGCGTGGGCGGGGCGCCGGGGGAGGTGAGGGCCACGCTGTCGCCGATGCCCCGCAGCTCCCATCCCTTCCCGGCGTACGCGCGGCCGGGCACGCCCGGGATGGACGGAACCTCGGCGGCCTCCTTGCGCGACAGGCGCAGCTCCGCCGCGCCACGGTCGAGGAAGTAGACGGCGCGCAGCTTGCGGCCGTCGTCGCAGGTGAACTCGGCGCGCACGCGGCGTTCCTTCGGCCCGGTGGCGCAGGCCGCGAGCGTCGGCAGCACCAGCGCGGCGGCGAGGGGCAGGGCGAGGGGGCGCGCGGTGCGGGTCACGGGTGCGAGCATCGTTCAGCCCGCCTCCGCCTTCAAGCGCCGGCGCGCGCGGAAGAAGCCGCGCAGGAGATCTGCGCTCGCTTCGGCGAGCACGCCGCCCTCCACGGCGGGGCGCCAGTGGCACTGGGGGTGGTCGAACACGCGCGCGCCGTGGACCACGCCGCCGCCTTTCGGGTCGGGGGCGGCGAACACCACCCGGCCTATCCGGGCGTGGCTGAGGGCGCCGGCGCACATGGGGCAGGGCTCCAGCGTCACGTAGAGGTCGA
>CAXTCO010000226.1:0-4375 GCA_964242255.1 uncultured Caulobacteraceae bacterium | reverse complement strand
GTGGCCGACGACAAGGCGGTCTACAGCTACATGCCCGAGCTGATCCGCTTCTTCACGGGCGCGGACGCCCTGATCCCCAACGTGCCCACCTGGCGTTGCCGCGAGCCGGACGCCCTCCAGATGGTGCTGGAGCGCCTGCCGGAGCTGGTGGTGAAGGAGGTGGCGGGCTCAGGCGGCTACGGCATGATCGTCGGCCCCGCCGCCACCGCGGCGGAGGTCGAGGCGTTCCGCGCGCGCCTCACGGCCGACCCGGCCGGCTTCATCGCCCAGCCGACGCTGGCCCTCTCCACCTGCCCCACCTTCGCCGGCGGGGCGCTCGGCCCGCGGCACGTGGACCTGCGGCCGTTCGCGCTGTCCTCGCCGGAGGGCGTGCGGATCACGCCGGGCGGGCTGACGCGGGTGGCCCTGCGCGAGGGCTCGCTGGTGGTGAACTCCAGCCAGGGCGGCGGCACCAAGGACACCTGGGTGCTCGACGGGCTGACGCAGGCGACCGGCGACATGCGCCAGTCCATGGGCGCGGGGAGCATGGCCCAGAGCCTGGGCGGCATGACCCAGAGTTTCGACATCTGAGCCGGGCGCCATGCTGAGCCGCACCGCCGACAACCTCTACTGGGCCGCCCGCTACGTGGAGCGCGCCGACTTCACCGCCCGCGTGCTGGACGCCGCCGTGCGCCTCTCCGCCCTGCCCGCAGGCTACGCCGGGGGAGCGGAGGCGGCGTGGGAGTCGGCGCTGCTGACGTCGGGAACCGAGGACGACTTCGCCGCCGCCGGCCATGAACCGGGCGAGGCGGCGGTGAAGGCCTGGCTCGCCTTCGACTACGACAACCCCTCCTCCATCGTCTCCTGCCTGGAGACGGCCCGCGCCAACAGCCGCGCCGTGCGCACCGCCCTCACCCCGGAGACCTGGGAGGGGATCAACGGCGCCTGGAACACGATGCAGGCCTTCCACCCCGGCATGGACGCCGAGGCCTTCGCCCGCGTGCTGGAGTGGACCAAGCGCGTGTCGCTCGCCTTCGACGGCTCGGCGGCGCGCACCATGCTGCGCAACGACGCCTACTGGTTCGTGCGCCTGGGCGCCGCCCTGGAGCGCGCCGACAACACCGCCCGCCTGCTCGACGTGAAGTACCACCTGCTGCTGCCGGAGGAGGAGCCGGTGGGCGGCGGCCTCGACTACTTCGGATGGACCACGATCCTGCGCGAAGTCTCCGCCCTGACCGCCTACCGCTGGGTCTACCGGGAGGAGATCAAGCCCTGGCTGGTGGCCGACCTCTTGCTGCTGAACCGCGAGCTGCCGCGCTCGGTCACCTCGTCCTACGAGGTGATCACGGCGAGCCTGGACGCCCTGGCCGAGCGCTACGGCCGCTCCGGCCCGGCCCAGCGGCTGGCGGCGGAGATCCTGAACCGGCTCCAGACCTCGCGCATGGACGAGCTGTTCCAGGCGGGCCTGCACGAGTTCGTCGGCGAGGTGCTGGACGACAACGGGAGGCTCGGCCGCACCGTGCACGAGCAGTACCTGGCGTGACGCGCATCCGGGTGACCTACGAGACGGCCTACGCCTACGAGGCGCCCGTCCGCACGGCGCTGCAGCTCCTGCGTGTCACGCCCCGCGACCACGCGGGCCAGCGCGTCGCCCGCTGGCGCGTGGACGTGGACGCCGACGGCCGCCTGCGCCGCGGGGAGGACGCCTTCGGCAACGTGCTGCACGCCTTCACCCTGCACGCGCCGACGCAGGCCCTGACCGTGCGCGTGGCCGGCGAGGTGGAGACGCGCGACGTCTCCGGCGTGCTGGGGAGCTCCGCCGAGCGCTTCCCGCCCGCCGTGCACCTGCGGCCGACGCCGCTCACGACCGCCGACGCCGCCCTGTCGGCGTTCGTGCAGGACGCGGCGGCGGACGCCGGGGCCGAGCCGCTGGCGCGCCTGCACGCGCTGATGGTGGCGGTGCGCGGGCGCGTGGCCTTCGAGACCGGCCGCACGGACGCCGCGACCCCCGCGGCCGAAGCCTTCGCCCTCGGCCGCGGCGTCTGCCAGGACTTGGCGCACGTCTTCATCGCGGGCGCACGGCGCCTGGGCCACCCGGCGCGCTACGTCTCCGGCCACCTGCTGCGCGAGGATCCGGAGCAGGAGGCCGCGCACGCCTGGGCCGAGGCCTGGACGCCCGGCCTGGGCTGGGTGGGCTTCGATCCGGTCAACGGCGTCTGCCCCACCGAGCGCCACCTGCGCGTCGCCGCCGGGCCGGACTACCTGGCGGCCGCCCCCGTCCGCGGCGCCCGCACGGGCGGCGGAGCCGAAACCCTGACCGTGCGCTTGAGCGTCTGCGACGCCGCCCGCCCCGCCTGAAGGACGCCCCATGACCTACTGCTGCGGCATGCTCGTGAAGGGCGGGCTGGTGATGATCGCCGACACGCGCACCAACGCGGGCGTCGACAACGTCTCCACCTTCCGCAAGCTGACCACCTTCTCCCACCCCGGCGAGCACCTCTTCGCCCTGGCCACCGCGGGCAGCCTCTCCGTCACGCAGTCGGCCCTGAGCCTGATGCAGGAGGGCTTGTTCAACCCCGAAAGCGGGCAGATCGAGACGCTGGAGGGCCAGACCTCCATGTTCCGCGCCGCCCAGTTCGTCGGCCACGCCCTGCACAAGGCGACGGACGGCGTGAAGGGCATGCTGGCCGGCGCCCCCGTGGAGTACGGCGCCACCGTGCTCCTCGGCGGGCAGGTGGCGGGCGGCCCCATGCGGCTGTTCATGATCTACGGCGTGGGCAACTTCATCGAGTGCGGGCCCGACGTGCCGTTCCTGCAGATCGGCGAGCCCAAGTACGGCAAGCCCATCCTCGACCGCACCCTCGCCTACGACACCCCGCTGGAGGAGGTGCTCAAGGTCGGCCTGATCTCGTTCGAGCTGACCATCCGCTCCAACCTGGCCGTCGGCGCACCCCTGGACGTGCTGGTGCTGGAGCGCGACGCGCCCGAGCCGCGCCTGCAATGCCGCATCGAGGCGGACGACCCCTACTGGCGCGGCTTGTCCGAGCAGTGGAGCGCCGCCATGCGCCTCGCCGCAGAGAACATCCCGGCCCCGCCCTACGGCCGCGACCCGGCCGACGGCTGACGCGCCCTTGTCGCGCGGCGGCGCGGCGGACGGCTGACGGGCGGGGCGCCGCACCCCACATGGGGCGCATGACCGCCTTCTCCGTCCTCGACCTCGCCCCCGTGCCGGAAGGGAGCGACGTCTCCCAGGCCCTGGCCAACACCGTGGAGCTGGCCCGCGCCGCGGAGGCGCAGGGCTACAACCGCTACTGGCTGGCCGAGCACCACAACATGCCGGGGATCGCCAGCTCGGCCACCGCCGTGGTGATCGGGCGGGTGGCGGCGGCGACCTCCACGATCCGCGTCGGCGCCGGCGGGATCATGCTGCCCAACCACGCGCCCCTGGTGATCGCCGAGCAGTTCGGCACGCTGGACGCCCTGTTCCCCGGCCGCATCGACCTGGGCCTGGGCCGCGCGCCCGGCTCCGACCAGCTCACCGCCCGCGCCCTGCGCCGCACCCTGGCGTCCGACGTGGACGCCTTCCCGCAGGACGTGATGGAGCTGCAGGCCTGGTTCCGCCCCGCCCAGCCCGGGCAGTCGGTGCGCGCCACCCCCGGCGAGGGGCGCGACGTGCCCCTGTGGATCCTGGGCTCCTCCACCTACGGCGCGCAGCTGGCGGCGGCGCTGGGGCTGCCCTACGCCTTCGCCAGCCACTTCGCCCCCGCGGAGATGGAGCGCGCCGTGGCCCTTTACCGCGCGCAGTTCCGCCCGTCCGAGCAGCTGGCGCGGCCCTACATCATGCTCGGCCTGAACGTGTTCGCGGCCGAGACCGACGCGGAGGCGGCCGACCTCTTCACCTCGCTGCAGCAGGGCTTCGTGAACCTGCGCACCGGCCGGCCCGGCAAGCTGCCGCCCCCGCGCCCGGGCTACGGCGAGACGCTGGAGCCGGCCGCGCGCCACATGCTGGCGGACGCCCTGCGCTGCTCGGTGGTGGGCGGCCCGCAGGCGGTGCGCGACGGCGTGGCCGCCTTCGCCGCGCGGACGGGCGCGGACGAGGTGATGGTCACCGGCCAGATCCATGACCCGGCGGCGCGCGTCCGCTCGTTCCAGATCACGGCTGACGCCTTCCGCGCGCTGGAGACGGCGCCGGCGCGGGCCGCCGCCTGACGGGAACGCCTCCCTCCTCTCGCGGGAAGGAAGGAGTTCTCCCGCTTCAGGCCTCTTCGACCTGGACCTCGGCGGCGGCCGGCGTCTCGCCGTCCTCGCGCGTGCGGCGGCGGCGCGGGCGGCGGCGGGGCTCCTCGCCCTCGACCACGGCTGCGACCGGGGCCGGGGCCTGGAGGAAGCCGGGGGC
>CAXTCO010000225.1:0-4376 GCA_964242255.1 uncultured Caulobacteraceae bacterium | reverse complement strand
CCCGTGACGTAGCGCGCCGGGATGTTCATGCAGCGGCACAGGGTCACCGCCAAGTGCGCGAAGTCGCGGCACACGCCCACGCCCTCCCCGTGCGCCTCGTGGGCCGTGCGCGTGCTGCGGGCGTGGGGATAGCCGAAGCGGATGCGCGCGTGGGCGTAGTCGACGATGGCCTGCACGCGCGCCCAGCCGAGGGGCGTGGCGCCGAACAGCCGCCACGCCTCCTCCACCATCAGGTCGCTCTCGCAGTAGCGGCTGGGCAGCAGGAAGGTGATCGCCTCGTCGGGCAGGTCCTCCACCGGATGCTGCACGGCGTCGGGCGCCGCCTCGTCGGGCAGGCCGCTGTCGGCCACCAGGAAGTCGGAGCGCACGATCAGCACGCCCGCGGGCGCCGTCACCCGGCTGCAGACGTTGCCGAAGCCGTCGCGGTACTTGTGCACAGGCGAGTCGGGGAAGGTCGCCAGCACCTCGGGCGTCAACAGGTCGGCGTGGCGCTCGGGCCGCACGCTCAGCATCAGCATCATGGGAGAGGGCTGGTCGCTGGTGAACTCCAGCTCGAAGCCGCAGCGGATCTTCATGGCGGCGGCCGGCCCGACCTCAGGCGGCCAGACTCTGAACGAGGGGCGCGGCCGTAAGCTCCACCTCCACCTCCATGCCGAGGGCGTCCTCCGCCTCGCCGTCCCATACGCCGGACAAGGGGACGGCCTGGCGCGGGTCGCGCGTCACCGCCACGCGCACGAGGTCGGTCGCCCCGACGGCGCCGTTGGTGGGGTCGAACTCGACCCAGCCGCAGCTCGGCAGGTACACCTGCAGCCAGGCGTGGGTGTGGCCGCCGCCCACCCGGCCCCCCGCGTCGGGGGCCGCCGCGCCCTTGGGCGAGGGCGAGTGGATGTATCCGGACACGAACCGCGCTGCGAGGCCGAGGGCGCGCGCCGCCTCCATCATCAGCACCGCGAAGTCGCGGCACGTGCCGCAGCCCAGGGCCAGGGTGACGGCCGGGCTCTGCGGAGGTCCCTCCAGCCGCGCGGCGTACCGGAAGTCGGCGCGGACCGCGCGCGTCATCTCCGCCAGCAGCGACAGCACGGGCGTGGCCCCGTTCCAGCGCAGGAAGCGGCGCGCCCAGGCGGCCACGGCGCCGTCCGGGTCCGGGTGGCCGCGCTCGATGGAGCGCAAGAGGTCGGGCATGTCGTCCGCCCCGTAGGCGAAGGGAAAGGCGGGGCCGCCGGCGGTGATGGCCTCGCCGGGGTCGCTCGTCAGAGGGGCGGGCGCGTGCTCCAGGGTGACGCGGCTCTCGAAAGTGAGGGTGTCGGCGCGGCCGGCGAAGTCCACCAGGGTGACGCAATTGCCGAACACGTCGTGCATGTGGCGCAGGCTGGAGGGCTCGGGCGAGACGCGCAGGCTGGCGCTCAGCACCCGCTGGTCGTAGCTCTCCTTGGGCCGCATCATCAGCCGGTGCTCGCCCAGGCCGACCGGGCGGCGGTAGCGGTAGGTGGTCAGGTGGCGGATGTGCAGGATCGGCATCTCGGTCCAGCCAACACGGGAAGTCCTGAGTCGGACCATGCGGCTGATTGAACCCGACGAAGGTGAACCGGCGATTGTCCACCGATCAGGCAGCCGCGCCCCTTTCCTGGTCGTCTGCGACCACGCGGGCCGCGCCGTGCCCCGCGCCCTCGGCGACATGGGCGTGCCGCCGCAGGGGTGGGAGCGGCATATCGCCTGGGACATCGGCGCCGCAGCCCTGGCCGACGCCCTGGGCGAGGCGTGGGGCGCGGCGGTGATCAAGCAGCGCTGGTCGCGGCTGGTGATCGACTGCAACCGCGAGCCCTCGCGGGCGGACGCCATCCCCGAGATCTCCGACGGCCAGCCGATCCCCGCCAACGTCGGCCTGTCGCCCGAGGCGCGGGCGGCGCGGGTGGCGGAGGTGCACGCGCCCTACCACGCGGCCATCGGCGCGGAGCTGGACGCCCGGGCCGCCGCGGGCGTCGGCACGGTGCTGGTTCTGGTGCACAGCTTCACGCCGCGCATGAACGGCTTCGACCGGCCGTGGACCTTCGGCGTCCTGCACGCCGGAAACTCTCCCATCCCCCTCGCCGCCCTGGAGCTGCTGCGGCGAGAGCCCGGCGAGACGGTGGGCGACAACGAACCTTACGCCATGGACCTGATCGACCACACCGCCCCCACCCACACCACGGCGCGCGGGCTGGACTACCTGGAGCTGGAGGTGCGCCAGGACCTGGTCGCCGACGCGGCGGGGGTGGCGCGCGTGGCGGCGATGCTGGCGCGGGTGGTTCCGGCGGCGGCCGCCCTGGCGGCGCAGCGTCAGGCGGCGGCGAGCGCCTCGAGGTAGTCGGCGGCCGTCTTGGCCCGCACCTCGTCGGCCGACACGCCCGGCGCGAGCTCGATCAGCGTCAGCCCGCCCCGCGCCTTATCGACGGTGAACACGGCGAGGTCGGTGATCACGAGGTCCACCACGCCCTTGCCCGTCAGCGGCAGGTCGCACGCGGGCAGGAGCTTGGGAGCACCCGACTTGTCCGTGTGCTCCATCACCACGACCACGCGCTTGACGCCGGCCACCAGGTCCATGGCGCCGCCCATGCCTTTGATCATCTTGCCGGGCACCGTCCAGTTGGCGAGGTCGCCCTCCCCGCTGACCTGCATGGCGCCCAGGATGGCGAGGTCGATGTGGCCGCCGCGGATCATGGCGAAGCTGTCGGCGGAGCTGAAGAAGCTGGTGGTCGGCAAGGCCGTCACGGTCTGCTTGCCGGCGTTGATCAGGTCGGGGTCGACCTCGTCGTCGTAGGGGAAGGGGCCGATGCCGAGCATGCCGTTCTCGCTCTGCAGCGTCACGGTCATGCCGGCGGGCACGTGGTTGGCCACCAGGGTCGGGATGCCGATGCCGAGATTCACGTAGAAGCCGTCCCGCAGCTCCTTGGCCGCGCGCTGAGCCAGGTCGTTCCGCGTCCACGCCATCAGATTTCGCTCCCCGTCTCGGCGGTCGCAGGCTGTCTCTCGCGCACCGTGCGCTGCTCGATCCACTTCTTGTAGTCGCGGCCGACGATCAGGCGGTCGACGTAGACGCCCGGCGTGTGGATATGGTCCGGGTCGAGCGCGCCCTGCTCGACGATCTCCTCCACCTCGGCCACGCAGACCTCGCCCGCGGTGGCCATCATCGGGTTGAAGTTGCGCGCCGTCTCCCGATAGACGAGGTTGCCCTCAGGATCCGCCTTCCAAGCCTTCACGATGGAGAGGTCGGCCTTCAGCCAGCGCTCCATGACGTAGGTCTCGCCGTCGAACTCCTGCAGGGGCTTGCCGTCGGCCACCACGGTGCCGACGCCCGTCTTGGTGAAGAAGGCGGGGACGCCCGCGCCGCCCGCGCGGATGCGCTCGGCCAAGGTGCCCTGCGGGTTCAGCTCCAGCTGCAGCCTGCCGGAGAGATACAGGTCGGCGAACAGCTTGTTCTCGCCCACGTAGGACGAGATCATCTTGTCGATCTGCCCGGCGTTCAGCAGCACCCACAAGCCGCGCTCGTCGGCGCCGCAGTTGTTGCTGATCACCGTCAGCCCCTTCACGCCCGCGTGAAGCAGTCCGGTGATCAGGTTCTCGGGGTTGCCGCAGAGGCCGAAGCCGCCGGACATCACAGTCATGCCGTCGTGCAGCAGGCCGTCCAGCGCCGCCGCGGCGTCGGGGAAGATCTTGCGGCTCATTCGGCCGAACTCGTCATGACGTGCGCTCCGCGGGCGGGAAAAGGTGCATACCGCCCCCTCCCCGCCCAAGTCCACGCCGCGCGGCGGGTTCAGCCGAGGCGGAGCGACCGCACGCGCGTCTCCGCGGGCCTGAGCCACAGGCGTCCGCCGCCGAGGTCCAGCCAGGCGCGGGAGCGGCGCAAGGCGCCCGAGCCCAGCAGGGCGCGGGGGATCAGGCTGACGCTCGGCCGCGTGTAGACCGCCACGGGCGCGCCGCGCAGGGTGCGGCCGCCGAAGCTCAGGGTGTCGGCCAGCACCTCGCGGCCGGGGGCGGCGCCGCCCAGGGTCACGCTGCGCGTGGCGCGCACCCTGCGGCCGGACGCGAGCAGGCCGGCGGCGGCGGCCAGCTCCTCCGACAGGGCGAGCGCCGCGCTGAGACCGGTGTCGAGCACGGCGGCGACGGCGTAGCCCTCGACCGACGCCTCCACCACCAGCTCGTCGCCGGACTTGCGGGCGGGCACGGCCACGGCCTCGCCGGGCGGCGCGGCGCGCGGGCGGAAGGCGAGCCGCCCGGAGGGGAAGTCCAGCTCCAGCACCGTCGTGCGCAGCACGTCCTGGCCGATCACCAGGGCGGCGGGCGCGTCGCCGCCGGCGCGCAGGGGGGCGAGCGGGCCGAGGTCGAGGGCGTCCACGTGC